>QEVT01000086.1 GCA_003576755.1 bacterium | reverse complement strand
CGACATCCAGGCCCGCCTGACGCCGGCGCTGCGCGCCGCGACCGCCGCCCCCGACCACGTGCGCCTGGCGCTGGCGCGCCAGCTCCCCGTCCTGCGCGAACCGCTCATCGCCGCCCTCGTCGACGACGTCGCGCGCACCAACGCCACCTACGCGTTCTCGACCGGCGTCGCCGAGATCGCGCCCGTGCTGACCATCCCCCTCAACCTGGCCGACGTGTTCGTGTTGACCAAGAACCAGCTCGTGATGGCCTACAAGATCGCCCTCATGGCCGGCAAGCACGGCTCGGTGCGCGCGCTGATGACCGAGGTCGCCGGCGTCATCGGGGGCGGGCTGCTGTTCCGCCAGATCGCCCGCGAGCTCGTCGGCCTGATCCCGGTCATCGGCATCGTCCCCAAGGTCGCCGTGGCCTATGCCGGCACGCGGCTGATCGGCGAGGCCATCCTGCGCTGGGAGGTCCACGGCGAGCGCGTGTCGCGCGGCGAGCTGCGGGCCCTGTACGACGAGACCCTGGCCGCCGGCCGGCAGCTCGCCGAAACGCTCTGGGCCCGCGCCCGCAGCGGTGCCGACCGCGATGCCGTCGACGTCGATGGCGCGGGCGGCGCGGAGCGCGCCCGGCTGCCGCGGGCGCACGACGGCGCGATCTGACGACCGACGGCTCCCGATCCGGCGGAACGTCCCGCCCAGGACGGGCAGACCGGCTGCAGGCCGTTTGACGAACCGCCCCGCGGTCCCAATAATCCGCGCAGCGCCGTGCACCGCCGCCCGATGCCGGCGGCCACCGGCCCACCCACAATCCCAGCCCACGGTCACGGAGGATGTGATGCCGCGCTCGCGTCGCGCCTGGTTGTCGTGCCTCGCCCTCTCGACGTTGCTCGCCTGGCCCCCGGCGGCCGCCGCCCGCGCGCCGTCGCAGGCCCCGGCGACGGCCGTCTCGCGCGCCACCGTCACCCTCGGCCGGGCGACCGTCACCGGCCAGGCCGCGCCCGGCGCCGACCTGACCCTCGAGGTGCGCAGCGCCGCCGGCGCCCTGCGCGGCGGCGACGCCGGCGGCGCGCTCCCGTTCATCGGCGTGTTCAGCCTGGACGCCGTCGACGCCGATGGCCAGGCCGTCGCGATCGTGGCCGGCGACCGCGTCAAGGTCGGCATCGACGGCGGCGCCGCCATCGAGGACAGCGTGCCGCCCCTGACGATCGCCGGCGACGCCGACACCGACACCGTCACCGGCACCGCCGCGCCCGGCGCGGCCATCACCGTCACCGTGTCCACCGGCTTGGGCGCCGCCGGCGTCAGCCAGGCCACCGTCGCCGACGGCGGCGGGCGCTACAGCGCCGCCTTCGCCGGTCGCGCCGACCTGCAGGCCGGCTCGACCTTGCGCGTCGACCACGTCCGCGGCCCGTTCACCTTCCGGGCCGAGCGCCCGCTGACCGAGCAGCTCAACGTCCGCCTCCACGGCGCCACCGTCACCGGGCTCGGCCCCAACGGCGCCGTCGTCCGCGTCGAGCTGCGGCGCGCCGGTCAGGCGGCCGGCATCGGCCAGGGCACCGCGGCGTTCCTCGGGCTCTTCAGCATCACGCTGACCGACCCCGGCGGCGCCGAGACGCCCGTCCAGCCCGGCGACGTCCTCAGCGTCGCGTTCGGCGGCGCGGCGGCCGTCGATTATGTCGTCCCCAGCCTGGCCATCACGCCCGACGCGGCTGCCGACACGGTCGCCGGCACCGCGCCGGCCGGCGCCACGGTGCGCGTCACCGTCGGCACGGGCGCCGGCGCGCCGGCCCAGACCGCGACCGCCGGGACGGACGGCCGCTACAGCGTCGGCTTCGCGGGCAGCGCCGACATCGCGCCCGGCACCACCGGCCAGGTGGCGGTGGTCGAGCGCCGGCAGGGCCTCGACGTCAACGTGACGCGCGCCTGGGGCGTGGTCCGGCTCACCGTCCGGCTGGGCGAGTCGGGCGTGACCGGCATCGCCTCGCCCGGCGACCCCGTCCGCCTGACGCTGCGCGACGCCCAGGGCGTCGGCAAGGCCCGCGCCACCGCCGCCGTCGACGCGGGAGGGGCGTTCGGCGGCGGGGCCACGTTCCAGGCCACGCTGGCCAACGCGGCCGGCGACCCCGTCGAGGTCGTCCCGACCTACCGGCTCGAGCTGCGGCGCGACGGCGAGAGCGTCGACCTGCCCATCCCGCGCCTGACCGCCGAGGTCGACCCCGCCGCCGACCGCGTGTCCGGCCTCGCGCCGGCCGGCGTCGCGCTGGCGGTCTCCGCCGGCGGGTTGTTCAACCAGCGGACCGTGACCGTGACGGTCGGCGCCGACGGGCGCTACGGCGCCGACTTCGCCGGCACGCCCGACATCGTGCCGGGCACTCCCGTCACCGTCCTCCTGACCACGGCCGAAGGCCACCAGGTGATCTTGGCCACCGCCGCCGCCGCGCTGCGCGTGTGGCCCGAAGCCGGGCGGCTGGACGGCACGATCGCGGGCGGGGCCGACGCCGCCATCACGGTGACCGACGCGGCCGGGCAGGCCCGCGCCGCGGCCACCGCCACGGCGAGCTTCCTCGGGCAGTTCAACGCGACGCTGCGCGACGCCGCGGGCAACGTCTACTATCCCCGGCCGCGCGACCGCGTGCGCGTGGCGTTCGGGGAGGCCGTCCGCGAGCTGACCGTGCCGCCGCTCGGCATCGAGTGGGACACGGCGGCGGAGCGCGTCTCCGGCGAGACCACGCCGGGCGGGACCGTCACGGTCCGCGCCCAGCCGCCGGCCGGGCAGGGCAACGCCGCCGAGACGCGCGCCGTCGACGTGCAGGACACCGGCTTCTACGCGGCCGACTTCGCGCCCGACATGGACCTGCGCGCCGGCAGCCGGCTGCAGATCACCTACGCCTACCCCAACGGCGACCGCAGCCGCGTCGACCGGATCCTGCCCTACCTCGACGTGCAGGTCGGCGGGAACGCCGTCCGCGGCTACGCGCTGCCGCGGGCGGACGTGCGCGCCACGGCCCGCGACGGGGTCACGACCGTCGGGACCGGCACGGCCCGGGCCGCGGACGACCAGTCCTTCGACCTGCGGACCGCCCTGCGGGGCCAGCCCGCGCCGATCCGCACCGGCCAGCGCATCGAGGTCACGTTCGACGGGCGGACGCTGGCGGTCGGCGTCGGCCCGCTCGCGGCCCGGCTGGTGGCCGCCGGCAACGGCTGGGCGGTGCGCGGCACCGGGCCCATCAGCACGGCGCTGACGGCGCGCTTCGTGGACTCGGGCGGCACGGCGCGGACGGTGACGGTCCGCACCGACGCCACCGGCGCGTACTCGCGCACCCTGCCGGGGGGCATCGACGGGCTGGCCGGGACGCGCGTCGAGGTCGGCCACCTCGACGCCGACGGGCACCGCTTCCACACGCTCGACGTCCGCCCGCGCCTGATCGCCTACGTCGGCTCGCCGCGGGTGGACATCCAGGGCACGCCGCTCGGCAGCGTCGACGTCACGTTGAGCCGGATCGGGGGCGGCGCGGCGGCCGGCGCCGCGGGCCAGCTCGACACCGCGGGCGCGGCGTCGCTGGCGCTGGCCGGCGCGCAGCCGACCATCGCGGTCAGCCAGACGCTGGCGGCGGCGATCGTCGCCGGGACGGCCGCGGACCCGGCGCGCGCGGCGGCGTCGATGACGGTGGCGGACGTCGCGGTGGCGCTCGACACGCCGGCCAACGTCGTGCGCGGCCGGGTGCCGCCGCGCGCGGGGTTCTTCGGGCGGTTCGCGACGGTGCGGGCGTTCCTGCGCGGGCAGGCCGCGCCGCGCACGCTCAACGTCCCGACCGACGCCGCGGGCGCGTTCACGCTCGACACCACCAACCCGCCCGGCGCGGGCCAGGGCTTCGCGCTGGCCGACGCCACCGGCATCGAGGTCGTCCACACGGCGCCCGACGGCCACCAGACCATCGCGCTGGCGGTGCCGGCGATCCGCGTGTGGCTGCCGTGGGCGACGAAGCGGTAGGGGCGAAGCATCCGCCGGAACCACCATCGCCCTCCGCCATCCTGTCCGTCGGCGGATGCTTCGCCCTGGATGACCCGACGCCCTCCGTCGCCTCGCCAGGCAGATGTGGAAGGCAGGGCGAAGCATCCGCCGCGATCTCCGTGGTGTTGTCGGGCGGTTGTGGGGAGGCGGATGCTTCGCCCCTACTGGGGGTCGGCCACGTCGACGCCGGCCGCCGCGAACTCCGCCCGCATCACATCCCGCGGCCGCCGGCGACGACCGTCGGCTTCATAGACGTGTGAGGCGCCTGCTCCGGCGCGCTCAGGCCACCGCCCACATCTCGGACAGCACCTCCGCCTGCTCCAGCACGGTCTGCGTGGCCTTCTCCTGCTTGTCGGGCGGGTAGCCGTGCTTGCGGAGGATGCGCTTGACGAGGACGCGCAGTTGCGCGCGGACGTTCTCGCGGATCGTCCAGTCGATCGTGACGGTGTTGCGCACCGTCTCGACCAGCTCGCGCGCGATCGCGCGGAGCGTATCGTCGCCAAGAACCTTGACCGCGCTGTCGTTGGTCTCCAGCGCATCGTAGAAGGCCAGCTCGTCCTCGGAGAGCCCGAGCTGCTCGCCTCGGGCGCCCGCCGCGCGCATGTCCTTGGCCAGCTGGATCAGCTCCTCGATCACCTGGGCGGTTCCGATGGCGCGGTTCTGGTACTTGCGCACGGCCTGTTCGAGCAGCTCGGCGAAGGAGCGCGCCTGGACGACGTTGCGCTTGCCGCGTGCCCGGATCTCGCCCTTCAGGAGTTTCTGCAACAGCTCGACGGCGAGGTTGCGCTGCGGCATGCCTCGCACATCGGCCAGGAACTCGTCCGACAGGATCGAGATGTCGGGCTTTTTGAGGCCAGCGGCCGCGAAGACGTCCACCACCTCGCCCGAGACGACCGCCCTGGAGATGATCTGGCGGATCGCGAGATCCAGCTCCTCGTCCGTCCTGCGCTCGCCCGGCGTGGCCTTGGCGAGCACCGCGCGGACGGCTTGGAAGAAGCCCAGGTCGTCGCGGATGCGCAATGCCTCTTCGTGCGGCACCGACAGCGCGAACGCCTGCGAAAGCTCGGTGACGGCGCGCAGCCAACGTGCCTTGCCGTCCTCCTGCGCCAGGATGTGCTCCTGCGCCGCGGGCAAGAGCGACAGGCGATCCTGCGGCGTGCCCGTGGTCCAGCGGCTCCAGTCGAAGCAGTGGAAGAGACCCCGGCAGACCTCGTACTTCTCCTGCATCAGCGCCACGGCCTCGGCCTGATCGAGCGCCGTCTCGCCGGTGCCGCCGGCCTCGGTGTAGATGGCCAGCGCTTGCTTCAGCTCGTCCGCCAGCCCCAGGTAGTCGACCACCAGGCCACCGGGCTTGTCCTTGAACACCCGATTGACCCGCGCGATGGCCTGCATCAGGCCATGCCCGCGCATGGGCTTGTCCAGGTACATGGTGTGCAGGCTGGGCGCGTCGAAGCCGGTGAGCCACATATCGCGCACGATCACCACCCGGAAGGGATCGGCCGCGTCGCGGAAGCGGGCGGCGAGGCCTTCGCGCCGCGCCTTGTTGCGAATGTGCGGCTGCCAGTCGAGCGGGTCTGACGCCGAGCCTGTCATCACCACCTTGAGCGTGCCCTGGTCGTCCTCCTCGCCGTGCCAGGCGGGGCGCAGGGCGACCAGCGCGCGGTACAGCTCGACGGCGATACGGCGGCTCATCACCACCACCATCGCCTTGCCGTCCATCGCGGCGAGCCGGTTCTCGAAGTGCTCCACCAAGTCGCGGGCGACGCGCTGGATGCGGTTCTTCGAGCCGACCACCGCCTCGAGCTGCGCCCACTTGCTCTTGAGCTTCTCCTTGCGCTCGACTTCCTCGCCCTCGGTCGCCTCCTCGAACTCCGGGTCGATCCTGGGCCGCTCGGACTCCTTGAGCTCCAGCTTGGCCAGCCGGCTTTCGTAGTAGATGGGCACCGTCGCGCCGTCGAAGACCGCGCGCTGGATGTCGTAGACGCTGATGTAGTCGCCGAACACGGCGCGCGTGTTGGCATCGGTCTTCTCGATGGGCGTGCCGGTGAAGCCGATGAACGAGGCATGCGGCAGCGCATCGCGCATGTGGCGCGCGAAGCCGTCGACGAAATCATACTGGCTGCGGTGCGCCTCGTCGGCGATGACGACGATGTTGCGCCGCTCCGAGAGCACGGGGTGCCGGTCGCCCTGGGCTTCCGGGAAGAACTTCTGGATGGTGGTGAAGACCACGCCGCCCGAAGCGACCCTGAGCTTCGCGCGCAGGTCGGCCCGGTCGGCAGCCTGCACCGGCGGCTGGCGCAGGAGGTCGCGACAACGCGCGAAGGTGCCGAAGAGCTGGTCGTCGAGGTCGTTGCGGTCGGTCAGCACGACCAGGGTCGGGTGGGCCATGGCCGGGTGCAGGATCACGCGCCCGGCGTAGAAGGCCATCGTCAGGCTCTTGCCCGCGCCCTGCGTGTGCCACACCACGCCGACGCGTCGGTCGCCGGGCTGGCCCCCAGGCCGCATGCCGGCCTCGTACCTGCCCGGCCCCTCCGCGACCCCGCCCTCGGCCGTCGACCGGGCCGCGCGCAGGGTTTCTTCCACGGCCGCATTCACCGCGTGGAACTGGTGGTAGCCGGCCATCTTCTTGACCAGCTTGCCGCCTCCGCCTCCGGCGGCGGCCGAGTCCTCGAACACGATGAAGAAGCGCAGCAGGTCGAGAAAGCGGCGCCGCTCGAACACGCCCTCCAGCAGCACCTGCAGCTCCGGCTGTTGCGGCGGCGCGTCCTCGCGCCCGGCGACGGTACGCCAGGGCTTGAACCACTCCTTGCCGCCGCCGAGTGCGCCGATCCGCGCCTGCACGCCGTCGGAGACCACGAGCGCCGCGTTGCTCACGAACAGCGCTGGCACCTGCGCCTGGTAGGTCTGGAGCTGTTGCCAGGCCGACCAGACGGTCGCGTTCTCGTCGGCCGGGTTCTTGAGCTCGATCACGGCCAGGGGTAGCCCATTGACGAACAACAGCACGTCCGGTCGCCGCGTGCGTTGACCCTCGGAGACCGTGAACTGGTTGACGGCCAGCCAGTCGTTGTTCTCGGGCAGCTCGAAATCGATGACGCCGACCTGCGCCCCCGCGATCGAGCCGTCGCTGCGCCGATACTCGACGGTGACGCCATCGACCAGCATCCGGTGCACCGCGCGGTTGCGCTCCGCGAGCGAAGGCGCATCCACGCGGGTGAGCTTGCGGTAGGCATCCTCCAGCGTCTCGGGCGGAAGCTCCGGATTCAAGCGCGCGAGCGCCCGGCGCAGTCGCCCTTCCAGCACGACGTCGCGGTAGTTCGGGTCGCGGCGCTCGGCGCCGGCTTCGCCGACGGCGATGTCCGGCCCGTGCAGCACCGCGTAGCCGAGCGCTTCGAGCCAGGCGAGGGCGGCCTGCTCGACGACGGATTCGGTGAAGGCGCGGCTCACGCCGGCGGCTCCGCGAGCATGTTCATCACCAGGTGGATCATGACCTCCTTGTCCCTCGTCGCAGAGTCGGCGACGAGCAGGGCCAGCGCCGCCAGGCCGACGTCGTTGATCACCACCTCGCCGTGGCGGAACAGGCGCCCGTTGCGGTGCAGGAAGTCGACGAACAGGAACGCGCCGATGCGCTTGTTGCCGTCGGCGAAGGGGTGGTTCTTGATGACGAAGTAGAGCAAGTGGGCGGCCTTGGACTCGACGGTGGGGTACGCCGGCTCGCCGAAGACACTCTGCTGGAGGTTGCCCAACAAGGCGGCCAAGCCGTCGTTGCGCTCGATCCCGAAGAGATCGCTGGCCTCGCCGCGTGCGAGCAGATCGCCCTTGAGTTGCGCCACGGCGGCGCGCGCCTCGTTCGCGGCCAGCAGCACGCCGCCCGGGCTGCCCTTGGGCTCGATCAGCAGGCCCTCGTCGTAGCGTTGCAGCAGCAGAAAGGTCTGAGTGTAGCGAGCGATGACATCCACCAGTCCGCGCCCCTGGTCCGTGGTCAGCGCGTCCCCTGCCGCCGCCTTGCGCGCGAGTGCGAGCACCGCCTCCAGCTCCGCGGCGTTCTGCTCGAAGCGCTGGCGGTTGACGGTGTAGCCGCGGACGAGGTGGTTACGCAGTGTGCGGGTGGCCCACATGCGGAACTGGGTGCCTCGCCTGGAGTTGACGCGGTAGCCGATGGAGATGATGGCGTCGAGGTTGAAGAACTCGACCTCGCGGGTCACCTCACGGTCGCCCTCCCGCTGAACTGTTGCGTTTTTTGCAACAGTTGCTCCCCGCTCCAGCTCCCCAGACTCGAAGACGTTCCGCAAGTGCCTGGAGATGACCGACTTGTCGCGCTCGAACAGCGCAGCCATCTGGTTCAGGGAGAGCCAGACCGTTTCCCTCTCCAGCCGCACGTCGACCCGGACCTCCCCGTCCGGCACCTCGTAGACGATGAGCTCGCCGCGTGATGGATCAGAGTCGACGCTCATGCAAGCATTCTCTCCGGGTTCTCCATGTCGACCGCCCACTGCCGTGGGTTGTCGCGGATGTAGCGGCGGATACGATCCAGGCTGTCAGGGTCGCGGATGACGTGGTCGTGGTAGTTACGCTGCCAGATGGCGTATGGCGCGTTGGGCGGTTGTGGGGAGGGCGAAGCATCCGCCGCGATCTCCGTGGTGTTGTCGGGCGGTTGTGGGGAGGGCGAAGCATCCGCCGCGATCTCCGTGGTGTTGTCGGGCGGTTGTGGGGAGGCGGATGCTTCGCCCCTACGCCGGACCTGGGCGCGGATGCGGCGTGTCGAGACCGATTTCACGTTCTGAATGACGGCGCCGACGGATCCCGGACGGGTGCCGATGGGATGACCGGGCGTATGCCCCGGCAGGTGCGGGCCAGGGGTGGGGCCGGCATGATGTTCGCGATCGGCCGCGCCCGAACCGGATGTATCCCGATCGACCGCGTCTCGCCCAACAACGGGGTCGGGGTGTAGGGGCGAAGCATCCGCCCCCCCACGTTCGTTCGACCCATGATTGGTGATCGCGGCGGATGCTTCGCCCCAAGGCGGCGCGCCGCCGTCGCCCATGCCGCGCCTACCGCCACCACCCGCGGCTCGCCCGCCGCCATCGCCTGTTGCATGGAACACCAGAATCCCATGCACATGGTTCGGCATCACCACCCATTGATCCAGAGTGACGTGCGGAAAATGCCTCGGAATGTCCATCCAACATTCGGCCACGATCATGCCCCACTCGTTGTGATGCATGATACCGTCGTCGTCGACGTGGCCGAACAGGCATTGCCGGCCGTGCGTGACGAAGGTCACGAAATACGCCCCGGCCTGGCTGTAGTCATACTCCTTCAGCCGAATGGACCGGCGGTGGTGGCGGTCGGGGTCGTACCGACTCATGGCGCGTGATCCGCGACGAACCGCTCCGCGTCCTTCACCCGCAGCTCGCCGGAGATGAGCTTGGGGAGGAGGGTGTCGCGGAGGGCGGCGAGGGTGCGGGATTCCTCGATCATCTCTTCGTGACGCATGCGTGCTGCCGCAGCGAAGCTGCTGAAAGCCGCGATGGCTCGCGCAGGCGGAACCAATATGGACGGAGACTGCAGCCCGTCGATCGGCAGCATATTCACGGTAGTTCCGTTGGCGTAGCCGCTCACTATATCGTGCATGACTCTCGTGTTGAGCATGTGACACAGGTAGTCGGTCGTCAGCTTGGAATCGCCCTTGGGACGGACACGGTAAATGTGGTGACTGAATAGGCTCTCCGACCCGAAGCGAGAAGGGACGATTGCCGTGTATCCGATCAGCAACCGGTGGTGTCCCTGCTCAGTGTTTGCGACGATAAGGTCCCCAGCGCAAGCAACGTGCTGTGATCTGTATTCGCCGTCATAGCGCTTGAGCCCATCGTGTTTGTAGCCGCCGCCCTCGTATATCGAGTTTAGATTGTGCATTGGCATGCCGTCATCGGACAGTCCCGACCCCTTGTAGGAGAGGCCACGGGCAACATCCACGCAGTCTCGGAGCGGCTCAACTCTCCACCCCTCCGGTACCTCCCCCAACTCCGAATCCTCGAACGCATCCGGGAAGAGGTCCGCCACCGCCTGCGGCAACCCCGGATCGCGGCCCTCGGCCTTGGCGCGCACCGGATCGAAGTCCACGAACCACGACTTGAAGTGCGCCCGCGCCATCGCCTCCAGCGTCTCGCTCATCCGCCGGTTCAGCTCGATCTTGTCGTCGAGGGTGCCGAGGATGTGGGCGATGGCGCGTTGTTCGGGGAGGGGCGGAGTGAGCAGCGGAATACGGTTCAAGTTCCCTTGCGTCAGCTTCGGCATAGTCGAGCCAGTCAGGTATCCGCTGATGTCCGCGGACGAGAGCGCATACATGAGGAAGCGTGTATCTGCCTCGCTGTTCCCGCGAACGATGTGCGCATGGTTGTTCACCCAGAACTTTCCTCGTGCAAGAAATGCGACTGGCGTTTTCCGTGTGCGCAAGTTCTCGCCGTCCTCGGCAATGAGCAGGTATTCCCCATCAAAGAGGTAGTCGTCGACGTGGTCCACTACCCCTGAAGCACCGTAGTACGGAAATGGCCCTGGACGTCGATCCGCTTCCTTCACTGGCACGCGGATGCCGTCAAAGTTGTCAGTCAGTTCGGCTAGCGGACGTTCGCGCCACTCACCCCCCATACCCCAACTCCCTCAGGCTGGCCGCAATCGCCCCATCCAACCTCGCCCCCTCCGCCCGCTGCTCCCGCAGCTCCGCGACGAGCCGCCTCATCTTCTCCTCAAACGGCTCACCGTCATCCTCAGCAACCTCCGCGCCGACGTAGCGGCCCGGCGTAAGCACGTGGCCGTGCTTGCGAATGTCCTCCAGCGTGGCGCTCCTGCAGAAGCCAGGCACGTCGGCGTACTCGCCCGCACCCTGGTCACCGCGCCAGGCGTGGTAGGTGCCGGCGATCTTCGCGATGTCCGCATCGAGCATCTCGCGGTGCACGCGATCCGCCATCGTGCCGAGCTTGCGCGCGTCGATGAAGAGCGTCTCGCCGCGCCGGTCTCTGTAGGGGCGGGTTTGAAACCCGCTCCTACCCGATTTGTCGCGGGCGAGGAACCAGAGGCAGACCGGGATCTGCGTCGAGTAGAAGAGCTGGCCCGGCAGCGCCACCATGCAGTCCACCAGGTCGGCCTCGACGATGGCCTTGCGGATCTCGCCCTCGCCCGACTGGTTCGACGACATCGAACCGTTGGCCAGCACGAAGCCGGCGAGCCCGGTGGGCGCCAAGTGGTGGACGAAGTGCTGCACCCAGGCGTAGTTCGCGTTGCCCGCGGGCGGCGTGCCGAAGGCCCAGCGCTTGTCGTCCTTCAGCAGCTCGCCGCGCCAGTCGCTGTCGTTGAAGGGCGGGTTGGCCAGCACGTAGTCCGCCTTGAGGTCCGGGTGCCGATCGTTGTGGAACGTGTCGCCGTGCGCGATCTGCGCGTCGATGCCGCGGATCGCGAGGTTCATCTTGGCCAGCCGCCAGGTGGTGTAGTTCGACTCCTGACCGTAGACGGAGATGTCGCCCAGCCTGCCGGCGTGGGCCTCGATGAACTTCTCGCTCTGCACGAACATGCCGCCCGAACCGCAGCAGGGGTCGTAGACACGGCCCTTGTACGGGGCGAGCATCTCGACCAGCACACGCACCACGTGCGAGGGAGTGTAGAACTGGCCGCCACTCTTCCCCTCGGCGCTGGCGAAACGGGCGAGAAAGTACTCGTACACGCGGCCAAGCGTGTCGCGGGCGCGGTCGGCCGCGCTGCCAAGCGCGATGTCGCTGACCAGGCCGATGATCTGGCCGAGACGCTGCTTGTCGAGACCGGGGCGGGCGTAGTCCTTGGGCAGCACGCCCTTCAGCGAGGGGTTGTCGCGCTCGATCGCGGCCATCGCGTCGTCCACCAGCACTCCGATGGTGGGCTGGGGCGCGCTCGCCTTCAGGTGGGACCAGCGCGCCTCCTTCGGCACCCAGAAGATGCTCACGGCGCGGTACTCGTCCGGATCCTCGGGGTCGGCGCCCTCGGCGCGCTGCGCCTCGAGCTCCGCATGCTTGGCCTCGAAGGCGTCGGAGATGTACTTCAGGAAGATCAAGCCGAGGACGACGTGCTTGTACTCCGCCGCGTCCATGTTGTTGCGCAGCGCGTCGGCGGCGGCCCAGAGCTTGGCCTCGAAGCCGACAGTGGCGAGGGAGGCGGCACGGTCGTTCGGTTTGCGCTTGGCCATGCGACTCCCCGTCTGAGGGCACGTTGGATCACGGTGACGGACAAGCGCCGGACCGGTCGACGGCCATCGCGGCGCGCCAGCGGCGCGCCAGTCGTTACCAGGCAACGTCCTGTATCACGAAGCGAAGCATTCGCGCGGAGCAGCGACGCGGTAGGCACGACATCATTATCGCGATCATTATCGCGAATCCTTCGCCCCTACCCGGCCACGACCCGGGCATTCTGCCATGTCTTGCCGACGGCGGCAATCGCGCGCAAGCGCGCCCGCAGCGCCCGCCCCGCACCCTGCAGGCGGCCCGCTCCCCCTACCCCGGACGCCGCCGCCACCGCAGGTAGCGCACGACCTCCTCGGCCAGGAGCAGCGGGCCGCCCTCGCGGAGGATCTCGACGGCGCGGGCCGGAAGCGCCCCGACCGGCGTCGGCGCGAGGCGGTCCGGGCTCAGCCCCGCTGCCGGCCGGTCGGCCGCGCGGTACGGGTCGGCCGCGAAGCGCGCGAGCGCCTCGACCGCCCGCG
>QEVT01000085.1 GCA_003576755.1 bacterium | reverse complement strand
GCGGTCGGATGGTCGGGCGGCGCCGTCGCCGTCTCGCTGCACCTGCCCGACGGGCGGGCGGTCGACGGCCCCACGGCCGGGGCGGTGCTGCCCGGGAGCCGGCACCGGGCCCTGGTTGGGCGCGGCGACGCCGGCGCCGAGGTCTTCGGCCTCGCCGCGCCGCCCGCCGGCACGTGGCTGGCCGTGGTCCGCAACACCGGCGCCGCCGACGCCGACGTCGGCATGTTCGCCACGCTGGCGTCGCCGATCCGGCTCGACGCGGAGGCCCGGCCGGCGCGCGCGGCCGGCTGGGCGGTGCTCGTCGCGCGTGTGACCGACGCCGGCGTCGGAATCGACGGTGCGCAGGTCGAGGCGACGGTCGTCGACGACGGCGAGCCGGTCGCCGTGCCGCTCCGGCCGATGGGCGACGGCGTCTACGGCGCGCCGCTCCAGATCGCCGGCACCGGCTGGCGCCACGTGGCGGTGCGCGCCGCGGGCATGACGACGGGGGGCGTGGTGTTCGCGCGCGAGGCCGCGGCGATGGCCGGGGGCGGGCGGTGACGGGCGACCCTGGCCGCGAACGTCGACATCGGGATCGAAGGGAACCACCCATGCGACCACACGTGACGGCGGCGGGCCCTCGGGCGCGCCTGCTTCGTCGGCCGACCGGCGCGACGGGCGCCGTGGTCGGCCTCTGCGCGGCCCTGCCGCTCTTGGCCGGCTGCGACCGGGCCGCCCGTCCGCCCGACGCCCCGCCGCCGACCGCGGCGCCCGTCGCGCTCGCACCCGAGGCCTACGCCCGCCTCGTCGGCGCGTTCTACACGGGCGTGACGGCCTATCGCGTCGGCGACAACGACCGCGCCCGCGCGCGCCTGGCCGAGGCGGCCGAGATCGCCCCGGGCGAGCCCGCCGTATGGGCCGACCGCGCGCTGGCCGACCTCCGCGCCGGCGACCGCGAGGCCGCCCTGGCCGCCGTGGCCGAGGCGCGCGCGCTGGCGCCCGAGAGCAGCACCGTGGCGCTCGTGGCGGCGTTGGTCAGCGGGCGGCTGGGGGAGACCGACCAGGCGCTCGCGCTCCTGCGCGAGTCCGTGACGCTCGACGGGGCGAACCTGCGCGCCCGGTATGCCCTGGCCGACGAGCTCGGCCGCGGCGCGGTCGCGGGCGACACGGCGCACGACGCCGAGATCGCCGCCCAGCTCGAGGCGATCCTGGCCGCGGACCCAGGCAACCTCGTCGTGCTGATCGAGCGGGCGCGGCAGGGCGCGAAGGCCGGCGACGCCGCGGTGGTGGCCCGCATGCTCGACGCGCTGGTCTGGGAGTCGGCCGTCTGGCCGGCCGATGCCCGCGCCAAGCTCGAGGAGGCCAGGGCGGCCGATCCGACGAACGCCAAGACGATGGGCCTCAAGCTGGCGCAGCTCAACAACCTGGTGGTGACGACGCCGGGCTATCAGCAGAGCCTGGCGCGCCTGACGAGCGCCGTCGGCGACGTGGCCGAGCCCATCGAGGTCTTCCTGCGCCTCCCGCCGCCGGCGGCGACGCCTGCCGAGGCCGATCTCGCGCTGTCGTTCGCTCCGCCTGCCGCAGCAGCGGCCGGGGACCTGGTCCCGGCCGCGCCGCTCGCGGACTGCCCATCCGCCTGGCCCCCGGCCGCCATCCGCGTGGACTGGGACAACGACCAGCGGCTCGACACGGTGTGCGCCGCGGGCGGCCTGCGCGTGTGGCGCGCCGGCGAGGGCGAGGGCGCGCCGGACGTCGACGCGACGGCGGGGGTCGAGCCGGGCGTGGCGGCGCGGGCGTACAGCGGCGTGTGGGCCGTCGACATCGACCTCGAGGGCGACCTCGACCTCGTGCTCAGCCTCGCCGGCGACGCGCCGGACCGCACGCCCGTGGTCCTGCGCAACAACGGCGACGGCACGTGGACGGCGCTGGCATCGCCGTTCGGCGACGTGGCCGCCATCGCCGACCTCCGCTGGGCGGACCTCGACGGCGACACCGACCCCGACGTGGCGCTCGTCGACGCCGGGGGGGCGGTGCGGGTGTTCGACAACGAGCGCGCCGGGCAGTACGCCGATGTCGGCCCGACGGACGTGCGCGCGGCGGCCCTGGCCGTCGCCGACGCCGACGCCGACGGCCGGCTGGACCTCGTCACGCTGGGGACCGACGGGGCCGTCGTGCGCCACGCCTGGGACGGCACCCCCGGCGGCTGGTCGAGCGCCGACCTCGTGCGGTGGACGGCGCCGCCCGCCGACGGGTCGGCCCGCCTGTGGTGGGCGGACCTCGACAACAACGGCGCCCTCGACCTCGTGGCGTCGGCGGCCGGGGGCACGGCGGCGTGGCTCGTCGGCTCCGACGGGGGGTTCGCGCCCCTGCCCGCCGTGCTGCCGGCGGGGGTCGTCGCCGTGGGCGACGCCGACGGCGACGGGCGGGTCGACCTCGGCGCGGCCGCGGGCGGCGGCACGGCGGCCGTGGCCTTGAACCAGGGCGGCGAGCGCGACTACCACCATCAGGTGGTGCGGCCGCGCGCCCTGCGCGAGGGCGACCAGCGCAACAACGCGTTCGGCATCGGCGGCGACGCGATGATCCGCGCCGGGCTGGTGGCACAGGTCCAGCCGATCACGGGGCCGGCGGTGCACTTCGGCCTCGGGACGTCCGAGGCATCCAACGTCGTGCGCATCCGGTGGCCCAACGGCATCGCGCAGGCCGAGTTCGACCAGCCGGCCGACGCCACGGTGGTCGCCGAGCAGCGGCTCAAGGGCTCGTGCCCGTGGCTGTTTGCCCACGACGGCGAGGCGGTGCGGTTCGTCACCGACGTCTTGTGGAAATCGCCCATCGGGCTGCGGCTCAACGCCCAGACGACGGCCGGCGTCGTCCAGACCCGTGACTGGGTCAACGTCCGCGGCGATCAGCTCTCGGTGCGCGACGGCCAGTACGACCTGCGCATCACGGCGGAGCTGTGGGAGACGCACTACTTCGACCACGTCGCGCTCATGGTCGTCGACCACCCGGCGGGGACCGAGGTGCGCGTCGACGAGCGCTTCGCGGTCCCGCCCCCGCCGCTCGAGGTGCGCGTCACCGGCCCGAGCCGCCCGATCGCACGGGCCGTCGACGACGCCGGCCGCGACGTGACCGACCGGGTCGTGGCGCGCGACGGCGTGTACCTCGACACGTTTGCGCGCGGCGCGTACCAGGGGATCGCCGCCGACCACCACGTCGAGGTCGCGCTCCCCGAGGGCACGGCCGACGGGGACGTCCTGGTCGCCTCGGGCTGGGTCTACCCCACCGACAGCTCGGTCAACGTCGCCATCAGCCAGGGCGTGCACGAGGCGCCGCGCGACCTCAGCCTCGAGGTGCCGGACGGGCGCGGCGGATGGACGGTGGCGCGGCCGCACCTCGGCTTCCCGGCCGGCAAGCACAAGACGATGCTGATCGACCTTGCCGGTCTGTACGGGGGCGCCGCCGCGGACGGGCCGCGACGGTTGCGGCTGCGGACGAACATGGAGGTGTACTGGGACAGCCTGGCGGTGGCCACCCCGCTGCCCGACGCCGAGCTGCGCCGGCGGACGCTCCCGGCGGCCTCGGCGGACCTCCGCTACCGCGGCTTCTCGTACACCAACTACACCGACGGCACGGGCTCGCGCACCGAGCCCGAGGTCCCGGACTACGACCGGTTGTCGGGACCCGGGCAAATGTGGCCCGACCTCGTGGGGTTCTACACGCGCTTCGGCGACGTGCGCCCGCTCCTGGCCGACGTCGACGACCGCTACGTCATCCTCAACGCAGGCGACGAGATCGCGCTGCGCTTCGACGCGCCGGCCGCGCCGCCGGCAGGGTGGGTGCGGGACTTCGTGTTCGTCAGCGACGGTTGGGAGAAGGACGGCGACCTGAACACGTCGTACTCCAAGACCGTGCATCCGCTGCCGTCGCACGACCGGCCGGCGTACACCGAGCCCTGGAACGACGGCCCGGTCGGCCCGCTGGCCGACGACCCGGTGTACCAGGCGCACGCACAGGATTGGGTGGACTACCACACCCGCCACGTGACGCCGGAGCGGTTCCGTCGCGGGGTGTGGCCGTAGCGCAGCAAGGCGGCAAGGCGCAGCGCCGTCCAGGGCCGCCAGCGGCCCGCGCGGGTGTTCAGCCGAGGACGACGCGCTCGTCCTCGGCGAACGCTTGGAGGACGTCGTCGGAGCGCACGGCCAGGATGACCTGAGCGTCGAGGTCCTCCGCCACGCGGCGCAGCCGATTGATCACCCGCCGCTGCCGCTCGGGGCTGCGCGGGATCGCCGGCTGGTCGATGGCGATCACGGCACCCGGCCGCTGGCGCTCGCGCAGCACACCGAAGATCGGCAGCGCCTGGGTCTCCCAGATGGCGGCCTCCGGCGCGTCTCCGGCAGCCCCGACATCCCCGGCCCCGCCGCCGGTGCCCGTCGCGGCCCCGCTCACGCCGCCGAAGTCGCTCCCGGCATCCGCCGGATCCCCCGCCTGCCACCCGTCATGCCCGCCGGCCCGACGCCCGCCATCGGCGGCGGCATCGAGCGACCGGAGCTCGTCCACCGACGTCCGCACGATCCACGCCCGCGTGTCGGCCGCGGCGACGGGTCGGGCGTCCGGCGCCGTCGCCCACGTGAAGCCCGTGGCGGGCGCCGTGCCGGGCTGGCCGTCGCCGTCGTCCAGCCCGGGGAAGTACAGCAAGCCCCCGTGCAGGTCGCCGCCGCGGCGCATGCGCGACACGGCCGAGAGGAGCAGGCTCGACAGCGCGCCCGCGTTGGTGAACGGGGCGTCGTCCGACCCGCGCGGCGCCAGGCAGGCCAAGAGCGTCGACCACTCGCGCACCGGCACCTGGGGCGCCACGCCCTGGCGGCCGACCTCGATCTTCAGGACGCGGCTTCGCGGCGCGTCGGGCGGGATCGGCTGCTGGTAGAGGTGCTCGAGGTCGCTGGCCGTGAGCTCGAGCTCGAGGCGGACGAGGCCGCCGGCCATCGCTTCGTGGATCAACGGCTTGGGGTGGCGGGGGTCGACCGCGTACGAGAGCAACGCGTCGATCGCCTCGAGCACCGTGGCCTTGGCCGCCTCGTTGGGACCGGCGATGGCGGTCACCGGGCGGACGTGGTCGGTCCGCGGATCGACGAACGAGACCGCGGTCACCTCGCCGAAATCACGAAAATTGTGAAGGACGAGCTGTCGGATACGCATGGGGCATGGCTCTGCACGGGCGAAAACATTAAGGATATTAAGGGCACGGCTATTCTAATACCAACGCCGCCGGGCGGCGACTTCCGGCACCCGGACGCAATGTCAGGACGTCTGAGCGGGGCGATTCGACACGCCCGATTCCGCGTCGCGGGCGTTCACGGCGCGCCGTGCCGGCGCGCTGCGCCAACCGAGCCACGCCGTCTGGGCCAGCGCGGCCGCGGCCAGCGCGACCAGCGCCACGATCACGCCGGGGACCTCGCCGCCGTCGAACGGCCCCCCCGGGCGCTGCATACGGGCGCCCGCGGCGAGGACCCCGGTGCTGACGGCGAGGTACACCGCCACCGCTTCGGTGACGCCGCGCGTGCGGCGCGCGTGCAGCAGCACGCCCTGGAACCAGCTCTGCAGCACGCTCAACGCCGCGAGCGGCCAGATCAGCGGCAGCCCGCGCAGCGCCAGCTCGGCCAGCTCCGGCGACAGCCCCGCGACGCCGCGAAACCACACGCCGGCCAGCGGCGTGGCGGCGAGGAGCAGCGTGAGCGCGGTGCCGCCGGCGGCGAGCACGGCCGTGAACCGGCGCAGCGGCCGCGTCGAGCCCGGCTCGTCGAGCAGGGCCACCACGACCTCGTTGAAGGCGATGCCGCCGCTGCGCAGGATGAAGAGCAGCCCGGAGATGGCCGGCCACGCCGCGAGCGACGCCACGGCCTGCGGCATGCGGCTGATCGCCGCGCTGCCGATGGGCTGCGCCACCAGCGTCAGAAACGAGGTGAGCACCAAGGGGACGTAGAACTTCAGGAACCCCCGCGCGGTCAACGGCGCCGCCAACCGCGGCCGATCCTTCAGCGGGCCGGCGAGCACCGGACGGACCGCCTGCCGCACGTACAGCGCCTCGGCCACCACCCCGGCGCTGATGGCCGCCGCCCCCACCGCCGCGCCCTGGACGCCGCCCCAGGCATACCCGCCCGCCAGCAGCACGGCGTCCACCGCCAGGCGCACCGCCGTGCCGACGCCGACGGTGCGCGACCGGCCGAAGCGGATGAGCACGCCCTGGTGGAAGCGGCGGTAGGCGATCGCCCACGTCCACGGCGTCATCAGCACCAGGCCCAGCCGCGCCGGCCCGACGATGGCGTCCGGCGCGCCGATCAGGCCGCGCACCACCAGGTCGTACAGCGGCGTGACCGCCACCGCCAGGTGCAGCGCCGTCAACACGGCACCGGCCCACATCATCCAGCGGTACATGCGCCGGTAGGCCTCCCAATCCTGGCAGAGCGCGGTCGAGGCCGCCAGCAGCATGATCACCGGCGACTCGACGATGAGCGCCAGCGGGAACACCACGCCGCCGAACGCCGCCAGGTTGACCTCGGCGTCGGGCAGCCGCGCGACGACGGCCACGATCGCCGGCAGCTCCGCCGACATGAAGAGCCAGCTCGCCGCCAGCGGCCACCACGTGCGGGCGACGCGCCCGATGGGCACCGCCGGGCTCATCGATCGTTCATCTTGCGGCCCTATCATGGGAACTTCATCGGACGTATGGTCTGATGGACGCAATCGACATGACCTTTCTCACGATGGAGCAGAAGCACATGCAGCGTTGGAACACCATTATTGCAGCCGCGGCGCTGGCCGCCATCCTGCCGCTCGCCGCCTGCGCCGAGAACCCGGCCGACAGCGTGCCGGCGGCGCAGGTCTCGAACGGCCCGGCGGCCGACCCCGCGGGCATGGGCGGCGCCGCGGCCGAGAACGCCGGGAGCTCGGCTGGCGACAGCGCCGCGCCGGCCGACGCGGCCGTGGAGGATGCGACGGACGCCGGCGCCGACCTGTCGGGCGCCGCGGTCGCGGATCCCGCCGGCGCGGACGCCGCGCCGCTGGCCGGCACCGGCCCGATCCCGCTGACCGGCACCATCGCCGTCCTCGCCAGCAAGGTCACGCGCACGCACCGCCTCGTCTTCCAGGAGTGGACGGGCACGCTCGACCCGGGCGACGGCAGCCCGAGCTCGGCGTCGCTCAGCTTCGAGGTGCGGACGGCGTCGGTCGTCAGCGATCCCGACGACCGCGGCATGATGAGCGAGAAGCTCGACGAGCACCTGAAGAGCGGCGACTTCCTCGACGTCGAGAGCTTCCCGACGGCGGCGTTCGCGTCGACCGCCATCCAGCCGGCTGCCGACGGCACGGGCTACACCATCACCGGCGACCTGACGGTCAAGGGCATCACCCAGAGCATCACGTTCCCGGCCACGGTGACGACGACCGCCGGGACGATCGCCGCCAAGGCGGAGTTCAGCCTCAACCGCAAGGACTTCAACGTGATGTACGAGGGCAAGCCGGACGACCTCGTGCGCGAGGCGTTCGTGCTGCAGATCGACGTCCAGGGGCAGGTGCCGTAACGCCGGCCTCGCGGGGATCTCGGCGGCCACGCCGGGCAACCGGCACGACGGGTGATCCCCGTGTCCGCCCCCGACATCTCCGACACCGCGCAACAAACCGACGCCCCCCGTTCTCGCGAGAACGGGGGGCGTCGTGCTCCCGGCATCGGGGCGGCCGCTCAGCCCGGGCGCCTCACGGCGCGCGGCCGGCCGCCCGTGCGGCGGCCCTTACGGGCAGCCGCACTTGTAGACGACGCTGTTGAAGATCGGGTGGTAGGGCGCGCTCGGGTTCTGCAGGCCCAGCCGGCCGCGCTTCCCGTTGGTCGGGCTCATCGGCAGGTTCGGGTTGCAGAGCTGGTCGTAGCCCTGGATGCTCGTCGGGTTCGCGGCGGCGTAGTCGATCGCCGCGCGCGGGACGTAGCGCTCGAGGCCCGGGCACACCGACGGCGGCACGGGGCCGGGCGGCGTGTTGGTCGGGCGCGTGCCACCCGGCGTGTTCGTCGGGCCCGGCGTGTTCGTCGGGCCTGGGGTGTTCGTCGGAACCACCGCGGCGCGCGAGCACTGCAGCGCGTGCGTCGTGCGCTGGATCGTCGGCTCGACGATCACGTCCGGCGCCGTCGGCGTGCCCGAGCCCAGGACCTTGCGGCCGAGCGTGAAGATCGAGGCCTTCTGCTTGGTGTCGTAGAACATCGTGCCGCCGATGCGGTCCTGCAGCGAGGCGCCGCTGATGTTCACCCACTTGGCCGGCGTCGCCGCCAGGTCGAGCGCCATCGTGCGGTTCTCGGACGACTCGTTGTTCTTGAGGTAGTTGCGCGTGATGCCGCCGTAGACGAACATCGCGTTGAGGTCGCTGTCGTACGACGCGGCGTGGTAGAACGCGGCCGGGCCGCTGCCCGTCGCCGACACGCTGACGGCCTTGGCCATGTCGGGGTTGGCGTCCGAGACGTCGACGCCGCTCAGCGTGCTGCGGCCGTCCTTGGCGTTGGCCGAGCCGCCGTAGATCAGGAGGCGCTTGCCCATCGTGTCGAGCACCATGCTGTGGCCGAACACGTTGTGGTTGACGCCGACGGTGTTCCACTTGAGGGCGGGGCTGAAGCTCAGGTAGCCGAGGGCCATGTTCGAGCTCGTGCAGCCGTTGCCGTTGACGACGTCGTCGAACGAGCAGTTGTTGACGCCGCCGCTCACCCAGATCACGTCGTGCGTGGCGTCGTAGACCGCGGCCGCGCTGAAGCGGCCCGCGAACGCGCCCTGCACCGACACGTTCTGCTCCCAGGCGCCGGTCTTGACGACGAGGCGCTGGATGTAGCTCTCGCCCTTGCCCTCGTCCATGGGCTTGTCGGTGCCGCCGAAGCAGTACAGCGCCGAGTCGTCGCCCTTGTCGCGGAAGGCGCAGGCCGCGCCGAAGATCTCGCGCGCGCCGCCGCCGGCGTTCTTGTGGGTCACCGAGGGGTTGGCCTGCATGCCGGCCATCGTCATCTCCTCGATGCGGCTCGACAGGTCGTTCTTGTCGTCCATGCCGCTGTAGACCCACGCCTTGGCCTGCGTCGGGCCGTAGCCCGAGCTGGTGCCCCACAGGGTGGTGCTGGCGCTGCCGACGTTCTTCCACGCCGTGCACGACAGGTCGCCGGTCTGCTCCGGGGCCGCCTTGGCGACGTCGGTCGTGGCCGGCGCGCCGCTGAAGATTCCCACCGCGGAGGCGGCAACGGCCGTCACCAGGGTGGCGCGCATGACAAAGCGCTTGAGGTTCACTCGCACTCTCCTTCGTGATACAAAGATCGAATGGGCGGCGGGCCGCCGCCCGTGGGCCAATGATGGAGGACGCGCCGGCCGCCGTCGCGCGGCATGCAGGCACCTGCGGCTCGGCGTCCGCCGATTGAATAACGCAGAATCGAGCCAAAAGATATGGTCTCGGGCCGCGTCGTTCCCGTTCGGACGTCGTGCCCTTAGTGACACGACGGGGTTACAGGTCGATGCTCGCGGTCGCCAGATCCGGCGCGCTGTCGGCCACGGTGAAGCCCAGCCGGTGGCAGATCGCCCGCACGGCGACGTTGGACGGGAGCATGCGGCCGACGACCCGCGCGACGCCCTCGGCGCGCGCGACGTCGAGCATGCGGCGCACGAGCTCGGTGCCGATGCCGCGGCGCTGCATGCGGTCGGCCACCAGCATCGCGAACTCGGCGGTGGCGGCGCCGGGCGGGCGGCTGAGGCGGCCGACGGCGACGATCGACCGCTCCCCCGCGTCGGCGTCCTCGACCTCGGCGACCAGCGCCAGCTCGCGGTCGTAGTCGACGAAGCACGTGCGGATCAGGCGGTCGTGCCACAGGCGCTCCTCGTGCGGCAGCGGCGGGATGCCGGGCGACGCCGACACCGCGCCGCCGGCCGGCGCGGCGCGCTGGAACGCCACCATCAGCGGCTCGTCCTCGGGCCGGATCGGGCGAAACCGGACGCGCGTGCCGTCGGGCGCCGTCCACGTGCCGGCGTACTGGGCGGGATAGGGGCGGATCGCCGGCCGCGGCAGCTCGGGGGCGGTGACGCCGGGCGGATGGAGGACGACGCGCGCGTCGAGGGCGACGAGCCCGCCGGCGCCGGGCGCGGCGACGAGCGGGTTGATGTCGACCTCGGCGACCCACGGCTGCTCGACGACCAGCCGGCTGAACCGCACGAGGAGCTGCGCGAGCGCCGCCAGGTCGACCGGCGCGCGCCCGCGCACCCCGCCGAGCGCCTGGTACACCCGCGTGCCCTCCATCAGCCGCCGCGAGAGCGTGGTGGTCAGCGGCGGGAGCCCCAGCGCCCGGTCGCGGTACACCTCGACCAGCGTCCCGCCGCCCCCGAAGAGCAGCACCGGCCCGAACTGCGGGTCGATCGAGCTGCCGACGATGAGCTCGTAGCCGTCGAGCCGCACCATCGGCTGCACCGTCACCCCGAGGAAGTGCCCCGGCCCCGCCCGCTCCGCCACCGAGGCGCGGATCGCCTCGAACGCCGCGCGCACGGCGGCGGCGGTGCCGACGTCGAGCTTGACGCCGCCGACGTCGGTCTTGTGCGTCACGGTCTCGCTGTGGAGCTTGACCGCCACCGGATAGCCGAAGGCCTTGGCGGCCGCCACGGCCGCGCCGGCCGAGGTCGCCACCACCGTCGGCACGGTGGGAATGCCGTAGGCCGCCATGACCTGCTTGCTCTCGACCTCGGTGAGGAGGGTCCGGCCGCCGGCGCGGGCCGCGTCGACCACGGCGGCCGCCATGGCGCGGCCGTCGTGGCCGCCGGCCGGGTCCTCGGCCAGGTCCGGCGTCTCGTACAGCCCGCGCAGCCGGTCGTGGTACTGCCACATGTAGTTGAAGATCCGCACGGCGGTGTCGGGGTAGGCGAACGTCGGGATGCCGGCGGCGTTGAGCCGCGCTTCACCGGCCGCGATCTCGACGCCGCCCATCCAGCTGGCCAGCACCGGCCGGTCGCTGCCCCGGCCCATCGCCACGAGCTGGTCGGCGATGTCGGTGGGGTCGGTCAGCGCCTGCGGCGCGATGATCACGAGCGTCCCGTCGCTGTCGGGGTCGGCGAGGGCGACCTCGAGGGCTTGGCGGTAGCGCTCGGGGGTGGCGTCGCCGATGATGTCGACGGGGTTGGCGTGGCTCCAGTGCGGCGGGAGGAACCGGTCGTACTGCGCGCGCGTGGCCTCCGACAGCTCGGCGAGGGCGCCGCCGCCGGCCACCAGCGCGTCGGTGGCCAGGACGCCGGGGCCGCCGGCACTCGTCAGCACCGTCAGCCGCCGGCCGCGCGGCAGCGGCTGCTTGCCGAGCACCTCGGCCATGTCGAACAGGTCGTCGATCCGGTCGACGCGCAGAACCCCGCAGCGTGCGAACGCCGCGCGCAGCACCTCGTCGCTGCCGGTGAGCGCGCCGGTGTGCGAGGCCGCGGCGCGCGCCGCCTCGGCGCTGCGGCCGGGCTTGAGGACGATGATCGGCTTGGTCAGCGCCACCTCGCGCGCGGCGCTCATGAACGAGCGGGCGTCGCCGACGCTCTCCATGTACATCACGATGCTGGCGGTGTGCGGGTCGCGGCCGAGGTAGTCGATGAGGTCGCCCCACCCGATGTCCGCCATCGAGCCGACCGAGACGAACGCGCTGAAGCCGACGTGCTCGCGCAGGCTCCAGTCCAGGATGGCGGTGCACATCGCCCCGCTCTGACTGAGGAAGCCGACCTTGCCGGGGTGGGCCAGCCGGTTGCCGAACGTCGCGTTGAAGCCCGTGAGCGGGCGCATCACCCCCAGGCAGTTGGGGCCGAGGACGCGCATGCCGGCCGCACGCGCCTCGGCCAGAACCGCCCGCTCCAGCGCCGCGCCCGCCGGGCCGGCCTCGCGGAAGCCGGCCGAGATGATGACCGCGCCGCGCGCGCCGGCCGCGGCGCACTCGCGGACCACCTGCGGGACGCCGGCCGCGGGCGACACGACGACCGCCAGGTCGATCGGCTCGGGCAGCGCCGCCGGGCTCGGGTAGGCGCGCACGCCGAGCACGCTGGCGCGCTTGGGGTTGACGGGGTACACCGTGCCGCCGAACGGGTCGCGCAGGAGGTTCCACATCAACGTCCGCCCGATGCTGCCCGGCCGCTCGGTGGCCCCGATGACGGCCACGTTGCGCGGCTCGAAGATCACGTCGATCGGGCTGCGGGCGGCGAGGAGCACGTCGTGCGCGGGGTCGCGGCCGGGGGGCGTCAGGGATGGACCGGCGTCGGGTGCGGCCATCGCGGCGGCGGCCGACCGAGCGCCACGGGATTCGCGGTTCGGCCCGGCCGCCGCTTCCGGCGGGAGCTCGGCATAGGCAGCCGGCATGGGAGTTCTCCTTCAGTCGTCGCCGGCGGCGGCGCGCCACCAGGCGGCCAGGTCGCGCATGCCGGCCGCCGCCAGCTTGTGGCCCACGTCGTACTCGTGGTAGCTCAGCACGGCGCCCGCCGCCCGCAGCACGTCGGCGTCGGACCGCGACCGCTCAAGCGGGATGTAGGGGTCGCGGCGGCCGACGGCCATGTGGATCGGCAGCCCGGCCAGCGGCCGCGCCGCCGCCGCGCGTTCGGCCCCCGGCGGCACGAAGCCGACGAGCCCGGCGATGGCGCGCACGCGCCCCCGATGGCGCAGCGCGGCGGCATAGGCCGTCGCGGCCCCCTGGCTGAAGCCCATCAGGTGCACGCGTGCGGGGTCGGCCGCATACGC
>QEVT01000472.1 GCA_003576755.1 bacterium | reverse complement strand
GCCGCACCGCGGCGAAGCGGTCCGCGAAGCCCGCCCGGCCGCCCGGCGCGTCGAGCACCGCGGCCAGCGCCGCCGCCGTCTCCGCCACCGACTCCGGCGGCACCACGCGGCCGAGCCCCCGCGCCGCGACCAGGTCCGCCAGCACGTCGCCCTCGGTTACCACCATCGGCAGGCCCGCCCAGATGCAGTCCAGGAGCCGCGTCCGGAACGCGAAGCGCGTCTCGACGTGCGGCAGGTGGCAGCTCGCCCCGACGTCGGCCTCGAGCAGGTAGCCGGCGCGCTCGGCGTACGGCACCCAGCCGGCGTTGAAGAACACCGCGCGGCCCAAGAGCCCCAGCTCGCGCGCCAGCGCCTCGGCCCGGGCGGCCATGGCCAGCTTGGGCTGGTACAGGCTGGGCGAGGCCGTGCCCATGAAGAAGAGCCGCACGTCGCCGCGCGACCGCGCCAGCTCGGCCACCGCACGGATCAACGTCAGCGGGTCGAACCAGTTCCAGATGCCGCCGCCCCACAACACCACCCGGTCGTCGAGGCCGATGCCGGGCACGACCCCGCGCAGCACCGGGCCGTCGGCGCGCGGCGACGCGTCCGGCAGGCCGAAGGGCATCACGTCGATCAGCCGCCGCAGCGCGGCGTCGTCGTCGTAGGTCGCCGGGTTGACCCGCCCCAGGGCCGTCAGCATGCCGAGCCAGAAGTCCCGCTGCTGCTCGCTGGCGCACACGAAGAAGTCGCCGCGCTCGAGCTGGGCGCACAGCACGTCGAGGTCCTGCCGGTGGTAGCGCTCGCGGTTGGCCGACGACTCCGCCGCCCGTTGCGCCAGGTTCTCGAGCACGAACGGGTCGTAGATGTCCACCGCCACCGGCTTGTCGAGCGCCGCCAGGAACGGGTAGTGCGCGAGCACCAGCCCCTGCACGAAGAGGGCGTCGGCACCGACCGCCGCCGCCCGCAGCGCGTCGCCGCGCGTGTCGAACGCCACGGTCGCGAACGGCGCCGGCGGCAGCGCCGCGCCGGGCGCGGCGAGCACGACCTCGATCCCGCGCGCGTGCAGCGCGCGGGCGGCCTCCCACGCCCGGATGCTCGGCCCGGCCATGCGCACGCCGATGGCATCGTTGGCGACGACGAGCAGGCGCGGCACGCGGCTACCGCCCCGCCCGCTCGAACACACGGGCGCCGTCGGCGTCGTACACCTTGCGCCAGAACGGGCTCGCCGCGAGGCCGGCGGCGTCGAGCTGCCGGCCCTTGACCCCGACGAACGCGTGCGTCACGCCCGCCGTGGCCAGCGCCGCACGCGTGGCCGGCGCGTCGAGGTCGGCGGACCACTGCCGCGCGAGCGCGTTGACCGCCTCGCGGTAGCCCGGGTCGACGCTGCGCTCGATGCCGTAGTTGATCGGCGGCAGCGTCGTCCGGCGCGGCGCGGCCAGCAGCGGCAGCCACCAGCCCGCGTCCTCGCCGGCCTGGACGGTGTCGGCGAAGGCCGAGAAGCTGCCGACGAGGAACACCGCCTCGGGCGGCGTGTGGGCGCGGATCCACGCGATGGCCCGCTCGTCGGCCGGCATCACCAGCATGTTGTCGGGCGACACGATCGCCCGCTCGCGCCAGGCACACGCCGCGGCGACCATGGCGACCACCGCCGCCAGCGCCGCCGCCGACCGCCCTCCACCCCACGCCCGGGCCGCGCCGCGGCCGGCCACGGCCGCCGCGGCCTCGCCGAGCGCCCCGCCG
>QEVT01000084.1 GCA_003576755.1 bacterium | reverse complement strand
CGTCTTGAACACCGCCCCGCCCCGGCCCTCGATGGCCGCCCGCAGCAGCGCGTCGTGCCGCGCCAGCGCGCCCGACATCGCCGCCCGCTGCGCGTCCCACCGGCGCGTCGAGCCCTCGATGTCGGTGAACAGGAACGTCAGCGCGCCCATGGGGTGACCGAGCATCGTGCCTCCCTGACCCGAAGTCGTCACTGCCGATCCGACCCCTCTCCCGGCTTCCGCCGGCCCGCCGCCGCGCCTCCCTCGCCGACCTGTCGACGAGGGAGGCGCGGCCAGGACGGACGGGTCCGCCCTGGCCGCGCCCGTGTGGATGGCCGACCGTGTCCGCTCACACGGTCAAGTGGACGTCCGTGGACGGTACCGAGTGGGGACGGCGAACCGCCTCACCGCGTCACTGACACCCGCACTTCCACACCACCCCGTTGTACAGCGGGTGGAACCGCACGCTCGGGTTCTGGAGGTTCAGGAACCGCCGCAGCGGGTTGAGCGGCCCCGCCGGCAGGTTCGGGTTGCACGGCTGCCCGTAGCCCGAGATCGTGTTCGGCGCGCCCGCCGCCGCGTTGAGCACCGCCGGCGGCACCCGGCTCTTCACCGACTCGCAGATGTCCGGGCTCGCGTTCAGCGTCGGCGTCGGCATCGCCGTCGGCTGCGGCCCCGTGCCCGGCGTATCGGTCGGGCGAGGCCCGTGCGGCGTCGTCGCCGTCGGCTCCACCACCGCCGCGCACACCAGCGCGTGGATCGTCCGCTTGGTGAACTGGTCCTGCACCGGGTCGAGGATCGCCACCCGCCCCGACGTCATCACCACCGCCTTGTGCTGCGGCAGGTACTCCATCACCGGCTGGATGCGGTCGCCGACCGTCGAGCCCAGGTTCCGCCACATCGGCGGGTCGACGTTGAGGTCCAGCGCGAACGTGCGCGTCTCGCCCGTCTCCTTGTTCCCGACCGCGTAGTTGGTCTTCATCCCGCCGTAGACCACCATCCAGTTGCGCTCGGCGTCGTAGGCCGCGCCGTGCACCGCCACCGACGGGCCCGTGCCGGCCGGCTTCACCTCGGCCCACTTCGCCTTGGTCACGTCCGCGTCCGAAAGGTCCAGCGCCCACAGGCCGTCGGTGCCCTTCGAGCCGTCCGGCGTGCCGCCGAACACCAGCATCCGCTCCTTCTTGGCGTCATACACCATCGTCGGCCCCTTGGCGCGCGGGCCGCCCGACGGGCCGTCGTGCCACGACGCGGCGCCCGTCGTCGCGTCGAACTGCAGGTAGTGCGTCGGCATGGCCGGCGCCTGGCACGGAACCGACGTGCAGGCCTTGCTCTCGCCCGCCGCCACCCAGATCACGTCGTGCTTCGGGTCGTAGGCCGCCACGTGCTCGTCGCGGTCGCCGAACGCGCCCGACGTCGCCAGCCGCGACCACGCCTTGGTCTTGATCTTGTACTCGTAGACGTCGTTGTTGGTGTCGCCCGAGTTGTTGCGGCCGGCGATCCAGTAGATCGCCGAGTCGTCGCCCTTGGGGCGGTACACGCCCGCCAGCGCCTCGCGGTCCGGCGCACCCGACACCGACAGCGCCGCCACCTTCGTGTCGCCGGCCGTCAACGTGGCGCCAAACGTGATCGTGCTGATCGCGCTCTGCGTCTGGAACTGGGCGCTCGGGTCCGAGTACCCTCCGTACACGTACATCACGCCGTTGGTGGTGTCCATCGCCGACGCCGCGTAGGCCACGCTGCGGTTGAGGTTGCCCACGTCCCTCCAGTCGCACTTCGGCGTCGCCTGCTGCGCCGGCGCCTCCGCCGGCCGGGCGCTCGCGGGCCGCCCGGCTCCCGCGACCCCGATGACGATCGCACCGACCGCACATGCCAACACACACAGCTTTGCACGAACCGACATCGATCCCTCCCTGTGTCAAACGGATGCGCGACGCACGACACACGCCGTCTTCACGGCATCCGGCGCGGCCCGTCGTCAGATCACAGGGTATGCGAAAGCGAGCACGCCTGTCCATCGAAATCGGACAAGAATCTGACGGAACACGCGGAACGGAGTCGCTTGCCGCCGCCGTGCAAGAAACCCGGCTGCGGCTCCCGCATGTCCGCCGGGCGGAGGGGGTGGCCGGCACCGCGAGCCATGGGTGGCCGCTCAGCCAGCCCCGCCATCGCCCCCGACCGACACGCGGCCCCGCTGCACCACGTCGGCACCCCGCAGGGCCGCCACGGCATCGAACAGCGCCACCTTGAAGCTGCCCGGCCCGCGCGCCTCGACCGCGGCGACCTCGCCCGCGATGCCGAAGCCCGCCAGCGCCGCGGAAGCCGCCACGACGGGGTCGGGCTCCACCGCCGCACAGCTGGCGACGAGCGCCGTCGACATGCAGCCCGTGCCGGTGATCGCGCCCATGAGCGGGTGGCCGTTCGCCACCCGCCACACCCGCGCGCCGTCGGTCACCACGTCCACCGGCCCCGTCATCGCCACCACCGCGCCGGTGCGCGCCGCCAGCGCCGCGGCGGCCGCCGCCGGGTCGTCGCCGCCCGACACGCTGTCGACGCCCCGGACCTCGCCGCCGGCCCCCGCCAGGACCGCGATCTCGCCGGCGTTGCCGCGGATCACGGCGAACGCGAGCTCGCCCAGCAGCCGCGCGGCCGTGTCGGTCCGGTACGCCGTCGCGCCGACACCCACCGGGTCCAGCACCACCGGGATGCCGCGCGCGTTGGCCTCGCGCCCCGCCGCGAGCATCGCCGCCACCCGCTCCGGGAGCAGCGTGCCGATGTTGAGCACCAGCGCGCCCGCGTGCCGAACCATCTCCGCCGCCTCCTCCAGCGCCATCGCCATCACCGGCGCGGCGCCGATGTGGAGCGTGATGTTGGCCGTGTCGTTCATCACGACCTCGTTGGTGATGTGGTGGACCATCGGCCGCACGGCGCGCAGCCGGTCCAGCACGGCCGCCGCGGCGATCAGGGGTTCGGTCATCGGAAGCCTCCTCGAGCATCGTCGACGGCGGGGGAGCGTGCCGGCCCCGCCAGCCCGGCCCTGGCCAGCGCGACGTAGGCGCCGCCGGCCGCGGCCAGCGCCGGCAGGCTGCCGCCGATCGGGAGCGCCGCAGCGGCCCCGTGGTAGGCCGTCACGCCCACCGCCCACGCCAGCATGGCCCCCCAGCGCACGCCGCCGTCCGCATCGGGCGCCCCGCCGCGGCCCGCCCCACGGCCGACGATGTAGTGGTCGGCCAAGAGAACCCCGAAGAGCGGCACGAACACCGAGCCGATCAGCACCAGGAAGTCGAAGTACGCGTCCATCCGCGCCACCGCCGCCAGCACCGCCCCGAGCGCGCCGAGGCCCACGACGAGCACCCGCTGGTCGGCGCCGGGCAGCGCGTTGCGGATCGACACGGCCGCCGAGTAGATGTCGGCGAACACGTTGTCGGTCTCGTCGACCAGGATCGCCACCAGGGCCAGCGCCCCGCCGCCCAGCGCCGCGATGGCCGCCGCCAGGTCGGCCGGCGACGGCGCCGGGCCCAGGTCCGCCGACAGCACGAACAGCACGCCGAGCAGGTAGAACCACGTGTTGGCCAGCGCGTAGCCCGCGAACGTCCCGCGGAAGCTCGCCCGCGGCGACGTGGCGAATCGGCTGTAGTCGGCCACCAGCGGCAGCCACGACACCGGCATGACGATCACGAGGTCCACCATGCGCCAGAAGCCGCCCGGCGCCGTCCCTGCCTGGGACCACAGCGCGCCGAGGTCGACCGACGATGCCAGCCGATACGTCAGATACAGCGACGCCGCCAGCATGGCCCACACCCCGACCTTCTCGAGCCACACCCGCACGACCGCCAGGGGCCCGCCGAGCGCCATCGCCGTGCTCCACAGGGCGAACACGACGATCCACACCCCGGCGCCGCCATGCCCGAAGAGCGCGCGGCCGATCACCGCCGCCGCGTGCCCCATCACCCACAGCTCGAACGCCGTCCAGCCGACGAGCTGCAGCACGTTGAGCGCCGTCGGCACGAGCGACCCCCGCCGCCCGAGCACCGGCCGCAGCAGCATCATCGACGGCAGCCGCTCGGCCGCGCCGATGCGCGCTGCCGCGGCCAGCAGCGCCGAGCCGATCACCGAGCCCACCGCCACGGCCAGCACCGCGCGCGCCAGCCCGAGCTCGGCGACGAACGTGCCGGTCTCGATCACCAGCAGCCCGACGCCGAGGCTGCCCCACAGCACCAGGTGGTCGCGCGCCCCGAGGCGCCGGTCCGCGGCCGTCGCCGCCGCCGGCTCGGGCGCGAACCGCTCTCCCGCCACGCCGGTCATCTTGTCACCTCCTCGCGGGCCCAACGCACGCCTCCGGAGGTCGGCGTCCACGCGCCGTCTCGGACCGCGCCGTGTCGGCCGCCGCGTCGCGGGCAGTGCGGCCGCGGCGCCGCGGCCGCACTGCCCGGCGCACGCTCGGGGCCAACGAAAACGGCCGCGCCCCAGCAGGGCACGGCCGAACGGCACGCCGGAAACCTCCCTGCGCTGGCATTACCCAGATCAGGTTCGGCGGGTCGGCGGCGCATCGGCCGCCCTCTCAGCCGGGCTCGCCCCAGCTCCCCGTCTGTGTTGTGCGGCGGGAGTATAGGCCGCGGGCGCCGGCGGTCAAGCCGCGCGGACGGGGGCCTGCGGCGTGCGGCGCATGGGCGATCGGCACCCGCCGGGGCGTCCCGCGATTGACGGATTGGTTATTTTGTATACAATGATTAAGCTGTTTGTTACATCGCGACGTTTGAGAAAGGAAGCACCTCATGCGGCCCTCCTCCCTCCGCCCGGCCTTCGCCATCGTCCTGGGCGCGGCCCTCGCGGCCGCCGCGATCGCGGGGCTCGCCCCAGCCCCGGCCGCGTGGTCCGCCCCCCTGCCGCAAGCCCCCGCCCCCACCGACACGCCGGTCGGGGCGACCGAAGAGCCCACGGCCACCGAGACCCTCGAGCCCACCGTCGAGGTCCCCACCGAGACGCCCAGCCCGACGCCGACCGTGACGATGACGCTGCCCCCGCCGCCGATGCCGGTGACGCCGACGGCCACCCGCGGCCCCGACGACGACGAGGACGACGACGACGAGCACCGCGCGCCGCAGGCGGCGTGCGGCGGCGCCATCCTCGGCCTCGTGTTCGTCGACGCGGACCGCGACGGCCGGCTCGGCAAGCACGAGGGCGGCCACGCGGGGGCGGAGGTCACGCTCCGCGGCGCCGGCGTCGTGCGGAAGCAGGCATCGAACGGCGCCGGCCAGTACCGCTTCGACGGCCTGGCCGACGGCACCTACGACGTCTCGATCGCCGGCCGATCCGGCTGGCGCGTGACGACGGCGGACCGCTACCAGGTGGCGTCGCGCTGCGACACCGTCCAGGGCATCGACTTCGGGCTCGCGCGCCACGCTTCGGACACGGGCGCGCGCCGGCTCCCGGCCACCGGGGTCGCCGACCTCCCGCGTTCGGGCCTGCTCGGCGCCGTCGCGCTGGCGCTCGGCGTCGTCGCCCTCGTCGGCTTCGGCTGGGAGCGCCGCCGGGCCCGCTGACGGGGCCGGCCACTCGCTTCAACGCACGATCCTCCCTGAGACCGCGCTTCTGCGCACCGGGCGGCGGCGGGCATCCCGCGCCCCGCCCGGTGCGCGGGGCCCGGGCAAGACCCCGCCGTCAGCCCGCCGTCGCGACGATCAGCCGCGCGATCCGCAGGCCGTCCATCGCCTCGACACGCAGCCGCGCCCCTTCGCCCTCGACCACGTCGCCGACGGCGGGGATGCGGTCGAGCCGGCCGAGGACGTAGCCGGCGATGGTGTCGTAGTGCTCGTCGCGCAGGTAGAGGCCGAGCGCGGCGTTGACCTCGTCGATCAGCGCCAGGCCGTCGACCGACCACGTGCCGTCGGAGAGGGGCTGGATCTCGGGCGTCGACGCGTCGAACGGGTCGCTGACCTCGCCGACGATCTCCTCGAGCAGGTCTTCGAGCGTCACCAGCCCCGCGGTGCCGCCGTACTCGTCCATCACGATGGCGATGTGCTGGCGGTGGGTGCGGAACTTGTGCAGCAACGCGTTGACGGTGACGGTCTCGGGCACGTACAGCGCCTCGCGCGCGAGGTCGCCGACCGGCCGGTCGAGCGGCGCGGGCTGCGACAGCAGCCGCACGAGGTCCTTGACGTGGACGATGCCGGTGACGTGGTCCAGCGTGTCGTCGTACACCGGGAACTTGGTGAAGTTGGTCTCGGTCGCGACGTCGACGAGGTCCGAGAGCGGCGCATCGGCCGCGATGGCCGTGATCTCGGTGCGCGGCACCATCACCTGCCCGACCTGCAGCGCCTCGAGGTCGAAGATGGCGTGGAGCATCTCGTGCTCGGGCGACTGGATCACCCCGCTTTCCTCGGACTCGTCGAGGATGCGCTTGATCTCCTCGATGCTGTACAGCACGGTGTGCTCGCCCACCATCTGCAGCCCGACGAGGCGCAGCACGTGGCGCGTGGCCCAGTCGAGGATGTCGATGAACCACTTGAAGACGCGGGCGAACCCCTGCATCGGCCGGGCGCCGAGCACCGCGATGCGCTCGGGATCGTGCAGCGCGGCGACCTTGGGGACCTGCTCGCCGAGGACGACGTGCAGGCTGGTCACGATCACGAGGGCGATGACCAGCGGCAGCGCCTCGACGACCGCCGCCAGCCCCTGCCACCGCGCCGGGAGCGCCTCGGGGTGGAAGTACGGGGCGAGGAGGGCCTCGAAGGTATTCTCGCCGACGGCGCCGAGGGCCAGGCTGACGATGGTGATGCCGAGCTGCGCGGCCGCGATCAGGCGGTCCCGCGCGGCGGGCCGCTCGAGCCAGCCCTGCACGATGCGGGCGGCGGCGTCGCCGTCGTCGGCCAGGCGCTCGATGCGCGCGCGGCGGGCCGCGACAGCCGCGAACTCCACGCTGACGAAGAACCCGTTCAGCGCGACGAGGGCGAGGATCAGCGTGAAGTTGCCGAGGAGCATCGATGGTGGGGCGCGCCGGTCCGGCGGGGGCAGTGGCGCTTCGCCCCATGCTAGCACAACGGAGCGAGCGTCGACAATCGCAGCGGGCGGCGCGGCGTGGCCGAGCGAGCGGGTCTGCAAGGCCGGCTGGACCGTCGATCTCGCGCGTGCTGGGCCAATCCGGGTGCTTGTCAGGCCGTTCGAGGTCGATATAATGGGCCGCGGTGCCGAACGCTCCGCCGACCGCCGGTTGCCCCGTCGCGCCTCGATCGTTGGCGACGGGTTCGGCCGCGGGAGACGGACCTCGGCGCTTCTCCCGTGGACCACGGGAGAAGGGCCGGCCCCGCGCGGGGCTGGCGCGTGAGACCAACAGGCGAGGAGTGAGCATGGTGACGAAGACACATCTGGCGTTGGGTGCGGCCATCGCGGCGGGCCTGGCGGTGGCCGGCGGCACGGCGCCTGGCGCGACGGCGGCGCCGGCGGCGGCGCCGGCGGCGAACGAGTGCGCCGGCAACCTGCTGCAGAACGCGGACTTCGAGGGCGGGTCCCGCAAGACCGAGGGCGAGGGCACGAGCCTGTCGTCGGCGGTGTCCAACGGCTGGGTGCCGTGGTTCGTCCGCGGCAACGCGACGATCAACCGCGAGCCCGAGTTCAAGGTCGAGCAGGTGCGGATCGGCGGCGACCGGATGCGGGTGCGCTCGGGCGTCCAGTCGATGAAGTTCTTCACGACGTGGGGCACGCACACGGCGGGCATGTACCAGCGGGTCAACGTCCGCTCGGGCGCCGTGGTGACGTTCGCGATCCACGGCATGGCGTACTCGGGCGAGGCGGACGGCTGGAACTCGGAGCGCAAGACGTTCGAGTCGGATCCGGTCCAGCCGGGCAACTACAAGATGTGGGTCGGGATCGACCCGACCGGCGCGGTGCCGGCGTGCATGGGCTGCCCGCCGCCGGAGAGCGTGGTCTGGGCCGAGCCGACGACGACGACCGACCAGTGGGTGCGCATGGCGGTGGCGGCCGCCGCCCAGGGCGGGACGGTGACGGTGTACGCCAAGGGCGCGCCGGAGTGGGCCGTCAAGCACAACGACTCGTTCTGGGAGGATGCCTGCCTGACGTACGGCGGGACGCCGAACCAGCCGGTGGCAGCGGCGGCGGCGCCGGCGGCGCCCGTTGCGACGGGTGCCCAGCCGGCGGCAACGACGGCCGGAACGGCCGTGCGCGCGGCGACGGCGTCGCGCGAGCCGATCACCGGCAAGTCGTACGTGATCCAGCGCGGCGACACGCTGAGCGGGATCTCGGTCCGCACGGGCGTGTCGGTGACGGAGCTGGCGAAGGCCAACGGCATCGCGAACCCGAGCCGGATCAACACCGGGGTGACGCTGACGATCCCGGGGCGCTGACGGACCCGGCCGCAGCCGGCGGCGCGCTGGCGTGGCGCCGGTGATCGCCGGCCATCGGCAGGTGTAGGGGCAGGTGTAGGGGCAGGTCTGAGACCTGCCCCTACGTTCGTCCGTGCCCAACGTTTGTCGGCCCCGGTGTTCGCCCCTCCCCATCGACCCGCCGACATCGCGGATCCGGCGCCCCTCTCCCCTCACCCCCCCGGCCGGTACACGTTGGTCGCCTCCGGCAGCAGCGTGGCCACGATGCGCGCGATGCGGGTGAGGAGGGCGGGGTCGTCGGTGCCGGCCAGGACGTAGAGCTTCCACAGGTCGCGGTAGGCGCGTTCGAGGTCGGCCAGGCGCGGGATCTCGGCGCCGAAGTGCGACATCGGGCGGATGGCGTCGTCCCCGGGGAAGCGGATGTGCGTGCCGGCCTCCTTGAGCTGCATCTTGCGCGCCGGGCAGTACAGCACCACGAGCGGCGGATCGTGGCCGTCGTCGCGCAGCGCCCGGCGGACGGCGGCCTCGAAGGCGGTGCGGTCGGCGAGGCGGCCGGGGGCGAAGAAGCGGGCGACGAGGTCGTCCTGGACCGCCCGGTTGGCGTAGAGCGGGAACACGCAGGCGCGCTTGAGGAGCCGGCGCGACCGGTAGCGCGCGATCAGCTCGCGGTGGCGGGAGGCGGCCTCGGCCGACAGCGGCTCGTGGCGGCGCAGGAGGGGCCAGAGCGACTCGTCGGTCTGGCGATAGAGCGAAGGAGGGTCGAGCCCGCCGTGGAGCAGGGCCGTGGCCACGACGTGCTCGACCATGGCGCCCGCGGCGACCTTGGCGTGGTGGTAGTACACGCGCTCGCTGAAGAAGTAGCGGGCGTCGAGCACGCGCACCAGCTCGCTCAGGATGTCCTCGCGCACCAGGCCGCGCTTGGCCACGTCGACGAACAGGTGGCCGGTGTGGCGCTCGACCTTGAAGAGGTCGATCACCCGGTCGTCGTAGCGCAGGTTGAGGCCCGTGAAGTACGCGTCGCGCGCCAGGTAGTCGAGGATGTCGGCGCAGATCGTGTCCGACAGGATCTCGCGCCAGTGCTGGGGCACGCGGGGCAGGCGCGGGCGGGGCGGGGCGCCGAGCGGCGCGCCGGGGCGCTCGGGGTCGGCCAGGCCGAGCTGGCCGGTGGCGGCCGGGAGGTCGGGCGGCGGCGGCGCGTCGTCGGGGATCAGCGTCGCCAGGACCTCGAGGCGGATGCCCATGCCCTCGAGCACGCCGCCCACGCCGGTGTCGGGCGCCAGCATCTCGAAGTAGCGGTCCGCGCTGTCGTGGCGGGCGAGGATCCCGCTCTGGTCCTCGATGCTGTGGCCGTACGGGATGTGCGTGATGTCGTGGACCAGCGCGGCGGCGCGGAGGATGCGCGCCTCGTCGTCCGCCACGCCGATCAGCGCGCTCGGGGCGGCGGCGCGGTTGCGGTTGACGGCGTCGACGAGGCGCCCGGCGACGTGGAGGGTGCCCAGCGCGTGCTCGAAGCGCGTGTGCTGCGCGCCGGGGTACACGAGGTAGGCGGTGCCGAGCTGCCGCACGCCCCGCAGGCGCTGCATCTCGGGCGTGTCGAGGATCCGCACCTCCTCGGCGGTGAGCTGGATGTCGCCGTGGACGGGGTCGCGCACGACGGTGCGCGGCTTGAGGCCCATGCCGGACGCCCTAGCGCCGTTGGAGCATCGGGCCGAGCGGCCGGCCGCCCACGAGGTGGAGGTGGAGGTGCGGCACCTCCTGGCCGCCGTCGCGGTTGCAGTTGATGATCAGCCGGTAGCCGCGCTCGGCGATCCCCTCGCGCCGCGCGATGTCGGCGGCGACGCGCAGCATGCGGCCGGCGACGGCCTCGTGGTCCACCGTCAGGTCGTCGGCGGTGGCCAGGACGGCGTTGGGCACGACGAGGACGTGCACCGGCGCCAGCGGGTGGATGTCGCGGAACGCGGTCACGAGCTCGTCCTGGTACACGATGTCCGCCGGCAGCTCGCCGCGGGCGATCCGGGCGAAGATGGTCGTCATGTCACCCCCTGGTCACGCGGTGATCGCGCTCGGGCGATCGGCACGGATGCGGTGCACGGATTGTACCAGGGTGGCGCCGGCGCCGGGAGTCGCAGGGAGGCGCGGGATTGCCCCAAGCCGCCCCAGGCGGCTACAATGGCCGAGGGCCACGCTCGTGGCCGCCGGCGGCGCCGGCTGCATGGCGCCGCGCACGTCATGTCGTGGAAAGGGGCACATCAACCACCATGCTTGGCTTCGGAAAGCACACGCCGCCCGTCACCGAGGCGCTGGTCATCCAGGCGCTCGCCACGGTCAACGATCCCGAGATCCACCGCGACCTCGTCAGCCTCGGCATGGTGCGCGACATCGTCGTCGACGGCGGCCACGTGGCGTTCACGGTGGTGCTGACCACCCCGGCCTGCCCGCTGCGCAACCAGATCGAGGACGACTGCCGGCGCGCCGTGGGCGCCATCCCGGGGGTCGAGGCCATCACCGTCAACTGGGACGCCCAGGTGCCGCGCGACAACCGCCTCACGAGCCGCGTCGACATCGGCGTGCGCAACGCCGTGGCGGTGGGCAGCGGCAAGGGCGGCGTGGGCAAGAGCACCGTGGCCGTCAACCTGGCCGTCGCGCTGGCGCGCACCGGCGCGAGCGTGGGGCTGCTGGACGCCGATGTCTACGGGCCGAACGTGCCGATCATGATGGGCGCGGTCGGCGCCAAGCCGTTCTCGCGCGACGGCAAGAAGATCGAGCCGATCGAGGCGCACGGCGTCAAGATGATCTCGATCGGCTTCCTCGTCGATCCCAAGCAGCCGATCGTGTGGCGCGGCCCGATGCTTCACGGCGCGATCCGGCAGCTCCTGGGCGACGTCAACTGGGGCGACCTCGACTACCTCGTCATCGACATGCCGCCGGGCACCGGCGACGTCCAGCTGTCGCTGACCCAGGCGCTCCCGCTGACCGGCGCCGTCATCGTCACCACGCCGCAGGCCGTCAGCATGGCCGACGTCGTCAAGAGCATCGCGATGTTCCAGCTCGAGCAGATCGACGTGCCGGTGCTCGGCGTCGTCGAGAACATGAGCGGCTTCGTCGCGCCCGACACCGGCAAGGTGTACGACATCTTCGGCCGGGGCGGCGGGCAGGTGGTGGCCGAGCAGATGGGCGTGCCGTTCCTCGGCGACGTCCCGATCGACCCCGCCGTGCGCGCCGGCGGCGACGCCGGCACCCCGATCGTCGTCGCCGACCCGGACGCCCCGGCCGCGCAGGCGTTCGCCGCCATCGCCCAGAAGCTCGCCGCCGGCATCAGCGTCCTCAACGTCAACCGGCCGCGCGAGCGCATGTTCCAGGCCGACCCGGACCTGGCGATCATGGGATGAGCCTGTCGCGCCGCCGGTTGCTCGGGCTCGCCGCGCTGGCGTCCGCCGGCCCGGCCGCCGGGTGCCGCGGCGTGATCCTCGACGACATCGCCGACATCGACGGGCTCGCCGATCGCGGCCTGGCCGCCGACCTTGCCGCCCAGGCGACGGCCGCGGCGCGCCGCCGCGGCATCGCCGTCCCGACGCCCGGCCCGCGGGCGCGCGACTTCGGGATCGACACCGACATCGCGCTCACGGCGGCGGGCGCGTTCTACGTCATGAAGTACGGCACGGTGCCGAGCATCGACGCGGCGGCGTTCCGGCTGGTGGTCGACGGCGACGTGGCGCGGCGGGTCGAGCTGACGCTGGCCGACCTGCGCGCGCTGCCGGCGGCCACGCTGATGCGCACCCTCGAGTGCATCAGCAACCCGGCCGGCGGCACGCTGATCGGCAACGCGGTGTGGGGCGGCGTGCCGTTCGCCGACGTGCTGCGCCTGGCGGCGCCGGACCCGGCCGCCCGCGAGCTCAAGCTGACGTGCGCCGACGGCTACCACACCGGCGTCCCGCTTGATCTGGCCGTCGATCCCCGGTCGTACCTCGCGCTGACCATGAACGGCGCGCCGCTCGCCGCGGCGCACGGCTTCCCCGTCCGGTGCCTGTTCCCGGGGCGCTACGGCCAGAAGCAGCCGAAGTGGCTGACCGGGATCACCGTCCAGCGCACGCGCCACGCCGGCCACTGGGAGGCCCAGGGCTGGTCCGACAGCGCCGAGATCCGGATCAACTCCCGCGTCGACGCGCCCCGCGACCACGCCACGGTCCGCCCCCCCGCCACGCTGCGCGGCGTGGCCTTTGCCGACCTGTCGGGCGTCGCCGCGATCGAGCTCGTGGTCGACAACCGGGCGGCCGGCGCGGCGGTGCTGCGGCGGGCGCCGGAGCCGTTCCGCGACCTGGTGTGGACGGAGTGGGAATGGGCTTGGCCCGACCCGCCGCCCGGCAACCACGTCGTGCTCGTGCGCGCCGCCGACGGCGCCGGGCGTCGCCAGCACCGGGCGCGCGAGCACGTGCTGGGCGGGACCTTCCCCGACGGCACGAGCGAGATGCACAAGCTCCGGCTCTTCGTG
>QEVT01000471.1 GCA_003576755.1 bacterium | reverse complement strand
CGCCGGCCGCGCCAACGCCGCCCCGCGCCGGCGGCGAGCGCCGGCGCCACGCCGGCCACCGCCAACACGGCCAGGCATGCGCCGGCATTGGCGGCGGTCAGGTAGACCCGCACCGAGTCCGCCAGCGCCCCCCCGGCGCCGGCGAGCATGGGCGCCGTCAGCGGGGTGCCGAGCACGGCGGCCACGGGCACGTTGAACGCCGTGTAGGCGGCGAGGAGCGCGTAGACCGCCCACAGACAGGCGTCGGCGGCGCGGGGCGCCCGCGGCGCCCGACCCCGGCCGACGCGGGCCGCGATCAGCACGACGGCCGCGTCGGCGGCCAGCACGGCGGCGGCGACCCCGATGTCGTCGCGCATCCCCCCGATCCACGCGGCCCCCGGCCCCGAGTCGACGCCTGCCGCTCCGCCGCCGTCCGCAGCCAACGCGCGCAGGGCCAGCGTCGCGGCCCGCGCGGCCACCAGGGCCGCGAGCAGCGCGACGGCGCGGCGCACCGATGCCGGGGTCACGGGCGCGTCACGACGTTCAGCCGCTTGAGGAGCCATGGCGACACGACCGCCCCGGCGCGGCGCCGCCGCCACAGCCAGTCGTGCACGGCGACGACGCGGGCGGGCGGGTGGTCGTAGAGGGCCGCGCGGTCGCCGCGGAAGCCCAGCGGCACGATGACCAGGTCGGCGTCGACGGCGGTCGAGGCGTCGAAGGTGCGGTGCACGAACGTCGCCGTGCTGTCGGCGGCCGGCCCCGGGACGCCGCCCGCGCCGGCGCGCCGGTCGCGCTGCGCCAGCATGTCCGTCGCGTGCCGGATGTGATCAGCCCGACCTTCCAGCACCGTGACCTCGGCGCCCGGCAGCACGGCGCGCAGCACCAGGACGGTGCGCGGGAACAGGCCGCCGCCGATCACGCACACCCGGTGCACCGGCGGGTTCCCGACGGCCGCGAGGGCGCGCCGCAGGGCGCTGGCGTGACGCTCCACCAGCCAGCGCTGCAGGCGGGGCGACGCCAGCGCCGGCCGCTCGAGCGCATCGAGCAAGCGCGCCATGCCCGCGCCCGACCGCCGCGCCGGCCCGTCGATCCACCGCAGCACCGGCGGCCACGGGCTGACACGATCGCCCGGGCGGCGCCGCTCGGGCAGGCGCGTCCAGTGCAGGCCGGGGTGTCGGTGGTGCTCGGCGTGATAGCCGTCGTTGAGCCAGATGCGGTTGTAGAGCGGATGGTGACAGCTCACGCCGGGGTCGCGCCCTGGCGGCGCGCCGGCATGCTCGAAGTGCCCGTGCACCTGGCAAAGGCCCAGGCCGACCGCGAGACCGGGCAGCCAGGCGCCGGCCAGCGTCTCCGGCGCGGTGGCGGCAAGGGCCGCCAGCACCGCGGCGAGGACGACGAGGTCCGCCGCGAGGTCTGCCCGCTGCACGCGCGGCCCGCGGTCGGCCGGCTCGCCCGCGTGGTGCCACAGGTGCCGCGCCCGCCATACCGACTGCGGGACGCCGAGCACGGCCGTGAGGTAGCGCGCGAACAGCCGGTTCAGCCGGCGGCTCCGGAAGAGGGGCGTGTGGAGGTGAATGTGCGCGACGGTGTTCGACCCCCACCACAGCCCCACCGCCATCGCCGCCGCCGCCAGCGGCGCGGGCACGCGCCCGGCGTGCGTGCCGGCGAGGACGCCCGCGAGGACGACGCCGTGCGCCAGCGCCAGCACGGCGGGGACGGCATCCCGCGACGCGTGCCGCCACGGCGACGGCCACG
>QEVT01000470.1 GCA_003576755.1 bacterium | reverse complement strand
GCCGTCCGCCACCTGCCGCGCGTGGCGGGCGCGGTGCGTGCCGCCGGTCTCGTGCTGCAGGCTCCCGACCACCACCTGGAGCAGCGGCGACGGGTCTTCGGCCCACCGCGGGCGCGTGATGTCGATCTCGGAGGGCCCGCGCATCCCGTAGCGGTCGAGGAACGCCCGCCACGCCGACAGGAACGCGTCGCCGCCGTCGACCGACCCGACCGCGGCGAGCGCCGCCGCAGGGGGCTGCGAGGTCAGGCAGGCCACGACCGCCGGGTGCCGGCGCGCCACGTCGGCGAGGTCGCCGACCTCGAGGTCCATCTCGGTGGTGGCGTTGCCGCGCAGGCCTCGCAGAATGGCGTCGACGCCGGCCGGGTCGCCGGTCAGGCGGACCAGGAGCAGCCGACCCAGCATGCCGCCGGCAACCACCGGCATGAGCTTCACGACAAGCCCCGCAAACACCGACCCGACGAGGGTCTGGGCCGCGCGCAGGCGCGCGGGGCCCGGCGCGGCGGCCGCCAGGGCGCGGTCGACGTCGGCCAGCGCCGCGGCGATGGCGCGCTCGACACGCGCGACGGCGGTGTCGGGATCGCGCCAGACCAGCCACCGCAACGCCTCGGCCAGGACCGGCAGCACGAACCGCGCGGTGTCGCGCGGCCGGATCCGCCGCCGCAGGCCCTTCAGCCCGGCGACGAACGCGTCGCGCCGGACGACCTCGCCGACCGCTTCGGCGATGAGCACGTCGGCGATGGTGAGCACCCGCGGCAGCGCGCGGCGGGCACGGGCCGTGACGAGCATCGGGGTGAGGTCGACGTACAGCCGCCCGCCCGCAGCCGTCATGAAGTCGGACTCGTCGCGCGGGCGATCGAGCTTGCCGACCGGGATGAGCGTCCGCAGCACCGACCGGCCCAGCGGTGGGATCGGGTCGGTCATCACCTGGACGTGGCTGAAGCTGAGGTACACGTGCAGCGCGTCGTCGCCCGGCGGCGGCTCGGGCAGCGGGTACAGCGACGTGATCGGGCGCGACTGGACGATGAACACCGTGCCGGCGGCGTCGATGCACCACTCCACGTCTTGGGGCCGGCCGTAGTGCGCGGCGATCCGGCGCCCGAGGCGCGCCAGGGCCACGGCCTGCGCGTCGGAGAGCACCCGGGCGTGGCGCTGCGCCTCGGGCAGCGTCTCGCGGAACGTGCCGCCGCCCTGCAGCGGGCGGATCGCGATCGGCTTGTCGCCGACCTGGACGTCGACGAGCCGATCCGTGCGGGCGTCGACGCGGTAGAGGTCGGCCGACACGATCCCCGACACCAGCGCCTCGCCCAGCCCGAAGCCGGCGTCGATCGACACGACGTGGCGGTGGCCGGTGAGCGGATCGGCGGTGAACAGGATGCCCGACACCTCGGGATCGACCATCCGCTGGACCACCACCGAGAGCTTGACGTGCCGGTGGTCGAACCCGTTCTGGGCACGGTAGAGGATGGCCCGGTCGGTGAACAGCGACGCCCAGCACGCCCGGACGGCGTCGAGGAGCGCGTCGTCCCCGCGGACGTTGAGGTACGTGTCCTGCTGCCCGGCAAACGACGCGTCGGGCAGGTCTTCGGCGGTGGCGCTGGAGCGCACCGCGTAGGCGTGCCCGGCGCCCGCGGCCGCCCACGCGGCGCGACCGCGCGGACGCCCTCGACGTCGCCGGGGGCGAGGGCATCGAGGGCCGCGAAGGTGGCGGCGCCCGCGTCTTCGACCCCGTCGCCGGCCCGGGCGGCCATGAAGGCGTCGAACGCCGCCGTCGTGACGCAGAAGCCGGGGGGAATCGGGAACCCGGCCCGTGCCAGCTCGCCGAGGTTCGCCCCCTTGCCGCCGACGTCGGGCAGCGATGCGGCGGTGATGCGGTCGAACGGCAGGACCCAGGGTGGGGTGGACATGCCGGACAGTATACCGCATTGCCGGAAAGGCGTCCGATGGCGGCGTCGTGTATCATCGGTGGCCATGCGAACCGAGCCCCCCCCCGCGCCCCGCGACCGGCGCGCCGCGCGCGTGCTGCGGGCATCGCTGATCGTCTCGGGCGCCTTCGTGCTCTCCAAGGCGGTGGGGCTGCTCCGCGACCGCGCCATCGCACACGCGTTCGGGGCGTCGCCGGAGCTCGACGCGTACGTCGCGGCGTTCCGCATCCCGGACCTGCTGTTCACGCTGATCGCCGGCGGGGCCCTGATCAGCGCGTTTCTGCCGGTGTTCGCCGAAGCGCTGGCGCGCGGCGACCCCGACGACGCCTGGACCGTCGCCAGCGGGGTGACCAACCTCGTGCTCGCGGCCACGGCCGTCGCCGCCGGGATCGCGGCGCTCGCGGCGCCGTGGCTGACCGCGCACGTCGTCGCCCCGGGCTTCGCGCCGGACCAGCAGGCGCTGACGGTCGACCTCATGCGGATCATCCTGGTCAGCACGCTGGTCTTCGCGTTGTCGGGCATCCAGATGGGCATCCTCAACGCGTTCCAGCACTTCTGGCTGCCGGCGCTGGCGCCCATCGTGTACAACGTCGGCATCCTGGCGGGCGCCGTGTGGCTCGCCCCGCGCTTCGGCATCCGCGGGCTGGCGTACGGGGTGGTTCTCGGCGCCGTCGCGCACCTCGTCGTCAAGGTGCCCGGGCTCGTCCGCCACGGATTCCGCTACCGCCCGACGTTCGCGCGGTCGCATCCGGCGGTGCGCCAGGTGCTGCAGCTCATGGCCCCGCGCATCGCGGCGTTGGCGACCGTCCAGGCGGTGTTCATCGTCAACACGCGCCTGGCGTCGAGCCTGCCCTCCGGCAGCCTGGCCGCGCTGAACTTCGCCTGGCTGATCAGCCAGATGCCGCAGACCATCCTCGGGACGGCCGTCGGCACGGCCGCGTTCCCGACGCTGGCCGAGCTGGCCGCGCGGGGCGACCGCGACGGGCTGCGCGCGACGGCGTCCGGCGCCGTGCGGGCGATGATCGCGCTCAGCCTCCCGGCCGCCGTCGCGATGGCCGTGCTGGCCCGGCCGATCGTGGCCGTCCTGCTCCAGACCGGCCGCTTCGACGCCGACGCGGCGCGGGCCACGACGCTCGCGCTCCAGATGTTCGCCGCCGGGCTGGTGGGGCACGTCGTGCTCGAGATCGTCGCCCGGGTGTTCTACGCGCGCAAGGACACGCTGACCCCACTGTACATGGCGGCGGGGGCGATGGGGCTGAACATCGTCCTGGCCTACGCCCTGGTCGGCCCGCTGGCCCAGGGCGGCCTGGCGCTGGCGAACTCGGTCGCCGTCACCGTCGAGGTCGGGCTGGGCTTGTGGCTGCTCCGCGGGCCGCTGGCCGGGGTCGACGGCCGGCGCATCGGCGGCACGCTGGCACGCGCGGCCGGCGCGGCCGCGGCGATGGCATTCGCCATGGCCGC
>QEVT01000083.1 GCA_003576755.1 bacterium | reverse complement strand
TCAAACAACAAGGCCGCTGCTGGGAACGCCGGCATCTTGCCGGCCTGCGTCGTCCGATGCCGCCTGGAAGGCGGCGCTCCCAGGGTGGGTTGTTTCTTGACGACTCCTAACCCTGCTCCAAGCTCGCCGCGAACCCCGCCGGGTACCGCGCCTGCCACTCGGCGCGGAGGATTCCGAAGCTCAGGCTGTCGTAGTAGGCGCCGCGGATGTACCGCGCCTCGCGGTAGCGGGCCTCTTCGACGAAGCCGAGCTTGGCGGCCAGGCGCACCATCCCGACGTTGCCGGACCACGTCCCCATCATCAGGCGGCGCCAGTCGGGGTGCGCGTCGAACAGGTAGTCCACCCACATGCCCAGGGCCTCGTAGCCCAGGCCCTGGCCCCAGAGCGCGTCGTCGTACACGCCGATGCCGACGGCGTGCCAACCCAGCGCCTTGCGCTCGAGGTAGCGCGAGACCTCGCCGATCAGCCGGTCGTCGTCGCGCAGCGCGACGACCAGTCGGTGGCGCGGATCCGAAAACGCGCCGGTGCGGATGGTCTCGCGGAGCTCCGTCACGCGCCCTGCCACCCACGCCGCGGTCTCCTCGGCGGTGCTCGGCGGCCCGAGGTCCGGGCCGTCCGTCAGCTGCCAGGCGCGGCCGTGCTGCTGCCAATGGGCCCAGGCGTCCAGGTCGTCGAGGCGGATGTCGCGCAGGACGACGCGCCGGGCGGGAAGGGTCACGGCGGCCACGGTTGCACCCTTGGGGTTCGCTCCAGACGCCCTCGCCTCACGCTCCTCCGGCCGGGTCTTCACCGCCCATGACGCGGTCCAGCCGCCGGACCGCCTCCGTGAGCCGCGCCGGCGGCGGCGGCGCGATCCCGAGCTCACGGCGCAGCGCGCGGCGCCGGGCCGCGGCACGGCGGTACGCCAGCAGCTTGCCGAGGTCGCGCTCGGCCGTGCCGTCCGGCAGCAGGCGGTACGTGGCCGCCAGGCCGCGGCGCCGCACCTCGGGGTCGAGGCGGGCGTCGTCGAGGCGTGCGTCGAGGGCGGCGGCGAAGCCGGCATCGTCGCCACCGTCGCTGCCGGCCCCGGACCCCTTGCCGGGATCCGCACCCGGACCCGGCTCCCCATCTCGGTCCTCCAGGAACACCGCCACCAGGGCCGAGCGCGCCTCCCCGTCCAGCCCGTGCTCGCCGGCCAGGAGCGCCAGGTTCTGCACGGCGTAGCGGTCTGCCATCTCCAGCGACCACGCCATCAGGTCCTTCACGCGCGCCAGGGTCGGCGCCGGCAGCGCGCCCGGGCGGCGGTGGTAGAACGGGTCCGCGGCCGCCAGCCGGAGCTCGATCGCCAGGCGCTCCCAGAGCGGCCGGAGGATCGCGCCCTTGGAGTGGAGGTCCCAGTGGACGCGGGCGCCGCTGTGCCGCCACACCCCTTCCATGAGGTCGGGGTCGAGCAGCCCTTCCTCGTACGTCGTCCCGGTGTCGGCCAGCTTGATGACCGCCCCCGCCAGCGTGTACGGCACGTCGGGATCGGTGGCCACCGCCCGCAGCTCGTCGTACTGGCCGACGTTGTACAGCTCGTCGGGGAGCACGAGGCTCGGCTGGTCGAGGAAGGCGGCGGCCTTGGTCGGGCCGTCGGACTTGGTGATCGAGTCGGTGACCTCGGCGACCAGCGCCGCCAGCGGGGCCCCGAAGCGTGCCGCGAACAGCTCGAGCGACTGGTCGTAGCCCGTCACCGAGAAGCCGCCGTCCTCGACGACGTCGTGGCAGTCGCAGCCGGCCAGGATCGGGACGCTGCGGTGCCCGTACAGCACCGCGCCGGCGCGCGACGACACCACGAACGAGTGCCCCGCGCCGGTGCCGAAGCCCTTGCGCCGGACGTTGTGGAGGTAGCGGGTCACCTCGAGCCCGGTGAGGTGCAGCGTGCCGAGGGCATAGGGGCCCTCGACCTCGCACGGCGGCTGGCCGGCGTGCGCCGCGACGCGGCGGATGACGGGGCTGTAGCGGTACATCAGCGGCAGCACGGTGTGGAACTGGTGGACCGCCGCCCCGTAGCGCCCGACGAGGTGGCTGGGCGGCACGGCGCCGTCGAGCACGTAGGCCACGTTGCGCACGAGCTGCTCGACGACCGGCGTCCGGATCGTCGCGGCGTCGACGCCCGGCAGGGCGGCCGCCGCCACGGCCGCGGCGCGGTCGCGGGCCAGGTACGGCCGCTCGGGGAACGGCGCGCCGGGCGGGCCCGTGTCGATGCCGCGCGCGGCCAGCTCGGCCCGCTGCGCTGCGTCGAGGAGCCCGAAGATGCCGTCGCCGGCGGCGCGCGCCGCGAGCCGCAGGCGAGCGGCCATCAGGGCGGCGACGGCGTTGGCGTAGGCGGGCGGGATGGCGAGGTCCGCGGCCGCGCCGGCCGCATGCGCGCCCTCGAACGCGGCCAGGTGGCCGCGCAGCACGGCCAGGTGGCGGGCGACGCCCGGGCCGAACCGCTCCGCGACGTAGGCGTCGTCGACGACGCGGCGGTCCTCCGGCAGCGCGGCCGAGAGGCGGTCGGCGTGCGAGACGGTGGCATGGATCATCGCGGCGACGATGAGGTCGTTCTCGATCTCGGCGCACCGCACGCCCTGCGCCGGGTCGGGCGTGCCGTCGCCGTACAGCCGAGCGCCGTACAAGATGGCGCCGGCCAACACGTAGGCGTTGATGACCGGCTCGAGCTTGGGCAGCCGGTTGGTGTTCAGCCGCCGGTCGGCGTCGGGCCCGCCCTCGGCGGCGACGAGCGGGTGCCGGCGCAGGGCCTCGGGGAGCCGGCCGACCGCCACGCGGCGCTCGGTCTCGCGGCGGATCCAGTCGCGCGACACCTGGCCGACGATGGCCCGGTGGTCGTCGAGGGTGGCGGCCAGGAGGTAGCGGGCGTGGACGAGGTTGACGACGTCGCCCGGCGGGCGGTCGCCCGCGGCGGGGGGGATCACGCGGCACCGCCGGCGAGCGGCGCCGCCGTGGGCAAGGCGGCCGCCGGCGGTCCCGCCGGCGGCGATCGTCGGGGCGCTTGGGACATGCGGGACACCTCCTCGGCGCGGGATGCGTTCGGAGTCGGGACCCCGGCGGCAGCTCCGGCGCGCCGGGCCGGCGCGGGGCGGCTCGAACCGAACGGGCGGATGTTACCACACGTGCGGGCGGTCGTTCCGCGGCCGCGCAGTACCCGTGGCAAGCGGGACAGCGGCGGGTCGACGGCGCGGACCCGGCGGTGCGCCGGCCACCGAACGGCGCCCGCACGCGGCGCGGACGGTGTCCCGCCGCCGGGCGCCGGCCGTCTGGCACGCCGTATGCTGGGGGAGGGCAGGGGATTGGAACGGGACCCGCCCACCCGACGGGCCGACCCGGCCCGACAACCGAAGAGGAGAACCCACGATGACCCCGCCTACCGCTCCCGCATCGGACGCTCCGTCCGCTGCCCACCGCGCCGCGCCCCCTCCCGCGCCGTCCACGGCGCCCGCTCGCACGCTCCCTCCTCCGGCATCGCCCTTGGCACGGGCCCGCGCGTTCGTCGCGGCGACGGCGCTGGTGGCGGCCGCGGCGGTGCCGGCCGCCTGCGGTGGACAGCCGGCGCCATCGCCGGCGCCCGGTCCCACGGTGACCACCGACGCGATCACCGCCGCTGCGCGCGACCGGACGACCGCCGGCGGCGCAGCGACGGTGGCGACGCATGCGACCGCTTTGCGTGCACCCTCGGTGGCGGCCGGAGCCCTCGGCGGCGGCTCGGCGGCCGCGACCCGCCCTCCCGCGGGCCCCCCGACGGCGACGGCGACGCTTCCGCCCACGCTGAGCGTCACGGCCACGGCCCTGTGGCTGATGGTCAGCCCGCGCAGCGGGGGCGGCGGTGGAGGCGGCGGTTTGGCGCCCGGCGAGCTGCCGCCGGCCCGCTACGGCAACGCCGGCGCACCGGTGCTGGCGGCGAATGCGGCGCCCCGCCTGCCGGGGACCGGCCGGCCGGCGCGGGCGTTCGTCCAGGAACGCTACCGGTCGATCTGGGACAACCCGTTCCTGGCCGCGGCCGAGGCGCCGCTCTCGACGTTTGCGGTCGACGTCGACACGGCGGCCTACAGCAACGTCCGGCGCTTCCTGATGGGCGACCAGCGCCCGCCGTTCGACGCGATCCGGATCGAGGAGCTGGTCAACTACTTCCCGTACGCCGACGCCCTCCCCGAGAACGGCGGGCCGCCGGTCCGCGTCAACCTCGAGCTCACCGACGCGCCGTGGCGTCCCGAGCACCGGCTGCTGCGCGTCAACCTCACCACGCGCCCGATCGCATTCGACGCCCGGCCGCTCTCCAACCTCGTCTTCCTGATCGACGTCTCGGGCTCGATGCAGGACGTCAACAAGCTGCCGCTGGTCAAGACGGCGCTGCGCTTGCTGCTCGAGCAGCTCGGCGAGAACGACCGCGTGGCCATCGTGGTCTACGCCGGGGCGTCGGGCCTGGCGCTGCCGTCGACGTCGGGCCTGGACAAGGCGGCCATCCTGGACGCCATCGACCGGCTGGAGGCCGGCGGCAGCACGGCCGGCAGCGAGGGCATCGCGCTGGCGTACGAGACGGCGCTGGCGCACGCCATCCCGGGCGGCGCCAACCGGGTGATCCTGGCCACCGACGGCGACTTCAACGTCGGCATCACCGACCCCACGGCGCTCGAGGACCTGATCGCGGCCAAGGCCCGGAGCGGGATCTTCCTGACGGTGCTCGGCTTCGGGATGGGCAACCTCCAGGACGAGACGCTCGAGCGGCTGGCGGACCGGGGCAACGGCCACTACGCCTACATCGACACGCCGGCCGAGGCCCGCAAGGTGTTCGTCGAGCAGATCGGCGGGACGCTGGTGACGGTGGCCAAGGACGTGAAGCTGCAGCTCGAGCTAAACCCGGGCCGGATCGCGGGCTACCGGCTGCTGGGCTACGAAAACCGGCTGCTGGCGGCGGCGGACTTCAACGACGACACCAAGGACGCGGGCGACATCGGCGCGGGGCACCACGTGACGGCGCTCTACGAGCTGATCCCCGCGGGGCTGGCGGTGCCGACCGCGCCGCCCTCGCCGACGCCGGCGCCGACGCTGGCATGGGATGCCCCCTTCGCGACGGCGACGGCCGGGCCAGACGCCATCCCGGCGGCGACGCCGGACGTCGACCCGCTGCGCTACGCGGGCGGCGACGCGGCGCTGGCGGTCGAGCTGCTCGCGGTCAAGCTGCGCTACAAGCTGCCGGACGCCGACGCCAGCACGCGGCTGGTCATCCCGCTCGGCGACGCGGCGGTGCCGCTGGACGCGGCGTCGGCCGACCTGCGCTTCGCGTCGGCGGTGGCGGAGCTGGGCATGCTGCTGCGGGGCTCGCCGCACAGCGGCGCGGCGGGCTACGCGGCGGCGCGGGCGCGCGCGGCGGCGGCGCTGGGCGACGACCCGGGCGGGTATCGCGCGGGGTTCCTCGAGCTGGTCGACCGGGCGGCGGCCCTGGACGCCGGGGGGCGGTGAGCTCGGCCCAGGCGGGAGGGGGCGTTCGCGGCGCTTCGGTTGGATCTTCGGCAAGCCACCGGACGTCGTGGTCGAGGTGGTGTCGAACCGTGAAGGCGGCGAAGCCGGCCACAAGTTGGAGCAGTGTGCCCGCATCGGGGTGCCGTACCAGGTGATCGTCGACCCAGCGGGTCAGATCGGACGCGAGCCGCTGCGCGTGTTCCGCAACAGCGGCGGCGCTTACCGCCGGACATCGAGCGGCGACCTGCCGCGGGTGAACCTCAGCCTGCGGCTGTGGGAAGGCACGTACGAAGGGCTGCACGCGGTGTGGCTCCGCTGGGTTGACGCTGAAGGCCGACTGGTCTTGACCGGCGCCGAGCGCGCGCAAGCCGCCGAAGCGCGGGCCGAGCGCCTGGCCGCCCAGCTCCGGGCGCCAGGGGTCGAACCAGAACGGTGAGGTCCGGGCCGGCGCCAGCCGGCAGACCACCTCCGTCACACATCGCCCGCAGCACCCCCCACCGCCGCTGACGCCGTACAGGACGACGCTCGGCGCCGCACATCGCGACGCGAGGCTGTCAAATCCCGGCACCCTCAGGGCACACTATCCGTCGACGTGATCCGTCGACGTCCCCTGTTCGCGAGTGCCGCGGGTGCCGTGCCCGCCGACGAGGTGATGCCCATGCCCCCAACGCTTGCCCCAGCGCCCGGCGACTCCCGGTCGGCCGGAGCCGTGGACGGCGTCGGGGGTCCTGTGGCGGACGCCGCCGACGATCCGCCGGTCGCCTCGCCCGAGGAGGTCGAGCGCGCGTTCTTGCGCCACGCGCCGGCGCTCTTCCGGTACCTCTACGTGCGGACGCGGCGCATGCAGGATGCCGAAGACCTCCTCGCCGACACCTTCCTCCATGCCCGCGTCTACGGCAAGCCCATCGCGAACCCCGGCGCGTGGTTCTACACCGTCGCGCGCCGCTGTGCCAACCGCTTCCTCTTCCGGCGCGATCGCGAGGCCGTCTTCGACCCGGTGGACCCCATCGACACGGCCCGCGGCCGCTCCGGGCATGCGGGCGGCGGCGCCGTCGACGCGGGCCGCGAGCATCTCGACAGCAGCGCCCCGGAAATCGTCGCGCTCATGGCGCTGCCGGAGGCCGATCGCGTGATCCTGGTGGTCCACGGGCTGGAAGAGCGCCCGATGGCCGAGGTCGCCGCGCTCCTTGGCATCCGGGAAGCGACGGCCTGGCAGCGCTGGCAGCGGGCGCGCAACCGCTACTTCTGCCATCTGGTGGCCGTCGGCGTGAACCCGTCCGACGCGTGGCGGCGCCCGCGGCGGGCGGGGCGCGGGGCGACTGCGACCGATGCAGTGGATGTGCTCGATGGCGCGGCCGATCATCCGGCCGCGCCCGACGCGCCTGAAATCGATGAGGAGGGCGGGCGCCATGGCCTGTGACGACTTCCAACGACGCATTGCCCAGGTCGGCGGTGCCGACGTCCTGCCGGCGGACGTCGCTGCCCACATCGCCGAATGCGAGTCGTGTGCCCAAGCCGTGGCCGCCGAGCGCCACGTGCGGGCGGTGCTGGCCGCGGCCGCGTGGCCGGACTCGCCGTTGGCGCACGACCTGGGCCGCCTGAGCGACCGTGCGGCGGCCCGACAGTTAGCGCTGGCAGGCGAGCGGCGGGCACGGATGACGCGGTGGGGGGGCGTCGCGCTGGCCTTGGGCGGAGCGGTGGCCCTCGGCGTGGGGGCGGTGCGGCTGCTGCGCCCCGGGGACGGCGCGGGCGATGCCAATCTGGTCCGGCTGCTCGTCGTCGCCGCGCTCGCCACGGGCGGCGCGGCGTGGGTCGGGCTCGACGCCGCGGGTCGGCGGCTGGCGGCAGGCGGGGCATCGGCACGGGCGCAGCTCGGGCTGAGCGCGGCGCGGGCGGTGCTGGCGGCGGGGCTGGTTCTGGGGCTGCTGCATCCGACCGCGCAGGGCGCGCTGCAATCCGTGCTGTGGTCGGCATCCGGGCGGCCGGCGTCGGCCGGCATGGGCGCCTTCGAGGCCTCGCTCCTGTGCGCCGGCATCGGCGACGGGCGGTTGCGGCTGGTGGCGGCGAGCGAGGGTTGCGGCACGTACGAGCGGGAGGTGTTGACGGGCGGGGGCACGCTCGCGGGCTTGGGCGGGGGGGGAGCGGCGGGGACGGGGATGGAGGTGCGGGCGGGGCTCGCGACCATCCGGGTCGGCTTCAACTTCACGTCCGTCAACTTTTCGACTCCCATGCCCAACGCGGGCTATCACGTGGTGCTCTCGCCCCGTGGCTGGGGACGGGCGCTGGTCGCCGACGAGGCGTGCCGGTTCCCGATCGTCGGGGGCAAGACGACGACGGGCTTCACGCTGGGCGTGGAGCGGTGCTGGTTCGAGGGTGGCAACCCGCCGCCGGATCCGCTCAAGACGGACCTCACGTTCGACTGGATCGCGATCGAGCCGCGGTGACGGGAAGGCGGGGGGCAATACAACGGTGGCCCGACCGCCACACATGCGCTGCTGGCTGGTAGCCCAGCCATCGGCACCGGAAGCCCCGATTGCCCTCCGCCGGCCGTCGACCAACGCGGCCTTGCCCGACCTCATCGGCGCCTGCGCCGCGGGCGCGGCCAACCACGGTGCGTTCGTGAGCTGCGTCACGCAGCTCGCCAACGGCTGGAAGGACGCCGGGCTGATCACCGGCGCCGAGAAGGGGCGCATCACGCACTGTGCGGCGGGGGCGGATATCCCGTAGACGCGGGGCACGGCACGCGCTGCGAAGGACTATCTCCTGGCAGGACTTCTCCCGGATGTCACGCGGCAGTGACACCCAGGGGGCGGGCGACCGATGAGGGTCGCCCGCCCCCTACCCATATCTACAGGTATCTACAGGCATGCCAGCGGCCGACAAGCCCCCCTCACTCGCACCCCGCCACCGCCTCCGGCGCGTGCCCGGTCTTGTAGCGCGACAGGTACCACAACGCCTCCGGCCACGGCGGGCCCGGCGGCTCGGCGACGCGCGTCAGCTCGGGCGCAGGTGGCGGGTCCTTGATGGCGAACGTCCGGGACGTCGAATGGAAGGTCCAGACGACGGGCGCATCGGCGCCAGGCTCGATCACGGGCACCGAATAGAAGAACCCGGCGGCGGCGAGATCGACCTCGGGGTTGTCGGGGTCCACACCGCAGATCTTACCGGCGGCGCCGCCGTCCACGACCCGTGCTCCGGCGGCTTCGACGGCAGCCTCGGCGACGCGCGCTTCGTGGACTTCGGGGCCGTCGGCACAGTTCGTCCGGATGCGGAACATGCGGTTGCAGCGGACGAAGCGCCGGCGCTCGGCCACGGCCGTCGGCTCGACGAGCGGCGGCGGCGTGGCGATGGCGAACGGGGCGCGGGCTGGCTCCGCCTGCCACGGCCAGCGGGGCGCCGAGCAGCCCTGGACCACGGAAACCTGGCTGAAGTCCGTGCTCGCGAAGATGCGCGACGTCAGCGGATCGAGGGCGACGAACATGGGCTGATGACCGACCTGGCGGTCTTGCACCCATTGCGCGCGTGCCAGGTCGATGATCGCGATCGAGTCGGAGGCGTTGTTCGTGACGTACGCGCGCCCGGCGGTGGAATCGATCGCGATGTGGGCGGGATTCTCCCGCATCGCGATGGTGTCGACGACGGTGAACGACCTCGGATGGCCCGGTGCCGTGTCGATAACCGAGACGAAGAGCGAGCCGCTGTTCGTGACGTAGGCGCGGCGGGCCGGCGCATCCAGCGCGAGATGGGCAGGGACGTCCCCCACCGCGGCGTCCGCGACCTTGCGATGGTTCGCGTCGAAAACCGTCACCTGGGGCGGTGTCTGGTTCAGCGCGTACAGGAATCCGGTCAAGGGGTCGACCGCGAGCACGATGCTGCTCGAAGCGCAGCAACCTTCGTCGATCGCCCCAAGGAAGGCCTCGGACGCGGTGTCGAAGATCGCGATGTCGTGGTTGTCGATGCGGGCGACGTACAACCGTCGGCGTTCGGGGTCGACAGCGATGGACGACAGCGCGTTGACCAGGTCCGGGACCTCGATGTCGTGGTGTGCGTGCGTCTTGCCTTCGATGACACGAACACGGTGCGCGAACCCCTGACCGATGTACACCCGATTGGCGCGTTCGTCCACCGCGATGCCGCCGATGTACCCGAGCGTCGGCACGCGTGCCACCGGCCCCCGTTCGAGATCGTCGACATCGAAGACCGCGATGTTCATGGCGTCGGCTTCGACCGCATAGAGCAAGCCCGTGACGGCGTTGACCGCCAGCGAGCCGGCCCAGGTGTCCTTGAACGCGATCGTATCGACCAGTCGCGGGTTGCACCTGCAATCGCGCAAGCGGCAGAAGGCGGCGAGCAGGAGGTAGATGAACGATGCCAGAACGACGGACACCACGAGCTTGCCGCTCGCCGGAATTGCACGCTTGACCATGGCACGGGCGATGATATCACCTTTCCGACCGATAGCAACTCGATCGTCGCCGATGTCGAGCTGGATCGCCGGGTGGCTCCATAGAGCCGCTGGATGGGATGTGTGTCATATCGCATGCGGTTGCTGGCCCGGCAAGCCGTGTCGCGGGCCGATCGCGCACCCGTCGCATCGGGCTGTCAAATCCGGTGCTGGCCGCGACACACTACCGATTGACGTGAACTCCAATTCGCATCCAAATTTCTGGAGGACAAGCACATGTCGGCGTTCAACCGCCTCAGATGGTTCACCGGGCTATCGGTCCTTGCCCTCGGGCTGGGTATCGGGCTCGGTGGTCGAATCCCCGCCGCAGGCGTCGCGCGGGCCAGCGATGTGTACACCATTCCGCCCAACCCGTTCGCCTGCACGGCTTCACCCCTGTGCTTTGGTTCGCCACCAGCCCACACGCACGTCCTGACGCTCTCCGACTCGACCCTGGTCGCGACGGCCGGGGAGGAGACGGTGCTCACGATGACCTTGACGGGGACGCCGACGGGGGCGCCGGGGTTCGGCAGTTGTGGCAGCTTCGACGAACCGACGATGCATCTGCTCGGCGTGCCCTCGCTGCCCGTATCCGATACGTTTGGCCCTCCGACGCACGTCGAGCCGATCGACGGCTGGGTCACCATCTACGGGTTCCAGACGACGCAGCATACGCCGTTCAGCGCGTTCTGCAGTCCCTACCGCTCGGCCGTGATCGACGAGAGCGGCGTCGTGGGGGATGCCTGGACCGTGCTCCCGTTCTTCGCCGACAACATCGAAGCGGAGCGGATCAGCACGAATCACGGGACGTTCATCTCGGGCGGCAGCACCATCGAGGACGTGTGGCAGTTCACGGTGAAGCCGACGGCGAAGGTCGGCATCTATCGGCTGCCCTTCTTCTTCTGCTCGGGGACGACCTCGTCCTGCCGCATCACGAACACCCCCGTGCTCGACATCATCGTGATGCCGGCCGAAACCGACGCGGACGACGACGGCATCGACGACGACGAAGACAACTGCCCGGAGGTCGCGAACACGGACCAGGCGGACCTGGATGACGACGGCATCGGCGACGCCTGCGACGCGGATCGGGATGGCGACGGCATCGACGACGACGAAGACAACTGCCCCGCAGTGTCCAACGCCGACCAGGGGGACTACGACGGCGACGGGGACGGCGACGCCTGCGACGCCGACGACGACAACGACGGCGTGCTCGACGGCGACGACGCGTATCCGCACGGCAGCCTCGACTCCGCCGTGGTCATCGACGGCTGCGATGCCGGCGTGGCCAACCACGTCTTCGCCGACGGCAGCAGCTTCAACGACCTCATCGGCGCCTGCGCCGCGGGCGCGGCCAACCACGGCGCGTTCGTGAGCTGCGTCACGCAGCTCGCCAACGGCTGGAAGAACGCCGGGCTGATCACCGGCGCCGAGAAGGGGCGCATCACGCGCTGTGCGGCGGGGGCGGATATCCCGTAGGCGCAAGGCACGGAGCGCCACGCAGGACCATCTCCTGGCAGAAGCTCTCCCGGTTGTCACGCGGCAGTGACACCCAGGGGGCGGGCGACCGATTGGGGTCGCCCGCCCCCCACCCTTATCTACAGGTATCTACAGGCCTGCCGGCGGCCGGCACACCCCTCTCACTCGCACCCCGCCACCGCCTCCGGCGCCAGCCCGGTCTTGTACCGCGACAGGTACCACAACGCCTCCTGCCACGGCGGGCCCGGCGGCGCGGCGACGCGCGTCAGCGCAGGCGCGGTCGGCGGGTCCTTGATGGCGAACGTCCGGGACGTCGAATGGAAGGTCCAGACGACGGGCGCATCGGCGCCAGGCTCGAGCACGGGCACCGAATAGTAGAACCCGGCGGCGGCAAGGTCGACTTCGACGTCGTCGGGATCCACGCCGCAGATCTTGCCCGCGGCGCCGCCGTCCACGACCCGCGCTCCGGCGGCTTCGACGGCGGCCGTGGCGAGTCGCGCTTCGTGGACTTCGGGTCCGTCGGTGCAGTTCGTCCGGATGCGGAACATGCGGTTGCAGCGGACGAAACGCCGGCGCTCGGCCACGGCCGTCGGCTCGACGAGCGGCGGCGGCGTGGCGATGGCGACGGGCGGGCGGGCCGGCACGGCCTGCCACGGCCGGCGGGGCGCCGGGCAGCCCTGGACCACGGAAACCTGGCTGAAGTCGGCGGTCACAAAGAGACGGGACGACACCGGGTCGAGAGCCATGAGCGAAGGTTGAAAGCCGACTTCGATGTCCTTCACCCAACGGGATCGCGCGAGGTCGATGATCGCCAGTGAGCTCGCCGTGCCGTTCGAGACGTACGCGCGCCCGGCGGCGGAATCGATCGCGATCTGGCTGGGGCTTTCACGCATCTCGATATTGTCGACGACGGTGAACGACCGCGGATGGCCCGGGGCGACGTCGATGACCGAGACGAAGCGCGACCCGCCGTTGGCCACGTACGCGCGGCGGGCCGGCGGGTTCAGCGCGATGAAGGTCGGGCTGTCCCCCACGGTGACCTCGGCGACCTTGCGGCGGTCAGGATCGAACACCGTGACGCGCGGTGGCTCCGAGTTCAGCACGTAGAGCATGCCCGTCTGCACGTCGACCGCCAGGACGATGTTGGTGTGCGGGCAACAACCGTCGTCGAGCGCGCCCAGGAACTTCTCGGACACGGTGTCGAAGATCGCGACGTCGTGGTTGTCGGCCCGGGCGATGTACAGCCTGCGGCGCTCGGGGTCGACGGCGCTTGCGCTCAGCGCGTTGACCACGTCCGGGACCTCGATGTCGTGGTAGCGGTGCGTCTTGCCGTCGATGACGCGCACGCTCTGCGCGAAGCCCTGGACGGCATACACCTTGTTGGCGATCTCGTCGACCGCGACTGCTCCCGTGGGCTGATAGCCCAACGTCGGCACCCGGAACAGCGGCCCGCGATCGAGGTCGTCGACATCGAAGACCGCGATCTCGTATCTTCTCAGGAATCCGGGGAGGCTGGCGGCTGGGTAAAGCGACTGGCCAGTGGACGGGAAGCAGGGTAAGATAACCGTATGGAGGCGCGAGGGG
>QEVT01000469.1 GCA_003576755.1 bacterium | reverse complement strand
GCCCGAGCCCGGCGCCGGCGGCGAGCCAGGCCAGCGCGCCGAGCGCGACGGCCGCGTCGACCTGCGCCGGCGCGCCGGCGAGCGCCATGGCGAGCACGAACAGGTAGACCAGCGCGCAGCCGCCGGCGCCGACGAGCAGCGCCAGGCCCGCACCGACGGCGAGGCGGTTCATCGCGGCGGCCGCCCGCTCAGCGGTACGACCACGTCAAGCGGTAGGGCGACTCGATCTGGCTGCCGAACGGCGAGGCGTAGACGCGCACCCAGTACCGGCCGGCGGCGAGGCCGCGGCGCTCGAACACCTCGTCGATGCCGGCGCCGTTCTCCGACACGGCCAACGGCCGATCGCCCGGGCCCGGCAGCAACCCGGCGTACACCGCCAGGTCGTAGTCGCCGTCGGCCTTGGGGGGGACGTCGAGGGCGATGCGCAGACCGCCGTTCGACCGCATGTACAGCACGAACCAGTCCTGCTCGTCGACGGTGCCGTTGGCGCGCCAGAGCCGGCCGAGGTACGTCAGCGAGGGACACAGCTCGGGGCCGGTGAGGGCGTCGCGCGCGCGGTCGTTGGGGCCGACGGCGTCGTCGTCCATCCCGGGCCACGGCAGCGCGCAGATCAGCCACTGGTCCTTGACGAGGTACGGCACGTACGCCGGCGCCGGCGTACGCGTCGGCGTGTTGGTCGGCGTGGCGGTGTGGGTCGGCGTGCTGGTCGGCGTCGGCGTCGACGTGCGGGTCGGCGTCGGCGTGGGGGTGTGGGTCGGGGTGTCGGTCGGCGTCGCGGTCGGCGTGTCGGTCGGCGTGTTGGTCGGCGTGGGGGTATCGGTCGGCGGCGGCGCCTGCCAGGTCGGGGTGGGCACGATGCCGCCGGCCATGAACGCCCACTGATGGAGCACGCTGTTGACCTCGATCGACACGCTGTACTGCTTGCCGGTCTCGAGCGGCTCGCGCGGCAGGAGGGCCACGGCGTGGAACGCGGCCAGGAGCGCCCGCCCGCGCGCCTGGTCGCCGGCGTCGGGGTTGGCGTAGTTGCCCTCGTGGAACACGCAGTGGTCGAGCGTGCGTGCGCCGCGCCGCAGGCTCGTGGCCCCGACGGTCGGCGTCGGGGCGTCGGGCCCGAGCAGCACGAAGATGGCCGGGCCGGTCGGCGCCGTGTAGCCCTGGCAGTGCGTGAGCGGCCGCGGCGCGGCCGTGTCGCCGTCGAAGGCGAGCTGCGGCACGTTGCCCTCGGGATACCGCACCGGGAACGCGATGCCGGGCGGCACGACGGGCTGCAGCCCGCGCCGCACGTCCAGCGCCGCGCCGTACGCCACGGCGCCGCCGGCCTCGCGGTGCTCGCCGAAGCCGGCCACCGTCAGGCGCGGATCGAGCACCTGCACGCCGCGCAGCGGGTCGGCCAGCCAGCCGTCGACGACGTCGCCGGTGCGGCGGTTGGCGTCGCTGCTGCGGGCGACGATCGCGTTGCGCCCGGCCTCGGCGCCGTCGTCGCTGTAGTGCGGGCTGTCGGGATCCTCGGCGGTCGTCAGCGTGTCCTCGAGCACGAGGTAGCGGGCGTGCGCGGCGGCCCCTTCGCTCCAGCGCGCGTCGGCGTTGATCCCCAGCAGGCGCGCCAGCGCTCGGTGGTGGTTCACCCGCGCCTGCCAGACGGCGGCGTCGGGAGACGGCCCCTGGTCGCCGCTCGGGGCCGGGGCCGGGCGGCCGGCGGTGCGGCGGGCGACGACCGGATCGCCGATCGGGGCCGCCAGGCCGCGGGTCCGGCGGCCG
>QEVT01000082.1:13121-18351 GCA_003576755.1 bacterium | reverse complement strand
CGGCCCCGCCCGTGCCGCCCGCCGGGAGCCGGTTGCGGATGGTCCGGAACTCGAGCACGTCGAAGAGGGCCTCGACCCGGCCGCGGTCGTAGGCGTGGACCGCGCAGTCGTCCCAGCGCACGTCGATGGGGATGTCGGTGCGGATGGTGACGAGGTCCTTGCTGAGGAAGGCCATGTCGCGCCCGGCCTCGAGCGCCAGGCGGGCGCGCTCGGGCGTGACCTCGCCGAGGTGCTCGTAGGTGCCCTCGATGGTCTCGTACGCGGCGAGCAGGCTCTGCGCGGTCTTCTCGCCGATGCCCTTGACGCCGGGGATGTTGTCGCTGGTGTCGCCCTTGAGGGCCTTGAAGTCGATGAGCTGGGCGGGCGTGAGGCCGTAGCGGCGCGCGATGCCGTCGGCGTCCCACACGGCGACGTCGCTCCACAGCCGGCCGGGGGCGAGCACGCGCACGTGCGGGCCGATGAGCTGGAACGCGTCGGTGTCGCCGGTGACGATGAGCACGTCGATGCCGTCGGCGGCGGCACGGGTGGCGAGGGTGCCGAGGATGTCGTCGGCCTCGTAGCCTTCGGCGGTGATGGCGGGGATGCCGAAGGCCCGGACGAGCTCGACGATGCGCTCGATCTGCGGGGCGAGCTCGTCGGGCATCTTGTCGCGGGTGCCCTTGTAGGGCTCGAACAGGTCGTCGCGGAAGGTGCGCCCGGCGTCGAACGCCACGGCGATGTAGTCCGGCCGCTCGTCGGTCCATGTCTTGATCAGCATGTTGGCGAAGCCGTACACGGCGTTGGTGAGCTCGCCGGACGCGGTGCTGAACGAGACCTTGCCGCGCCGGTCGTAGAGCGGCAGGCCGTAGAAGGCGCGGTACGCCAGCGAGTGGCCGTCGATGACGACGAGCTTGCGGGCGGAGGGGGTGGTCGGCGCCGCGGCCTGGGCCGCCGGGGGTTGCGCTGCCGGAGCGCCGTCGGCCGCGCCTTCGGCAACCGGGGCGACCACCGCCGCCGCGGCGCCGCCGTCGACCGCGGCCGCGAGGTCGAACCCCGCCACGACGGGCGCGTGGTCGCTGGGCTTGTCGCGCTCGCGCTCGGCGCGGTCGATGGCGCTGGCCGTGCAGCGGGCCGCAAGCGGCGCCGTGGCCCAGACGTGGTCGATGCGCAGGCCGTCGTCGCGCGCGAAGGCCGAGCCGCGGTAGTCCCACCAGCTCCAGACGCCGCCCTGGGGGTGGTGGGCCCGAAACACGTCGACGAGGCCCCACGCGCGCAGCGCGTCGAGCGCCGCGCGTGCGTCGGGATGGCACAGCACGCTGTCGGCCCAGTCGGCCGGGCGGGCGACGTCGTGGTCCTCGGGTGCGACGTTGAAGTCGCCGCACAGGGCCAACGGCTCGTCGGGGCGGTAGTCGCGCGCGAGGTGGGCGCGCAGGCGGCCCATCCAGGCGAGCTTGTAGGCCCACTTGTCGGACCCGACCTCGCCGCCGTTGGGGAAGTACGCCGAGATCACGCGGACGCCGCCGGTGCGGGCGGCGACGAGGCGCGCCTGGGGGTCGTCCACGCCGTCGTCCATCCCGACGCGCACATCCTCGATCGGCGCCTGGCTGAGGATGGCGACGCCGTTGTACGTCGGCTGGCCGTGGACGGCGGCGTGGTAGCCGAGCTCGCGCACGGCGTCGAGCGGGAAGTCCTTGTCGGCGACCTTGAGCTCCTGCAGGCACAGCACGTCCGGGCGGGCCCGCGCGAGCCAGTCGAGCAGGTGCGGCTGCCGGACGCGGATGCTGTTGAGGTTCCAGGTGGCGACGATCATGGCGGGTGGTGCCTGAGGTGGAGGGCGGGTCGCGGGCCTGGGTGGGCCCGCGGGAATTCTACCGGATGCCTGGAGCGGGCGCCACACCCGCGACCGGGGACGCGCGGGCGGCGGGCGCTGTGGGGCTGCGGGGCCGGGCTGCCGTGAGCGCGCCCGACAGTCACGGTGATCGTGCTCCGCAATCACGGTGATCGGTGGCGACCATCACGGTGATCGTGCTCGGCGATCACGGTGATCGGGGCACGCGATCACCGTGATTCGGGCGTGCGATCACCGTGATGGTCGGGCGTGACAGGCAGAGAAGCTGCGTCGGAGCCCCGTGGCGATGGAGGCTTCTCTGAGGGTGACGTACGACATCTGCACCGCTACGTTGACCATCGCGCTCGGCGAGGCCGCGATCGCCGAGTCTGACGAGGGCACGCCAGGCGTCATCTTGGATTACGACGCGCACCGGGCGGCCGTTCGCGGCATCGCCGCCGGCCCGGACGGGCGCACCGCCCCCGCGGCTTCGGCGGACGGACAGGTGATCCTGTGGGATCTGGCGGCGCGAAAGGAGATCCGACGCTTCAGAGGGCACGCTGCCGGGGTGCACCAGGTCGATCTCAGCCCGGACGGCAAGCGGGCCATTACCGCCGCCGACGATGACAGCGTGATCCTGTGGGATGTCGGCACCGGGCAGAGCGTCCGGCGGCTGGCGGGCAGCGCCGACATGTGCGGCGTGGCGTTCCTGCCTGGATGGCCGGACCGTGCTGTCGGCATCGGCCGACGGAACGGTGCGGCTGTGGGATGTGGCGGATGTGCTGCGGCACGGCAACGCGCACGCTCGGTGACCCGGAAGCTCGGGATTACAATCGGGTGCGGCACAATGGGAGAGACAAGATGACCGGAATCACGTTGCCCAAGCGAACCGAGCGCGCCTTGCACGAGCTGACCGGTGAAGCCCGCCCGGAGGTCGCGCTGATCCTGGTGATGCGCGACGCGGTGGCGTATCGTATCCAGCAGCTCAATGAGGGCCTCGCGGCGTTCGAGGCCAAGTACGGCATGAGTTGGGATGCCTACCGTGAGCGCTGGCAGGACGAGACCCGCGAGCAGGATTATGCTTGGGAGGCCGAGCACGACTATTTGGAGTGGGAGGGCATGGTCACGCGGAAGCGGCGACTCGAGGACGCTTACGGTTGGCTGGCCTGACCGTTCAGACGCTCTTCGCCGAAGTCGTCGTTGCCTGCGGAGGCGTCGCCGTTTGTCTCGGCTTATACCGTACGCACCCTCGATCTCGATGTGCTCAGCTTGCGGGATCATCTTATCGACGACACGTTCATTGAGGTGTTCGCCAACGTCCTGACTGAGAAGGTGGCGTTCGCCTTGATCCTCGACCAGCGCCGTATCAATGGCAAGGACAACGCCAAGATCGGCTGGCATGTACACCCCTGGGATGATCCGAACACCCATCATCCTTGCGATCCGGTCTCTTTCGAGGCCTCAGCTCGTGCGCGACGACCTGCCCGCCGGCGCCAGCCTGCGCGACCTCGGCCTGCACCGGCTGAAGGACCTGCGGCACAGCGAGCAAATCTTCCAGGTGGTGGCCGCCGGCGCGCCGGACATCGCGACGCCGCCCGATACCGCGGAGAAGCTGCCGGAGCGGGCGGGGTCGATTGCAGACGTGGACCTCCTGCCGGCCGAGTGCCCGTACCGCGGCCTGGCCGCCTTCCGCGAGGCGGACGCACGGTTCTTCTTCGGGCGCGAGGCGTTCACCGCCTTGCTGGTCGATGCAGTCGCCTCCGCACCGATGGCGGGGGTGATCGGGCCGTCGGGGAGCGGCAAGTCGAGCGTGGTGTTCGCGGGGCTGGTGCCGCGGCTGCGGGGGAATGGGGGCAAGGGTGGAGCCGGGGAGCGATCCCTGGGAGCGTGGAAGGTCGTCGACCTACGGCCCGGCAGCCGGCCCTATCACGCGCTGGCCGGGGCGCTCCTGCGCGGCGTGCCGCCGGCCGAGGCCGAGCAATGGGCGGGCGAGCGCGGCGGTGAGTTGGCGGCGGGCGAGACCGCGCTGATTCGTGAAAGCGCTGCCAGCCGCGACCGGCGCGCCGCCACCGAGAAGGCGCGGCAAGCTCAGAAGCAGGCGTTGGAGCGTCGCGCGCATCGGTTGACGCGCGCCGTCGCGCTGCTGGCCGTCGCCGGCATGCTCGGCGGCCTCGGCCTTGCGTGGTACGCGATCTCCAAGCGGGTCCAGAGCGACGCCGACGCGCTCGATGCTCGGCGCACCGCCCTCATCGCCCGCTCGCAGCAGCTGCTCACCGAGAAGCGCGGCGACGAAGCGCTCGCCGCGGCCCTGGAGGCCGTGCTGCTGCCGAACCCGACGACGGATGCCGAGCTGGCACTGTCGGAGGCCGCGTATGCGCCCGGAGCCCGATGGGAGGTGGCGGGATACGACCTCGAGCCTGGCACCGTGGCGCTCAGCCCGGACGAGCGGCTCGTGGCGGTTGGCGACAAGCGCGGGAGCGTGCGGCTGCTGGATGCCGCCACCGGTCGCCTGATACGCACCCTCGGGAAGCACGCCACGTTCGTGATCGACCTGTGCTTCTCTCCGGATGGGACCCGACTCGCGGCCGCGTATGAGTTTGGCGGTGATGCCTCTTCCGAGACGAACCTCGAGATCTGGCCGGTGGATGGGTGGGGCGACCCCCTCCGGATTCGTGATCACGATGCCCGTATCCAGCGCGTCTCGTTCGCTCCAGACGGCCGGGAGCTGATCACCGGCGGCGACGATGGGTCCGTACGGCTGTGGGACGTCGACAGCGGAGAGGAGATTCGACGCGTCGCCGACCTCGGTGAAGACATCCAGGACTTGACCGTCGACCCTGCCGGGCGGTTCGCCGTCGTCGGCACGTTCGAGGGCGCGCTTGCGCGGATCGACTTGGCGACCGGTGCGGTGACGACGTTGGCGGACCTGGGCGTCAACGTCACCCGAGTCGCGCTCGGGCCGGATGGAGCGCGTGTTGCCGCCACCACCACCTTTCCACGCTCACAGGTTGTCCTCGTCGACCTCGATCCGCCGTTTCGCGCACGGCCGCTGCCCAGCGACGGCCAGATTCCCACCTCGGTCGCCTTCCTGCCCGATGGCCAACGCATTCTCGTCGGCTTCAACGGTTCGCGGCTCGAGGTCATCGACGTCGAGACCAACGCCCAGGTCACCAGCCTCGTAGGACACCGTGACAACGTCGGAGCGGCGGTCATCGACCGCGCCGGGCGCAACGCGCATGTTGTCGACAGCAACGGGACGCTGCGCGCATGGTCGTTGTACGGGGCCGCGGTGGTCCGGCGAATCGTCGCCACCTATGGAAGTAAGGCTGACGGCGTGACAGAACGTTCGTTCCGTTTCGGCGCTGAGGCTGCCCGGGCGGCGGGTGGCAGATCCTGGGAGCGCCGGCTTCCAGCCGGCAAGAT
>QEVT01000082.1:0-13105 GCA_003576755.1 bacterium | reverse complement strand
GGCGGGTGGCAGATCCTGGGAGCGCCGGCTTCCAGCCGGCAAGATGCCGGCGCTCCCAGGAAGCCCTTCGATCAAACGTTCTGTCACGCCCTCAGGGAAGTAAGGTGCGCGCATTGGCGATCGATCCGGCGGGCGCCGTGCTGGCGGCGGGCACCTACACCGGCACCGTGGGGCTCTGGGACTTGGACTTGGATTCGGCGGCACGCGAGCTGTCTGGGCACGACGCGGGCACGGTGGTCCGCCGGATCGGCTTCAGCCGAGACGGCGCGCGGCTGGTCTCGGCGGGCGACGACGGCACGGCGCGCATCTGGCGCGTTGCGTCGGGGCAGCCCGCACGGGTCCTTCGCCACGGCGCCGTGGCCGTCTGGGCCGCGGCGTTTGTCGCCGACGACACCCTCGTGCTGACCGGCGACTACCACGGCTCGCTGCGCATCTGGAACGCGCAGGCGGGCACCGAGATAGAGCGGGCGCATCCGGGCCGTGCGTTGAAGCGGTCTCCGCACGCCGACCCGTTCGTGAATTTCATGAACCTGCGCGCCGTCCGTTCGGCTTCCGCCACGCGCGCCGGGGACTTGGTCGCGCTTGGCATAGAGGGCTTCGACCCCATCTATTCACCCGTCGTGGTCTGGGATGTCGCCACGAAGCGCGTGGTGGAGACGCTTGCGGGCCACGACGGCACGTTGAACCAGGTCTGGATCGCGCCGGACGGATCGACGGTCACGAGCGTGGCGTACGACAGGCGCATGCTGCGCTGGAAGCTGCGCGATGCCGGCGGCGGCGTGGCGGCGGCATCGGCCCGCGAGGCGTACGATTTCCAGGATCAGGCCTTCGATCTGGCGGTGGACGATCACGGCCGGCACTTCACGCCGGGCCTCAGCAACGGCGAGGTCGTGATCTGGGACTCGCAGCGGCGAGCGGTCGTCCGGCGCCTTGCGTCGTATGGGGGGACGAACCTGGCCAGCATCGCCTACAACCCACGCCGCGCGCTGGTGGCGCGCGGGCTTGTGGACGGCACGATAGACGTCATGGCGGTGCACCTCGATCTGACCGAGCTGCTGCGCTGGCCCCTCGAGCATCGGCTCGTGCGCGACCTTGCCTGCGCCGAGCGCGCGTCGATCGGCATGCCGGACACGGCCGCGTGCCGCGGTGGGACGCCAGTCGCGGATCGGCCGGCATCGCTGCGCGATGCCGTCGCGGCGGCCGCCGCGTCGCTCGCCAGCGCGGCTGCGACCGATCAGGATGCCGCAGCGGCGGGCGCCGCCGGCTCGGCGGCCGCTCCGCCTGCCCTTCGTCCGGCCCGTGCAGCCACCGCGATCCTCGCACCACCCGTGCCGGCCGACCGCGGCGCCGACCCAGGGCTCGTGCTCAGCCCGACGAACGCGTTCACCGTGTCCGGTCGTGTCGCCGTGCACGACGTGGCGGTCCGACCCGAAGCCGCAGAGGTGCTTCTCGCCGTCCACACATGGCGCTCGGAAGTCGACCACGAGCCCCGCATCGCGGCCTACGGCGTCGACGACGGCCGCCTGCGGGCGACCTGGCGACCCCATTCCAGCGATATCTTCGCGCTTGCCGTGACGGACGGTGATTCCGGTCTGATCTCGGCCGGGGGCCCGGCGATCCGCGCCTCGCGCTGGGATGCGCCCGATGCCGTCGGCGGGCCGCTCGGCAGCGTCGATTCCGACGTGTACACCCTCGCGGCCGCGCCCACGGGCGACGTCGTGGCGTACGGCTCCTTCGCGCAGCTCGGCGTGTGGGAACGGCGGACCGACGGCGAGCGCGGCGCCCCTTCGACCGGCCGCCTTGCCGTCGCCGGTGGCGACACCGGCGAGCTGACGATCTGGGACGTGGCGACCGGCGCCGTGCGGCAACGGGTCCCGGTCGGCGAGTCCACGATCTACTTCGTCGAGATCAGCCCGGACGGGCTCCATGTCGCCCTCAGCGACGACAGCGGCGTCGTGCGGCTCTACGACGTCGCGGCCGCCGCGGACGGCCCCGTCCGACTCATGCCCGGCCACGCCTCCAACCGCGTGCCCATCGCCTTCCTCGACGGTGGCTGCCGCATGGCGTCGGTCGACGCGGGTGTCGTCCGCGTATGGGACCTCGAGGTGTGCCCGGACTAGGTGCCGCGCGCGGGGCGTCGCCACGCCGGCGCCGCAGCCGCGCCCGCCCCTCCCGGGGCCACAGCTCATTCCGCGAACAGCTCCGCGAGGATCGCGAGCACGAGTGCCTGAGTCGCCGCGTCGATCCGTCCGAGGTGTTTCACCAGGCGCGTCTTGTCGACGGCGCGGAGCTGGTCCAACGCCACCTGCCCGTCCTTGCCCTGGAAGGCACATGTCACGCGCGTCGGATAGGGCCGCCCCTCGGTCGTCATGGGGGCAACGATCACCGTCTGGATCGCGCGGTTCATCTCATCGGGCGAGATGACCAGGCATGGCCGCGTCTTGCGCGTCTCGGCGCCGACCGTCGGGTCGAGGGCCACGAGGTGCACCTCGAACCGCCCGATCACCACTCCCATTCCGATTCGTCCCAGGCCGTCGGGACGGCAGGATCCAGGAGCTGGTCGTCGCCGGCTTCCGCCATTGCCCGGAACGCCGCCTCCCAGCCCGCCCGGACGGGTGTGCCTGCCCGCACGATGATCTGCTGGCCCACGACCTCCATCTCCACGTCCTCCTCGAACGCCACCTGCTTGAGGAAGACGGCCGGGATCCGGATTCCCCTCGAGTTTCCGATTCGCACGATCTTGGTCTTGACAACGGTCATGGCTGGTGCGCGCCCTCCTCCGGCGTAACCACAGTGTAGTTACGGGGCGCCACCCTGTCAACCGTCGAACGCAGGCGCCAGCGCCCCCTCCCGGTTCCGGCGGCTACGGGCACCCCGTCAACCGCGCCGCGATCGCCGCGTACACCGCCTCGAGGCCGGCCGCGTCGGGCGCCGCCGCGTAGTACGCCGGCACGCTCGCCAGCGACCGCAGCAGGTCGGCGTCGACGTCGTCGCCCAGGCCGATCGTGTGGACCTCGACGCCTGCCGCGCGCGCCCGATCGCCGGCCGCGCGCGCCGCTTCGACGCCCGCGTCCTGCCGCCCGTCCGACAGCAGCACCACCACGGGGTGGGCGCCGGCACGGCCTTCCGCCGCCAGCACGTCGAGCGCCGCGCCCAGGCCCTGGTCGATCCGCGTGCCCGGGCTCGTCGTCACGCGCGCCAGCGCCGCGTCGAGCGCCGCCGCGTCGCCCGTCAGGCCCTGCAGCACCACCGCCGACTCGGCGAACGTCACCAGCGCGGCGCGGTCCGACCCCGGCGCCAGGCGCGCCACCGCCACGAACGCCCGCACCGCCTCGGTGGCCGCGGCCAGCTTCGGGCCCTCCATGCTGCTCGAAGCGTCGAGCACCAGCACGATGTCCATCGCCAGGTGCTTGGGCCAGCACAGGCCCCGCGCCGCAAACGGCAGGTACACCGTCCCCGGCTTCGAGGTCGGGACCGGTGTGGGCGTGGACGTCGCCGTCGGCCCCATCGGCGTCGGCGGGACCGTCGGTGTCGCGGTCGCCGTCGCCGACGGGGTCGGCGTCGGGCCGATCACCTCGACGTGGGGCACGGGGAAGGCGACCCGCTGCGCCTGCCCCCAGCCGTCGGTGAGGTCGGCGAACGCCGTGACGTTCGTCGGCCAGCGGCCCGCCTGCTGCGGGCGGACCTGGAAGCTGACCGTCACCCGGTCCTCGAGGCCCATCGCCGCGCGCTGCCACGTCAGGCGCGGCGCCGCCCACGTCCCGCCGCCCTCGCTGCCCGGGACCAGCGCCATGTTGGCCGGGAGCTCGTCGACCAGCGCGAGGTCGCGTGCCAGCACGTCCGGCAGGTGGTAGGCCACGATGCGGCGGTGGGCGTCCTCGAAGCCGTTGACGACGTCCTCGTCCGACGACGCCAGGTTGGCCGCGGATTGGCTCTGCATCGCCACGATCCGGATGCCCTGGCCGCGGATCGCCGCCGCCACGTCGTCCGCGAGCGGGTAGCCGGTGCAGTCGACCGGCCGGCGCTGGTTGTTGGGGTCGCAGTACGCCGCGTTGAGCAGCACCATCACCTGCCGCCGCGTCGCAGGCGACTCGAACAGCCCGCCCGCTGCCTCCATGGCGTCGCGCAGCCGCGGCTTGATCTCCTGGTTGGGCGGGTCCATGCGCGTCATGTTGCGCACCGCGTCGGTGTACGTCGCCAGGTCGCTGGTCAACGGCAGCTCGACCTTGTGGGTCTGGTAGTAGCTGACGATGCCCACGCGGTGCCGGTCGAACTTGAGGCGCCGCGCGAGGCCGAGCATCGCGTTGATGGTCGCCCCGCTCCGGTCACGGCCTTGCTGGAGCTGCGCGAGGTATGGCACGACGAACACGATGTCGGTCGGCTCCTCGTCGATGCCGCACTTGCCCGCCACCTCGAGCGTCACCGTCACGGCCTGTCCGAGCTGGACCCGGCCGGGCGCGGCAGACTTGGCGCCGACGAAGCTGCACGCGCCGTCGTCCGGCACCGGGATGATCGACGGGTCGGTGGTGGCCTCGAACACGCTGATGAGGCTCGCCTGCGCGTCCGCCACGAACACCCGCCCCATGCTGTCGACGACCAGGTCCGCGATGGCCGTCGGGTCCGAGAACGCGACCGCCCGGCCGTCGAGGCGCGCGGTCACCCTGCCGTCGTCGGCATAGCGCTCGATGCTGCCGTACTCGCGCAGCGTGAACACCGAGCCGGCCGCGTCCGCCGGTCCGCCGGCGACGCTGCGCGAGTCGCCCGCCACCTCGACGGTGGCCGAGGCCGTGCCGTCGGCCTCGAGGACGAGGACCGTGTCTGCCAGGTCGTCGAGCAGGTACACGCGCCCGTCGGGCCCCACCGCCAGGTCGATGTACGGGTTGGTCTGCCCGTCGTCGGGCAGGTCCCACACCGGGTCGATCTGGACGCCGTCGCGGGTGTAGCGGTACATCACCATGTTGATGGTCCGCTGGGCGTCGACGTTGTCGGAGCGCATCACGAGCAGCTCGGCGCTGACCGGGTTGTACGCCATGCTGAAGACGCTGCGCTGCATCCGGCCGCTCGAGGCCAACGGCTTGGTCCAGATCGGCTCGATGATGCGCTCCTCGCCCTGCTGCGTGCGCACCGTCGCCGGCTTGAAGCGGCCGATGCCGGTCTCGGCGGTGAACGTCTCGCCCGACCGCCGGGTCTTGGTGTAGTTGGCGTAGATCTCGCCCGCCACCTCGCTGCCGATGGCCAGCCCCACGCGCGTGACCTCCGCCTCGGTGCCCTGGTCGCTGCCGGAGGTGTCGCGGGTCGTCGCGGCCTGGAGCGCCCCGTCGGTGCCGTAGAACCGCAGGAACGGCGAGCTGTCGCGGACGAACACCATGTCGTCGGCCGGCATCGTCAGCGCCAGCGGGTTGAAGAGGCGGCTCTCGACGGTGTCGTTGTCCGCCGCGGTCCACACCGTGCGCACGGCCTTCAGCGCCTCGTCGTTGTAGCGGGCGATGACGGTCGAGGTCTCGAGGTCGGTCCTCTTCTCGCCGCACGCGCCGGCGTTGGGGTCGGCCGTGGCCAGCGCGAAGTACTGCGCGCCGTTCGGGCGCAGGCGGGGCAGGCGGACCGTCGCGCGGCACACCGTGCCCTTGTTGGCCGTCGACGCGATCGCGGCCGTCACCTCCTTGCCCTCGACGAGGCACGCCTGCTCGCCCTGGCCGACGAACACCCGGTCGTCGCCGAGCGCGTTGACGCGTGGGGCGCGGCACACCATGTCGGTCTTGTTGAAGCGGGCCTCGGTGAGATTGTAGACGGTGCGGAGCTTGGCCGGCGGGGCGCCGCCGGCGACGGCGTCGGCCGTGGCGAGGTCCCACAGCTGCACCCGCAGGCCGCCGAGGTCCGCCACCGCCAGGACCGTGCCGTCCTGGGTGACGTCGATATCGCTGAAGCTGGCGAACTGCCCGTCGTCGGTGCCGCGCTCCCCGAACCGGAACACCTCGGCGCCCGTGGCGGCGTCGAGCGCGCGCACCGCGCTCGCCTCGCGGTCGAGCACGAACACCCGCCCGCCGTGGGCGACCAGGCTCTGCACCGGCAGGCCGGACCAGTGGGCGGCGTAGGCGCCGGAGAGGTCGTAGGCCACGATGCGGTCGACGGCCGGGTCGACGACGAACACGCGGTCCGCCGGCCCGCCGGCCATGGACGGGCCGACGGTGATGGCCCCGACCTGCCCGAGTTGGGCAGGGAAGCCGCCCGTCGTCCCGAACGGCGTCGTGAACGCCCCGCTGGGCAAGAGTCGGTGCACGCCGCCGATGCCGCGATCCGCCACCAGGACCATGCCGTCGGGCGCGACGTCGAGGTCGACCGGGCTCTGGAACAGCCCGGCGGCGGCGGCCTCGCGCTCGGGCCACTGGTCGACCATGCGGTAGGCGGCGATCGGCAGGACCTCCTCCTGCGCCCGCGCCGGCGCGCCGCCGCCCACGGCGGCCAGGAGCGCGAGGCAGGCGAGCGGAGCGAGCACGGCGGCGAGCGCGGAACGGCGGGCAGTGGGGAGCGGCATGGCGTGGGGTCCTTTCGGGAGCGCGGTCAACGTGTCGTGTCGTGGGCGGGACGAGACGCCGGCGGCAAGCCGTCTCACGACTTTAACGTCCGGGACGGGCCGAGGGATAGGACCGCGGGCGGCGGGATTCCGTGCCCGGCGTGGGGTCCCGGGGTGAGGCCGCGACGACGGCGAGCCCGTGACCGCGCCCGACACCGCCCGCGCCTGTGCGGGCGACAACGGCCATACGTTCACGCTTGCGCATGGCGGCGACGGCGCATGCGAGGCTTGCCACGTGCGCAGCATCCCGGCGTTCATGGTGGTGGATCGCGGCGGCGTGGTCCGCCACGCCGAGTTCGGGCTCTTCGACGCGCCGGAGGCCGAGCTCGTGGCGGCGATCGAGCCGCTGTTGGGGGAGGGGGCCGCGGGCGGGTGACCAAGGCCCTGCGGGATGGAACGCGGGGCCTGGGAAAGGTTACCACTCCATCGATGCCCGCTGGCGGCACGGCGTGAGGCTGGTCGCCCCTCCATCGCAAGCCGCTCCCGCCCATCGACAGGAGGCCCCGAATGACGCCGCTCCCTCGTGCTGCCAGCGCTCGCCCGCACCGCCGTCGACCACTCGGGCCGCTCGCGCTGGTCCTGGCCGTGCTGGCGGCCGGGCCCGGTGTGCCGCGCCCGGTCGCGGCGCAGCCTGGCGCGCGCCTGCACGTGACGCTCGAAGCCAACGCCGTCACGCTGCGCGGCGCCGACCCTGAGCCCGACCTGCTCGAGGTGGTTCGCGCGGGCGGCGTCGTCGCCGTCGGCTTCCCGCGCGCGAGTCGGCCCGGCGAGGTCGACTATGCCATCGGCGGGTGGCGCACCGAGCCGGCGAGGGTGGTGGCCGGGGACGTGGTCCGCCTGGCCGGCGCCGTGCCTGCAGTCGCCGCCACGGCGCCCGACCTGCGGGCGGACATCGACGCGGCCGCCGGTCGGATCGTCGGCATCGGCCCCGCCGGCGCCGAGCTCCAGGTGCGGGCCAAGTACCACGACGTCGGAGGAGCGGTCCGGGCCTTCGACGCGCCGGTCCTCGCCGATCCCGGCGACGGCCGCTTCGCCGTCGACCTGCCGGGTGCCGGCGCCGTGCCGGGCGATCGCGGCGACGTGGCGTGGGTGGACGCCGGGGGGCATGCGTTCCATGCCCCGTTCGCGGTGTTCCAGGGCCGGATCACCCTGGGCGAGGCGCGCGTGGCGTTCGACGCCGCCCCTGGCCTCGCGGGCCATGTCGCGCACACCCGCGCCGGCAGTGCCGCGGGCCAGGCGCGGCCGCTGCGTGCGGGGGGCTCCGCGAACACGGCGCGGCCGAGCGAGACCGTCGCGCCGCTCGACGCGCCCGCCGCCGCGGGCGACCTGGTCGCCGTGACCCTCGATCATCCCCTCGTCGGGCGTGGCCGTACCCACACCGCTCAGGTGCCAACGCTGGCGCTCCAGCTCGTGCCCCAGAACGACACGGCCATTGGCCGCGCACCGCCCGGCGCCGCGGTGACCGTGACCGTCCGCGGACCCGGCGGTGCCGAGCACACCCGCCGCACCGTCGCCGCCGCCGACGGCGGCGTGGCCGTCGACTTCGTCGGCGTGGCCGACCTCGACCGTGGTTGGCGGGGGGCATTGACCGTCGAGGTCGGCGATGGCTGGGCGGTGACCACCGAGGCGCTCGTCGGTCTGGTGCACGTCGAGGCCGACGTCGGCGTGGTGTGGGGCGACGTCCACCCCGGCGCGGCGGTGACCGTCAGCGCCCACGACGCCCGTGGCGCCGAGGTCCAGCGCTGGGACACCACCGCCAACGACAGCGGGCGCTTTGGCGTCGACCTCGTCGTGCAGGGCGGCCGCATCCAGGCCGAGGTCCTGGACCTCACCCCCGGGATGGCGATCGGCATCGACCTCGATCACGCACGTGATCCCCAGCTGATCGAGATCCCCGTCGTCGCCGCCCAGCCCGACATCGACCGCGAGTCGGTCGCCGGCGCCGCGCCGCCCGGATACCGGATCGTGGCCGAGGCGATGGAGGGGACGCGCGTCGTCGCGCGCACGGCGGAGGTGGTCGTCGGCGTGGACGGCCGCTTCGAAGCCTCCCTCGCCGGCACGTACGACGTCGAGCCCGGCGCCTACGGGCGGTTGACGGCCTCGCGGCCCGACGGGCACCAGCTCAGCCTCACCTGGGCCGCCGTCGACACGCGTCTGGACCTCGATGCCGGCGTTCTGTGGGTCAACGCCGCGACGAACCGCACCGGCACCGCGCGCCTTCGGTCGCGCGACGGTGTCGAGCGCGCCGCCGCGGCGCTCGCGACCCGCCGCCAGACCACCGGGAGCCGCCGTGTCACCGCCGTCGAGCCGTTCCGCGACCGATTCGGGCGTGCGATCGTGCCGGCGCCTGGCGACACCGTCGATGGCATGATCGGCGACGCCCGCTTCACCTTCGGCGTCCCGCGCCTCGAAGCGGCCGTGCACGTCGGCGACGACCGCGTCGCTGGCAGCACCGATGCGCCCGCCGGCACCGCCGTGCGCCTCGATGCCACCGACGCCGCCAGCGGTGCGCGGGCGGTGCGCGCGGGAGTCGTGGCGACCGGCGGGGCGTTTGCGTTCGACCTCGCCCAGCCGCCCGCGGGCGAGCCGGCCTTCGACCTGCGTCACAACGCGCAGGTCACGCTGCGGCTCGACCGGCGCGCCGAGCGTTTCTCGCGGCGGGTCGCGGTCCCGGGCCTGGTGCTCGACCTCGGGCGGGCGCGCCTGACCGGCGCGCTGGCGCCGGACGCGACGGCCACCGTGACCTGGCGGCGCGCCGGCCAGCCCCTTGTCGGGGTCGCGATCCGGGCCGACGCGGCGGGCGGCTTCGCTGTCGACCTGCGCCATCCCGACGGCCGCCGCTTCGACCTTCAGCCCGCCGACACGATTGCCGTGGATGGCCCCGGCCTGACCCCCGCCGGCGGGATCGCGATGGCCGTGCCGACGCTCGAGCTGGCGTTCGACCGTGCCGCCAACGCGTTGCACGGCCGGATCGGGCGCCGGCCGGGCGACCGCTTTCGGCTCGAGACCAAGCGACTGCAGCCCCTGCCCGGCACGCTCGCCGGCGGCCGCTGGGACGACAAGCTGACGTGGCTCGACGGCGGGCGCTTCACGATCGACTTCGACGCGCACCCCGTGGTGCAGCCCTTGACCGGCGAGACCCAGGCCTTCGCCGCGGTGACAGGCGCGGTGGCCACCGGCACGCTGGACGACCCGGACGGCCAGCGGGCCGTGCTCACGCGCGTGTTGCCGATGCTCCACCTGCAGCACGACGGCGGCGCGGCCTGCGGCCAGGCCGACCCCGACGCCGCAGTCGACCTGCGCCTCGTGGATCCGGCGGGGCGGACGGTCGCCCATGCGCGCACGCAGGCCGCTCCGGACGGCCGATTCCAGGTCCGCTGGGCCGACGCGGGCGGGGACGCACGGCTGCGAGAGGGCCTGCGGCTCGAGGGCGACCTCGGCGGCGACGCGGTGTCGCTCGAAGTGCCGCCGATGCGCGTCGCCGTCGACTGGTCCGCGTTCAGCCTCGTTCTCCACGGCCTGCCGCGGCACACGTACCGTGTGCGGTATCCCGCGCTGTGGGACTGCTGGGGCGAGGCGACCGATGCGCTGCGCGCGCTCGACGCGGTGTACGTGGCGACGGGCGACCACGAGACCAACGCCGACGGCATGCTGCAGGAAGACCTCGGGCCGCTCTTCGAGCAAGGCGCGGCGCCGGCGCAGGGCATCGAGGTCGAGACGCTCGCCCCCGGCCTCCACCGGCTGTACACGTTCGCCTTCCCGCTGCAGGTCGAGGTACACCTCGGCACCGCTGCCGTCGCCGGACGGGCGTCGCCCGGTCACGCGATCACCGGCCAGATGGCGCGCGGCGGGGCCCCGCGAGCCCGCGGCGCGGCGGCCGCGGACAGCGACGGGGGGTTCATGCTGCGCCTCGTGCCCGAAGGCGCCGCGCCCCCGGCCATCGCCGCCGGCGATGTGTTGACGGTGGCGACGGCGGGAGACGCGGTTCGGCTCGAGGTTCCGCCGCTCGACTTCGACTTCAGCGCCGACACCGGCGTGGTCGGCGCGGCCGCGCCCAACGCCGCGGTGGTGCTGACGTTCCGGCTCGCCGACGGCCGCGCGCTCACCACCGCGGCGCCGGGCGATGCCCGCGGGCGGTTCGCGTTCACGCCGGCGGACCTGCCGCCCAGGGAAGCGTGGACCTTGGCGGACGTCCGGTCGGTGCGCGCCGCGTACGGCTTCGCGCGCCACCATCGGGTGGTACGCGACACGCGCGACGGCGCTGCCCCCGCTCCCCCGCCAGACGGGGGTCGCGCGGTGTACCTGCCGTGTGCGGTGTGGGGGCGGGTAAGCCGGTGACGGGAGGGGATGGCGAGCGGACGGGGCGATCATGGAGCGGGGAACCCCGTAAGAATCCGCCCCGCCGCCCGTCTGTCCATGTGACATCGACCGTTCGAGCCCGCGCGCGCCGCCCGGAACCCATGGGCGTCGCAGCCGCCGGCCCGCGGTGCGACCATCGTCCCCCTCACGCACACCAGCGGAGCGCACGTCGTCATGGCCAGGAACCCGTCCTTCCGAAGCGGCATCCCCTCGTCCGAGATCACCCCAGAGCCCGTCTATCTCGATCGCCGCGCGTTCATGCGCGGCGCCACCGCGCTCGCCGCGTCCGGCGTCCTCCTCGGCGCCTGCGGGTCCGACGACGCCTTGCCGCCCGCGCCGGCCGTGGCCGACCTCGACCCGAGCGCGTCGGCCCGGCCCCCGACGGCCACCCCCGCACCCGGGCCGAAGGTCGCCCTTGCCGGGCCGGACGCCCCGCCGAAGGCGCTGGCCTCGTCGGACGAGCTCGGCGACGGCCTCACCGGCTTCGACGACGTCACCGGCTACAACAACTTCTACGAGTTCAGCACGGACAAGGAGGAGGTCGCGGGGCTGGCCGCGGGCTACCCGACCGAGCCGTGGGCCGTCAAGGTCGGCGGGCTCGTCGATCGGCCGCGCACGTTTGCGGTCGAGGACCTCGTCAAGCAGTTCGATCAAGAGGAGCGCGTGTACCGCCTGCGCTGCGTCGAGGGCTGGTCGATGGTCATCCCGTGGGTCGGCTTCCCGCTGCGCAAGCTTCTGGAGGCGGTGGCGCCGACCGGGCAGGCGCGGTACGTCCGCTTCGAGACCATCCACGACCCCGCGCGGATGCCCGGCCAGGGCGGCGGGCCGTACGCCTGGCCATACGTCGAGGGGCTGCGGCTCGACGAGGCCATGAACGACCTCGCGCTCGTCGCCACCGGGCTCTACGGCAAGTCGCTCCTGCCGCAGAACGGCGCGCCGCTGCGGCTGGTGGTGCCGTGGAAGTACGGGTTCAAGAGCATCAAGTCGATCGTCAAGATCGACCTCGTGGCCGAGCAGCCGACGTCGCTGTGGATGGACGCGGCCCCAAACGAGTACGGGTTCTACGCCAACGTCAACCCCGACGTGCCGCACCCGCGCTGGTCGCAGAGCAGCGAGCGCCGCATCGGCGAGCTGCGGCGGCGCCGGACGCTCCCGTTCAACGGCTATGCCGACCAGGTCGCGCACCTGTACGCCGGCATGGACCTCGAGACCTACTTCTGAGCGCCGGGACGCCGACGTGGACACACGCGACATGGTGCTCGAGCCCGATATGCCGCCGGCGGTCGCCCGGTCGTCGCCCGCCGCACCCACGCACCCCGCCGTCCCCGGACGGGCCGGCAGCCGAGCGCGCATGGCCGACGCGGCAGACCGCCCGCGCGCCCGCCGGCGGTCCGGTTGGACGCGCCTGCAGCTCGCGACGCACGCCGCCGCGCTCGCTCCGGCCGCGCACCTGGCGTGGGATGTCTGGACCGACAACCTGACGGCCAACCCCATCCAGGACATCACCGCCCGCACCGGCAAGACGGCGCTGGTCCTCCTGGTCGCCGCGCTCGCGGTGACGCCGCTCAACACGCTCTTCGGGTGGCGGCGGCTGATCCCGCTGCGGCGGCCGCTGGGCGTGTACGCGTTCCTCTACGCGCTCCAGCACTTCCTGACGTTCGTGTGGCTGGATTACGGGCTGGACCCGGTGCTGCTGGAGGAGGCGATCTTCGAGAAGAAGTACGCGCTGGTGGGCTTCGGCGCGTTCCTGATCCTGCTGCCGCTGGCGGCCACGTCGACGGCCGGCTGGATGCGACGGCTCGGCAAGCGCTGGAAGCGCCTCCACCGCCTGGTGTACGTCGCCGCCGTGCTCGTCGTGGTCCACTTCGTGTGGCTGGTCAAGGCGGACGTCCGCGAGCCGCTGGCCTACGGCGCAGTGGTCGCGGCCCTGCTCGCCCTGCGCGTGCCGCGCGTGCGCGAGGCGGTCGCGCGGCGCCGGCTGGGAAGCGCTAGCCGGCGTACCGCTCGCGGTACACCCCCGCCACCCCCGCGATGACCAGCGCCGCGCCGAGCACCGTCCACAGGGTGATCGGCTCGCCGAGCACCCACCAGCCGAGCAGCGCCGCGCCGACGGGGTTGACGTAGGCGTAGGTCATCACCACGCGGGTGGGCAGGATCTGCATGGCCTGGACGAAC
>QEVT01000468.1 GCA_003576755.1 bacterium | reverse complement strand
GTCGCCGTCGACGTCGCCGGCGGCGAGCACGCCGCCGAAGCCGCCGCGCGCCGCGGCCTCGCCCGGCACGTGCGGCATGTCCTGGTCGATGGCGATCGCCCGGCCGGCGCCCAGGCCCGCGCTGCCGCCATACAGCACCACGACGTCGCCCGCGCCCTTGCGCCCGCCAACGGCCGCGTCGGGGGCGCCGACGGCCAGGTCGTCGAAGCCGTCGGCGTCGAAGTCGGCCACGGCCAGCGCGGCGCCGAAGCCGCCGTCGCGCTCGGCCTCGCCCGGAATGCCGGGATCCGCACGCGACAGCTCGGCGACGCCGCCGGCGGCCAGCGCGCCGGTCATCGGGTCGTCGGGGCCGCCGTGGACCACGAGCACGGTCCCGGCATTCCGGACGTCCGGCGTGTCGGCTTCGGGCAGGCCGATGGCCGCGTCGGCGTGGCCGTCGCCGTCGAAGTCGCCGGCGGCCACGACGGCGCCGAGCATCTCGCGGGCCGTCGGGTTGCCCGGAACGTCCTCCATGGTGCGGTCGACCACCAGCGCGCCGTTGGCCGTCGGCCCGGCCCCCGCCAGGCCGGGCATGACGTGGAGCTGGCCGGCCGCGTTCTGGCCCTGAAGCTGGCGGCCCGGCGCGCCGACGAACAGGTCGTCGACGCCGTCGGCGTCGAAGTCGCCGACCGCCATGGCGGCGCCGAGCTGCTCGCCGCCGACCAGCGGCGGCCCGATCGGCCGCCGCACCCGCCCGATGCCGCCCGTGGCGCCGTCCCACAGCCACACGATGCCGGAGTCCAGCCCGTTGAAGTCGCGCAGCGGGTGGCCGACGGCCAGGTCGTCGATGCCGTCGGCGTTGAAGTCGCCGGCCGCGAAGGCCGCGCCCCACTGCCCGTCGCGCTCGGTGCCCGCCTCGGTGTACAGCCGGCCCGGGAACGCCGTGCCGCCGTGGCTGACCCCCACCCAGCCGCCCCCCGGCGCCCGACTCGCGTCGAGCGGGGCCCCGACGACGAGGTCGGCGCGCCCGTCGCGGTCGAAGTCCCCGGCCCCGAGGCTGCGGGCGAACGCCTGCTGCGCCAGCGGCGCCGCCCCGAAGTCGGCGGCGGTGTAGGTGCGGAACTGCAGGCCCAGCGCCCACACCAGCGGCATCGCGCGTTCGGTGGCCACGACGTCGGCGCGCAGCGCCAGCGCGCCGAACCACGCGGCCTCGTCCTCGGCGCCGACCACGGCCACCGGGATGCCCGCCGCTTCGAGCGCCAGCGCTTCCTCGGCTTCGAGGCCCGCCGGATCCACCGCCACGCCGTCGGCGCCGATGCGGGCGATCGTCGCGGCCAGCGCGGGCGTCAGCGCGGGCACGCGCAGCCACGTCGGGATCGCCGCCGCCTGCGTCGCGAGGTCCGCCAGCACCGCCTCGTCGGCGCTGACCAAGGTCACGCGGTCCGCCGCCCCGGCGGCCTGGACCACGTCGAGGACCGCCGGCGACGCCGCGGCGTGCAGCATGACGGCGAGGCGCAAGCCGGGCACCGCCAGCGCATCGGCCAGCCGCGGAACGGTCTCGGCCGCGAAGCGCGGGTCGAACCACGACCCGGCGTCGCAGCGCTGGACGTTGCCGAGCGGCTGCTCGTCGACGCGCCCGGCGCAGCGCGTCGTGCGGTCGAGCGTCGCGTCGCGCAGCAGCACGAGGTGGCCGTCGGAGGTCGTGCGCACGTCCACCCACGCCCCGGGGATGCCGGCGTCGGCCGCGGCGCGGAGGGACGCCAGCGTGTTCTCGGGCGCGACGGCCGCGTAGCCGCCGTACGCCAGGACC
>QEVT01000003.1 GCA_003576755.1 bacterium | reverse complement strand
GGCGGTGTTCCGGCGGCTGGCGGTGTTCCGCGGGGGGTGGACGCTGGAGGCGGCGGAGGCGGTGTGCGGCGGGGAGCCGGTGGAGGATTGGGAGGTCGTGGACGTGCTGCTGCGGCTGGTCGACAAGAGCCTCGTCGTCGCCGGGGAGCAGTCAGGCGCGGCGCGGTACCGGTTCCTCGAGACGGTGCGGGAGTACGCCCGCGAGCGGCTGATCGCGGCGGGCGAGCGCGAGGCGTATCGCGAGCGGCATGTGGCGCACTTCGTCACGCGGGTGGCGGCGCTCGGGGAGGTCGAGGACGCGGGCGGCGACGACCCCGAGGGGGATGCGGGGCGCGCGCTGGCGCGGATGCGGGCGGACAACGAGAACCTCCGGGCGGCCGTGGACTGGGCGTGCGATTCGGGGAACGCGGCGACCGCGGTGCGGTTGGGGGCGGGGCTGTGGCGGTACTGGCTGGATGGCGGCCAGCTCTCGACGGGTCGCCGATACCTCGAACGCGCGTTGGCGTTGAACGGCGACAGCAACCCGCGTGCCCGGAGCTTCGCGCACTACGGCCTGAGCTTGATCTCCTTGTATCTTCGGGATCCGGCTGTCGATGCGCGCTACCATATGGCGATCGAGTCGTTTCAAGCCATTGGCGAACGCCTTGGCGAGGCTTGGTGCCTCAACGATCTCGGCATTTTGTCCGTTGAACGAGAGGACATCGATGTAGCGGAAACGTATCTCTCGGCCAGCTTGGCGATCAAGCGCGAGGTGTCGAGCGTCGTCGATCAAGCCTTGTCCCTCGAGAACCTCGGGTACATCGCGGAGGTGCGGGGCAATTGGACAGCGGCGGAGGCATGCTACGACGAAGCCCTGGCGATGTGCGATGCTGGCTCTTCCCCGGCAACGGCCCAGGAAGTGTCTCAAAGCGCCCAGGCCCGGATCGTCGGCAATGGCAACAGCGGCGATGTGCTCCTCGAGATCGGGAGGCTGAGCCAAGCCGAGATGCGCTATCGGACAGCGCTCGCCGTGTGCGTCGCTTACAATATTCGCTATCGGTTGCCTGAACAGGTCGCTCGCTTTGCGTGGCTCGCCGCCGCACGGGCCCAGTGGGCGAGGTCCGCGCGGTTGATCGGCGCCGGGGAGCGGCTCTACGACAACATCGACTTGACGTTCGAAACCAAGCTTGGCGGCCGCCGCCACGCCCGTGCCATTGCGACGACGCGCGCCGCCCTCGGCGACGCTGCGTTCGACGCCGCCCATGCCGAGGGATGGGCGATGGACGCCGACGCGGCTGTGGCGTACGCGTTGGAGGACGGCGATGCCTGATCTCCCCGGCGGCACCGTGACGTTCCTCTTCACCGACGTCGAGGGCTCGACCCCCCGCTGGGAGAAGGGCCGCGCCGCCATGATGACCGTCGTCGCCCGGCAGGAAGCCATCATCCGGTCCGCCGTCGCCGCCCAAGGCGGGTGCCTGTTCAAGACCGTCGGCGACGCGTGCTACGCCGCCTTCGGCCAGGCCCACGACGCCCTCGCCGCCGCCGTCTCCGCCCAGCGCGCCCTCGCCGCCGACGACGGGCTGACCGATGTCCGCGTCCGCATCGCCCTGCACACCGGCGCCGCCGAGCAGCGCGACGGCGACTACTTCGGGTTGCCCCTCAACCGCGTCGCCCGCGTCCTCGCCGCCGGCCACGGCGGGCAGGTCCTCCTCTCCCACGCCACCGAACAGCTCGTCCGCGACATCCTGCCGCCCGGCATCGCCCTCGTCGACCTCGGCGAGCACCGCCTCAAAGACCTCCTGCGCGCCGAACGGATCTACCAGGCCACCGCCGACGGCCTCCCCCCCGCGTTCCCACCGTTGCGGACGCTCACCAGCCGGCCCAACAACCTGCCCCTGCAGTCGACCTCGTTCGTCGGCCGCCGCCGCGAGCTCGCCGCCGTCAAGGCCCGGCTGGCCGCCAGCCGGTTGTTGACGCTGACCGGCATCGGCGGCGCCGGCAAGACCCGGCTCGCCCTGCAGGCCGCCGCCGAGGTGCTCGACGCCTTCCCCGACGGCGTCTGGTTCGCCGACCTCGCGCCCGTCGTCGACCCCGGCCTCGTCGCGTCCACCGTCGCCGCCGCCGCCGGCATCCGCGAGCAGCCCGGCCGGCCCGCCGCCGCCACGCTCGTCGACCACGTCCGCCGCCAGCGTGTGCTCCTCGTCCTCGACAACTGCGAGCACGTCGTCGACGCCGCCGCCGCCGTCGCCGCCGACGTCCTGCGCGCCGCCCCGCACGCCGTCATGCTGGCCACCAGCCGCGAGCCCCTGGCCGTCGGCGGCGAGACCGTGTGGCCCGTGCCGCCGCTCGACGTGCCCCCCGCGCCGCGCCCGGGCGCCGAGGCCGCCGACCCGCGCATCGTCGCCCGCCGCGCCGCCGTGCGGCTGTTCGTCGACCGCGCCGCCGCCGTCCGGCCCGACTTCGCGCTCACCCCCGTCAACGCGGCCGCCGTCGCCGACATCTGCCGCCGGCTCGACGGCATCCCGCTCGCCATCGAGCTGGCCGCCGCGCGCGTCGCGCACCTCCCGCCCGAGCAGATCCTCGCCCGCCTCCACCCGCGGTTCGACCGGCCCGGCGCCGGCCGGCGCACGTCCGCCCGCCGCCAACGGACCCTGGCCGCGGCGCTCGACTGGAGCCACGACCTGCTCGATCCCCGCGAAGCCGCGCTCTTTCGCCGCCTGTCGGTGTTCCGCGGCGGTTGGACGCTCGAGGCCATGGACGCCGTCTGCGCCGGCGACCCCCTCGGCGACGACGACCTGCTCGACGTCCTCGCCCGACTGGTCGACAAGAGCCTCGTCGTCTACGTCGACGCCGACGAGACCGGGCGCTACCGCTTCCTCGAGACCGTGCGCGCGTATGCCCGCGCCCGGTGCATCGCCGCCGGCGAGCACACGGCCGTCCGCGCGCGCCACGGGCGCTACTTCGTCGCCCTCGCCGAGGTCGCCGCCAGCCGCCTCGCCGGCCCCGAGCAGGACGCGTGGGTCGCGCGCCTCGACGCCGAGCGCGACAACCTGCGCGCCGCGCTCGACCGTGCCGACCGCGACGGCGACGCCGCGTCCGGGCAGCGGCTGTGCGCGGCCCTCTGGCGGCACTGGCTGCATCGGTCGCACGTCGCCGAGGGGCTGACCCGTGCCGAGCGCGCGCTGCGCGAGGCCTCCGCCGAGCCCACCCCGGCACGCGCGATGGCGCTCTTCGGCCTCGGTGCCATGCTGTCGTCCACCGGCGACGAGCAGGCCGCCATCCCGTGGCTCCGGCAAGGCATCGAGGCATACCGGAAGCTCGAGGCGGATCGCACGGCAGGCGGCCGAGGGCCTGCCAGCCCGCCAGGGAGCCCCGAGCCCGGCCTCGATGCGGCGGCATCCCACGACCTGCGCGACCTCGCCGAGGTGTCGGCGCTGCTGGATCCCGCGGCCGAGCGTGCGCCGCTCGCCGAGCGGTCGCTCTGGCAGGCGATCGAGCGCGCGCTGCGCGAGCGCGGCACGGCGATCGCCGAGACCCTGGACGCCGCTGCGGACCGGGTTTCGTGACCCCTGGCGCGGCCGGCCGCACAGACCCAAATCGCACGAGGTTGACAGACGGGGCGAACTTCGGGAACATTCCGGCCGACCACGTGTATAAAAGGCCAGACAAGGGCAGGATCGATCGATCGGCGGAGCGGGACACCCGCGGCGCCGATGGCAGAGGGGGAAAGGAGGCAGGCCTTTGAAGAAGGTGACGCAACCGTCCCATCGCGAATGGCGGCCCACCTCGTGGGCGATGACCGATACAGCATCCAACGACCGGTACCTTAACAACAACCACAAGGAGAGATCGACAATGCGTTACACTCGTTTGATGGTGGCCATGCTGCTGGCGACCGCGACCCTGACCGCCGTGGCGTGCAGCACCTCGAGCGACGACATGTCGGGCTCGGCGGTGACCGGCGGTGAGCCGGTCCAGCCCGAGCAGCCGGGGCAGGGCGGCGAAGAGCCGTCGGGTGGCGAGCAGCCTGGTGGCAGCGGTGGCGAGCAGCCCGGTGGCGGCGGTGCCGAGCAGCCGGCGGGCGGCGGCGGCGAGCAGCCGGGCGCCGGCGCGAAGCCGGGCGAGCCGATCAACCCGAGCGGCGGGTCGACGGGCGGCGGCACGACGGGCGGCGGCAGCACGGGCTCGCAGGGCTATGCGGATCCGGCCGACTACCTGAACTCGCTCTCGCCGACGCAGCGCGTGGACTGGGCGGGCATCGAGGACGCCTGTGATCCCAACAGCACGTGCCCCGAGACCGTCGCGAACTTCGAGACGTACCTGCAGACCATCTGCCCGCAGAAGACCGGCTGCACCGACGCGGTCGCGAACCTGCTCTACAACACCCGGTCGGCGTCGATGAAGTCGAGCGGCACCTTCCCGGCGACGTTCCCGCAGGCCAAGGACGTGCTGGCCGCCCTCGAGGCGATGTCGGCTGCCGGTGGCGCCAACAGCGCCGAGCCGGCCCCGGTGGCGGCGATGGACGAGATCGTGGCCGAGGTGACGACCGCGATCGCCGCGGACACCGACGGCACGGTGACGTGGGAGGACATCCGCGACGCCTTCGCCGACAAGGGCGAGTCGGGCGAGGCGGTGGCCGACGCGCTCGAGGAGGCGATGAAGAACCCGCCGGCTGGCGCGACCCACTCCGACACGATCGAGGCGCTGGTCAAGGGCGAGTCGGTGTCGGCCGCCGACGCCGCGGCCGCGCTCGTCGAGCTGGCCGAGGGCCTGGGCTGATCGACGGCACGCCGGCAACGGCGGAACCCCGTCGCATGGTTTGAACAGACGTCGAGGGGAGGGCATCCTTGGGGGTGCCCTCCCCTTCTTCTTTGCCCGGATGTCGCCGGCCGTCGTCGGTCGGGGGCGACCGCCGGCGAGCCGCAAGCCTGGAGCGTGGCAGTGGACGTCGAGACCATCGGCAGCGTCGGCGAGTTCCCGTTCATCGACCGCATCGTCGCCCGCCTCGGGCCGAGCCGGCCCGACACCGTCGTCGGCGCCGGGCCCGACGACACGGCGGTGCTGCGCCTCCCCGGCGGGCGCCTCCAGCTCGCCACCGCCGACAGCCAGGTCGCCGGCGTCCACTTTCTCCCCGACCGCACCCCGCCCGCGTGGATCGGCCGCAAAGCCGCCGCGATCAACCTGAGCGACATCGCGGCCATGGGCGGCGCCGCCACGCACGCCCTGGCCGTCCTGGCCGCGCCGCCCGACACGCCGGCCGACTTCGCGCTCGCCATCGTCGACGGCCTCGCCGCCGAGCTGGCCCGCTGGGGGGCCGACCTCGTCGGCGGGAACCTGACCCGCGGCCCGGCCCTGATGCTGGACGTCGCGCTCCTCGGCGAGGTCAATGCCGCCGACCTGCTCCTCCGCTCCGGCGCACGGCCCGGCGATGCCGTCATGGTCACGGGCGACCTCGGCGCCGCCGCCGCCGGGCTGGCGGTGCTGCTGGCCGAGGCCGACGGGCGCACCGTCGCCGCGCCCCCCCACGACCGCGACGCCGTGGTCCGGCGCCAGCAATGGCCGTCGCCCCGACTCGACGTGGCACCGCTCCTCGGCCGGGCCGGGGCGACCGCCGCCATCGACGTCAGCGACGGGCTGGCGGCGGATGCCGGGCACATCGCCCGCCGCAGCGGCGTCGGGCTGCGGATCGAGGCCGCCCGCCTGCCCGTGTCCGAGGCCACCCGCCGGGTCGCGGTCGCCCTCGGTGTCGACCCGCTGCAGTGGGCGGTGGCCGGCGGCGAGGACTACGAGCTGCTCTTCACCGCCCGACCCGCGGCCGCCGACGACCTCGCGGCCCGCGTCGCCGCCGCCACCGGCGTGCCGGTGACGCGGATCGGCATGGTCACCGACGGTCCCGACACCGTGCTCGCGCGTGCCGACGGCTCGGTGCAGCCCCTGGCCGGGGGGTGGCGGCATTTCGGCTGAGGCGCTATACTCCCGGTCGATCGCATGGACCACTCCACCCGCGCACCTCGTGTCCTTGAGCCCGCGCCCCGCCGCCGCGCCGCGCTCGATCCGCGGTTGTACGTGCTGATCGACCCGGAGCACCTGCGCGGCCGCGCGCCCGCCGACGTGGCCGCGGCCGCGCTGCGCGGCGGCGCGACCCTCCTGCAGGTGCGCGCCAAGCGCGCGAGCACCCGCGACCTCCTGGCCCTCACCGACGCGGTGCTCGGCGTCGCACGCCCCGCCGGCGTGCCGGTCCTCGTCAACGACCGGGTCGACGTGGCGGTCGCCGCCGCGGCCGACGGCGCGCACGTCGGCGACGACGACCTGCCGGCCGCCGCGGCGCGCGCCCTCCTCGGGGCGGACGCGTGGCTCGGCTGTTCCGCGGCCACCGTCGCGGGCGCCGTCCGTGCCGCCGATGGCGGCGCCGACTACCTCGGCGTCGGCGACGTGTTCGGCACCGTCTCGAAGCCGGATGCCGACGTGCCGATCGGGATCGACGGCCTGGCGGCGGTCGCCGCCGCCACGCCGCTGCCGGTGGTCGCCATCGGCGGCGTGACGCCGTCGAACGCCGCGGCGGCCATCCGGGCCGGTGCGGCCGGCGTCGCCGTCATCTCGGCCGTGACGCTCGCCGCCGACGTCGAGGCCGCCGCGCGCGCCCTCCGGGCGGCCGTCGACCGGGCACGATCGAGCTGACGCGGCGTGGATCTCTGGCGCCCGGCCGGCTGGACCCCCACCCAGGCGGCGTTTGCCCTCGTCGTGGCCGCCGCCGCCCTCGTGGCGCTGTGGCGCGCGGCGCGCGACTCGTACCGCTCGGCCTCGACGCGCACCGTCGCCTACGCGGTCGTGCTCGTCGCCATCGCGGTGGCGCTCGGCCAGCTCTCGGTCCCGGTCGGCATGGCCAAGGTGGCGCCGGCCCAGCACATGGTCAACCTCATCGCCGCCGTCCTGCTCGGGCCGTGGTGGGCGACGCTCGTCGCGTTCGTCGCCGCCGTCGTCCGCAACGCCACCGGCACCGGCACGCTGTTCGCATTCCCGGGCGGCATGATCGGCGCGTTCCTGGCCGGCGTGGCGTGGCGGGCGACGCGCCGGCCGGCCGCGGCCGCGCTCGGCGAGGTGGTCGGAACCGGTGTCGTCGCGGCGCTGGTCAGCGTGTGGGTGGTGGCGCCGGTGATCCTCGGGCGGCCGGTGGCCGTGGCCGGGCTCGTCATCGCGTTCGCGCTGAGCTCGATCGGCGGCAACGCCCTCGGGCTGGCCGTCCTGTCGGCGCTGCGGCGTGCCCGCGTCGTGGACCTCGACCTCGCGGCCGGCCCCGACCTCGGCCGGCCGACGGATTGACGGCTCCGGCCTCCGGCGCGAGCCCGCCGTGCCTGGCGTGATCGAGATCCGGGGCCTGCGCTACGCGTACCCCGCGCAGGACCCTAGCCTCGACGGCGTCGATCTCGCGGTCGACACCGGCGAGCTCGTGCTCGTCGCCGGTCCGAGCGGCTCGGGCAAGAGCACGCTCCTGCGCTGCCTCAACGGGCTCGTCCCGCACTTCTACGCTGGTCAGGTCTCGGGCGAGGTCCGCGTGGCCGGCCGCGACGTGCTGCGCCATCCCCCGGCCGCCATGATGGAGGCAGTCGGGCTGGTCCCGCAGAACCCCGCGGGATCCCTGTTCAACAGCACCGTCGCGCGCGAGATCGCGTTCGGGCTCGAGAGCCTCGGCGTGCCCGCGGGCGAGATCGCGTCACGGGTGCACGCCGCCGCAGCACAGGTCGGGCTGGAGGAGACGCTGGGTCGCCCGCCGCATGCCTTGTCGGGGGGCGAGCAGCAGCGGCTGCTCGTCGCGGCCGTTCTGGCGGCCCGGCCGGCGGTCCTGGCGCTCGACGAGCCGTTCGCGCACCTCGACCCCGAGATGGGCGAGATCCTGGTCGACGTCCTGGCCCGGCTGGCCGCATCCGGCATCACGGTCGTGGTCGCTGAACACCGTCTCGGCCTGCTGCTCCCGCACGCCGATCGTCTGGTGGTGCTGAATGCCGGGCGGGTCGTCCACGATGCCGCGCCCGCCACCGTCATGACCGCCGACGTACGCCGGCACGGGCTCAACGTGCCGTTGGCGGTGCGGGTGGCACGGGGCATCGGGCTGCAGCCGCTGCCGTTGTCGCTCGACGCGTTGGTGTCGCGCCTGACGCCGGCGGCGCTCGCCGGCCTCGACGTGCCGGTCGCCGATGCTTTCCTCCCGCCGCCTCGCCCCGCGGCCGCCCTCCCTTCCACCGCTGACGTGCCGGCGCTCGCGTTCGATGCGGCGACGCTGCACGGCCCGTGCGGCCCGCTCGTGCACGGGCTCGACCTTGCCGTGGCCCCCGGCGAGGTGATGGCATTCCTCGGGCGCAACGGCGTGGGCAAGACGACGCTGCTCAAGCACTGCAACGGCTTGCGGCGACCCGCACGGGGCACCGTGCGGGTCGCCGGCGTCGCCACCACCGCGCGGCCGGTCAGCGCCTGGGCGCGGGACGTCGGCTTCGTGTTCCAGAACCCCAACGACCAGATCTTCCGACCCACCGTGCGCGACGAGCTCACCGTCGCGCCGCAGGCCCTGGGCCGGCACGACCCCCGTTGGGTGGACGCTCTCGTCGAGCGGCTCGACCTCGGACCGCTCCTCGATCGGTCGCCGTTCCGCCTCAGCGAAGGGCAGAAGAAGCGGGTGACGTTTGCCGCCGCGCTGGCCGCACGCCCGCGGCTCGCCGTCCTCGACGAGCCCACCACCGGCCAGGACGAGCCCTTCCGCGAGGCGCTCGTCGCGTTGCTGTCCGACCTCGCGCAGTCGGGCTGCGCGGTCGCGATGGCCACGCACGACGTCGAGCTGGCCGACGCGGCGGCATCACGGTGGGCCGTGCTGGCCGACGGGCGGTTGGACGCCGTCGGGCCGCCGGCGGCCGTGATGGCCGACATCGAGGCGTTTCGCGCCGCCGGGCTGCGGCCCGGCGGGTGGACCTGGCTGCGCCAGGTGCTGTCGGTGGCCGGGAGGGTGGGGTGACCGACACGCACCCGAGCCCCGCGCCGCGGCGGACGCGGCTGGACCCGCGCACGCATCTCGGGCTCTTGCTCGCTGCGGTCATCGTGCTGGCGGCCACCACCGAGGTGAATCGCCTGGCCGCAGGCCTGGCGGCGGTGTTGATCGCCGCGGGGCTGGGCGGCGCGTTGCCTGCCGTGGCGCGCGCGCTGCGGCTGGCCATGCCGGCGGCCGTGCTGGTGTTCGTGCTCGGCGGATCGGCCGGCTGGGACACCGCGCTCGCGGCCGTCCTGCGGCTGATGGCCATCGTCGCCGTGGCCGCGCTGGTGTTTCGGGCGGTGCCGCCGGAGGATCTCGGCAACGCGCTCGTCGCGGGCGGCGTGCCGTACCAGGCCGCGTTCGTCGTGATCACCGCCGCCCACTTCGTGCCCGTGATCCTCCGGCGCGCCCAATCCGTGCGCGACGCGGCGCGTGCGCGCGGCATCGTGCTGGACGCCGGCTGGCGGTCGGCCCGCCACGTCCCCACGTTGGTGCTGCCGGTGTTCTACCAGAGCTTCCGGCTGGCCGACGACCTCGCCGAGGCGCTCGAGACCCGTGGCTTCCGCCGGCCGGGTCGGACGTTCGAGCGCCGCTATCGCCTCGGCGCCGTCGACTGGGCGTTGCTCGCCGCCGGCACGGCCTTGGCGGCGGCCTACGTGACGTGGACGCGCGCGGCCTGACACCGCCAAGGAGAGCTTCCCCGATGATTCCCAGGGCATTGACCATCGCCGGCTCGGACTCGGGCGGCGGTGCCGGCATCCAGGCCGACCTCAAGACCTTCGAGGCCAACGGCGTCTTCGGCACCAGCGCCGTCACGGCCGTGACCGCGCAGAACACGCTCGGCGTGCAGGGCGTCTTCGAGCTGCCGCCGGCGTTCGTCGCGCTCCAGATCGACAGCGTTCTGACCGATATCGGCGCCGACGCCGTCAAGACCGGCATGCTCGCCAGCGTTCCGATCATCGCGGTTGTCGCCGAGCGGCTGAGCGCGCACGGCGTGCGCCGGCTCGTCGTCGACCCGGTGATGGTCGCCAAGGGCGGCGACCCGCTGCTCGCCGCCGATGCCCGCGGCGCGCTCGTCGCCCGATTGCTGCCGCTGGCCCGGGTGGTCACGCCCAACCTCCACGAGGCGGGGGTGCTCGTCGGCGGTCCGGTCCGGACGCTCGACGACATGTACGCGGCCGCGCGGGCGATCCACGGCATGGGCCCGACCCACGTCGTCGTCAAGGGCGGCCACCTCGAAGACGCCCGCGAAAGCATCGACGTCTTGTTCGACGGCACGTCGTTCCAGGCCTTTCGGGCGCCGCGCATCGACTCGCCGAACACCCACGGGACGGGCTGCACCTTCGCGAGCGCCGTGGCCGCCGGGCTGGCCCTCGGGTCGCGTGTGCCCGAGGCCGTCGCCGCGGCCAAGGACTACGTCACCGGCGCCATCCGAGCCGGCGCCCGGCGTGGCGTGGGAGCGGGCCACGGGCCGGTCGACCACTTCTGGCGGTGGCGGGCCGAGGAGGCGCCTCGGTAACCGCACCGGCGCCGGCCCTTGCGCGTCCGGGGCGGCGTGTTCGAGGCGGGGGGCAAGGCGACCGGCGGCCTGCCGGCGTCACGGCACGTAGCGATAGCCCCGGCCGCGCACCGTCCGCAGGTACTGCGGCCGATTCGGGACCGGCTCGATCTTGCGGCGCAGCCGGCTGATCAGCTTCTCGACGCGCGAGTCGTCGTCGCCCCCCATGAACTCCTCGCCCCAGACCTGGCGGATGATCTCCTCCTTGCTGCACAACCGGCCGGACTGACCGTAGAGCAGCCGCAAGAGGCTGTACTCCAGCGCCGTCAGGCTTTCGACCCGCCGGCCGTTGACCGTCACCTCGCCGAGCTTCGGGTCGATCCACAGCCCGTGCGGCGACGGGGGCGTGCCCGGCGGCGCCGAGACCGAGGCCGTCGCCGCCGGCGGCATCATCGGTGGCGCGGCCGTGCCTTCGGTGGGGGGCGACACGTTGAGGAACGCGAGGGCTTGCAGCGCGGCGTGCTGGGCCGCCTCCCAAAGCTGCGCGTGCCCACGGCTTTGCTGAAGGCCATGGTACAGGCTGAACGCTGCCGCCTGCAGGGCGGCGGGTTGGCCCGCCGAGAGCTTGTACAGCCGCCGGCGGTCGTCGTCGTTGAACGACACCGTTCCGTTGGCCAGGGCTCGGTCCAGCAGCTCGTTGGCGTCGGCCGGCGTCAACGGCTTCAGCGTCACCGACGTGAAGATGGTGGCGAACGGCGAACCGCGCCACGACTCGATGACGCGGGTCGCCTCGAACAGTGGCGCCTCGGTGCTGACGACCAGCGACAGGACCTTGGGCGTGCGGCGCGCCAGCGATGCCATCTGCGCCAGGAAGTTGCGGCTCTCGGCCTCGGCGTCGGGGGTGTCGGCCTGCAGCGCCCATTCGAACTCGTCGAGCAGCAGCACCAGCGCCATCCGCCGGTCGACCACGGCGTCGAGCAGCTCCTCGATGTCGATGACGTCGAGCACCGGTCGCGCCAGGAGCTGCTCGATCGGCGCCTGCAGGTCGACGCCCGGCAGGCGCGCCACGAGCTGCGCCACGCGGCGCCAGAAGCGGTCGGCGTTGAACGGCGAGACCGATTGGACGTCGACGTACACCAGGGCGTACACCGGCGGACTGGCGCCGTAGGCCGCCGCGGTGGCGGGGGCGGCCACGTGGCGCAGGAGGCTCGTCTTGCCGATGCCCAGCGGGCCGTTGATGGCGACGTTGCCGCGCTGCACGGCCTGGATGTGCCCGAAGATCAGGTCGATCTCGCGTTCGCGGTTGACGAACGCCTCGGACGGCGCCGGGGAATGCGGTGCGAAAGGGTTGCCGATCATCGATGGTGTGCTCCTCACTTGGTCTGCGTGCCGCGTCGTCGGGTGCGGGACGCTGCTGCACGCCCTGCCCACCGGGCGGTGGCCCCGGCGCGCGTCACGGGGCCTTCCGGGCCGCCCACGCGTAGGCTCCGTAGAGGACGGCCAGCCCGATGCCGGCGGCCGTCGCCCACAACGGGTGGCCGAGCGAGCCGGTCGCCGCGGCCACGGCCAGCGCGGTGCCGGCGATGGCGCCCGCGCCGGCGCCGAACACCGTGACCAGCGCCCGCCGGAAGCTGGCTTCGAGGGTTTCGCGCCGGCCCTGCTCGTCCTTGAGCCGCGCTTCGAGCACGGCGCGTTCGATCTGCTGGCGCCGCCGCTGCAGCGCCTCCGCCTCGACGTGCCGCTGTTCGAGCGTGGCCACGGCCTGGATGAGGTACTCGTCGTCCGGCATGTAGCGCAGGGCCTCGCGGTACGCCTCGATGGCCTTGTCCCACCGACCGTTGGCGAGGTGCGCGCCGGCGGTTGCGCGCCAGCTGTCCCTCAGGTGCACCCGCGCGCCCTGGTCGGCCGCGTTGATGTCGAGCACCCGCTGGAAGTGCGGGCGCGCGCGGTCGAAGCGGCCCTCGTTCTCGAGCTGCGTGCCGAGGTCGCGCTGGGCCGCGATGAGCCCGTCGCGGGCGCTCTCGGGATCGAGCCGGTAGGCGCGTTCGAACGCATCGGCTGCCGGCTCGAGCCGGTTGCTCTCGTACAGCGCCTGCGCCACGCCGAGCTGGGCGCGGGCGTGGTTGGGGTTGGCCGCGAGGGCCCGGCGGTACTCCATGATCGCCAGGTTGAGCTCGCCGCGGCGGTGCATGCGGCGGGCCGACTCGAACAACACCACCGCGCGTTCGCTGACCTGCTCGAGCTCGCGCTTCGCCTGCTCGAGCGAGTGCTTGGTCAGGATCCAGCGGCGCAGGAAGTCCACCCGGAAGCGATAGGTGTCGCGGCCCGCGCGCTCGATGATCTCCCACTCGGCCAGGACCTCGGGCGCGGTCGACAGCTCCATGCCCTGCAGCCGCACGCCGTGCTCGCGGAGCGTATCGCCGATCTGTCGGAGCGTCGCCGTCTGCCGCGGGTCCGTGTCGATGATGTGCGCCATCGCCGCCAGGATGAAGCGCTCGGCCGGGGGGAACTCGTCCCAGAACCAGCTGAGGCCGCCCATGCCCAGCTCCATCGCGGTGGTGAGGACGTCGTCGTCGATGTCGGCCACCGTGATGGCCGGGCGCCCGGCCCGCGTCGCCCGCTCGAAGAGGCCGTAGCACAGGAGCTGGAGGAAGTACGGGTGTCCGGCCGTCAGGTCGAGCAGCGTCTCGACTGCCGTGTCGTCGAACGTCACCACCCCACGGGACGGTTGGGTGATGAGCTGCACGGCCGACGCCCGGTCGAGCACCGAGATCAGCTTGCACTGGGCGCTCTTGAACGTGGCCTTGATGCGGCTGGGCAGCTCGTCGATGCGCCGCCCCACGACAAAGGCGAACGTGAGGTGACGCTGCTCGTCGATCAGGAGGTCCTGCAGGTAGTTGAAGAGCACATGGTACGCGGCTTCGCTCGTCACCTCCTCGCCGCCGAGGACGTCGAACTCGTCCACCAGCACCAGGAGCCGCTCGTCGCCGAGCACCGCATAGGCGCGGGGCAGGAACACGTACTGGAAGTACGACTCCTCGTGGAAGGCTTCGCGCGGAGGCACGTCGATGCCGAGCGCGCGCGCGATCTCGCGCGCCAGGCCGTAGAGCACCTGCTCGAGGCGGTGCTCGGCGCGGCCTTGCAGGTCGAAGTAGACCGGACGGAAGCCTGGAGGCGTCGACCCGGGCCGCATGAGCTGGTAGAGCAGGCTCGTCTTGCCGATCCGTCGCTGACCGAAGAGCACGACGACGTTTTGGAACGGCGAGCTGAGCGTGTTGCGCACGAACTGCAGCACGCTCTCGCGCCCGAAGAAGCCCACGCCCTCGGTCAGCGGCGTCAGGATGTACGGGTTGGGCGGCCGTGACGGCCGTTGGGGCGGCGGAAGGCCGTCGACGGGGTCGGGGGGGCGGGCGAGCGGTGAGGCGGTCGGTGGCATGGTCGGATCCGTGCACCAGTCTAGCCGACTTCGGCCGGCGATGCTCGACGGGAATCTGACTTCAGCCTGACACCTGACTGACGGATGCCGCCAGCATGACGCCTGGCCGTCGCTGGCTGACGCCTCTGCACGTCGGAATGTGGGGAGATGTCAGGCCCACGAAGGATGCAGCGGCATGCGCTCCGGGAAGCTCACCGTGCGGCCGCGTGGTTCACTCCCCGGCACGCACCCACGGCAGGAAGGCCCACGTGAGCCGGGTGTTGGGTCTCCCGGGCGTGCCGCCCACACGCCGGGCTGCCCAGTTGTGCGGTTCGTTTCCGTAGCCGTCGGGGGCGAGCCTCTCGAGCGCCGTGCCGGCCCGCGCAGGCGCCACGGGCCATGGGAGCCGGGTGCGGTAGCGGACGCGGTCCTCGGCGCGCCACGTGTCGTCGTCGGCCACGCGCGCCAACACCACCGTGTCGCCGTCGTTGCCCAGCTTGCCGTCGAAGGGGCCGAGCACGGCGACGTCAGGCGGCACGGCATGGAGCTGCCGGAACCGGTCGGGATCGCCGCCGACGACGAGCGCAAAGCCGCCGGCCGGCAGGACCAGGCCGGCCGGCAGCGTGAGGGTGATCCCGTCCTGCAGCCGCCATCGGCCGAACCCGTCGGTGTCGGACAGGTCCACCGGGGCGTCGGTGCGGTTGTGCAGCTCGACGTACTCCATGTCGCTCGGGGCCGGATCCACCATCAGCTCGTTGATGACGATCGGCCCGACATGGGCCGGGGCGTTCGGCGCCCCGGTCCCGCGGCGGAAGTCGGCCACCGTCGCGGGGGCGTCGACGCCGAACGAGCGGCGTGCCAGCCGCACGAAGTCCACCCCGGCGCTCGTGGGCTGTCGACCCAGCGAGACCCCCTCGGCAGCGGCCCCGAAATCCACCCCGCGCATGACGCCCGTGAGCGCGCCGCCGGCATCGACAGCCGTGAGCACGACCGACTCGCCGTCGGCGCTGAGCGCGAACCGGCGTGCCCCCGTGCCGAACTCGCCCTCGTAGAAGACCGTGTAGCCTCCCGGCGCCACGACCGTCCCTGCGGGGATCCGAAACTTCAGCGGTGACGACGCGTCGTCGCTGAGGAACCATCCGCCGATGTCCGCCGGTCGGACGCCGAGGTTGTGCAGCTCGATGGCGTCCTCGAGGGGCTCGGTGCTGTCCGCCAGGACCTCGTTGACGACGACTTCGGGTGCCATGGGGTCGGGGTCGGCCGCCCCCGGCGCGCCGCCGCGCCCGACGCTGGCGCGCCACGCCTCGGGGTCGTCCAGATCGACGTCGTAGCCGCGGGGGACCAGCGACCACCCCCAGCCGTCCGGCGCGCGGGGCCAGAGGCCGTCGCTGCGATACGTCACCTCGGCGAGCCGGAGACCGCCGGCGTCGGTGACCACGATGGTCTCGCCAGCGTTGTCGAGCTTGCCGTCGAACACGCCGTCGGGCGTGATCCCGGGGTAACGTGCCCGGAATGCCGTCGCGTCGGCGGTGATCACGAACCGCCCGCCGGGCGCCACCGTCGCTCCCTCGGGCGCTGTGAAGCGCACCGCATCCGAGACGCGCAGCCCCGAGATGTCGACGGTGGCCGGCTCGCGGTTGTGCAATTCGATGAACTCCACGCCGCCGGCCTCAGGGTGGTACATGATCTCGGACACCGCGAGCCGGGGATGCCCGAGCCGTGCCTCGACCTGCGCGCTCCACCGCCAGCGGCCGTCGACGTGCACGGCGGCGCGGGCGCGCACATGCGCGTAGCCCGGGAGCTTGACCGTGCCCCGATAGGCAGCGGCGGTCGGGCTGGGCTCGCCAGACCACGGCACGGCGGGATCGCCCGACCAAGGGGTGCGGGGGTCGCTGCCGTCGAGCGTGTAGTACACGGCGGTGCCGACGATGGTCTCGCGGCAGCCGACCGCGCTCGGCGTCAGCGCCATCTGCTGCGGCTCGAGCGGGTCGCCGTCGACGGTGAGGGCCGGCGGCGCGACCGGCGGGAAGAGGCCCTCGTCGCAGAGCTGCTGGAGCACCACCGCGGTGCGATCGGGGAAGTGGCGCGTGAGCACGCGGTCGCGCTCGAGCCGCCAGTGGTCGGGGGTTTGCGGGCCGTAGGGCCAGCGGTCGTGGTAGCGCTCCCACACCTTCGGGAAGTCGATGGCGTGCAAGGCGGTGGGGTCGGCCGTCGACCAGCGGGCGGACTCGGCGACGATGGCGGGCTCGATCATGTCGGCCAGGCGCGCGTAGCGCCGGGTGGTCGCGGCGGGCGCCAGCGCGCCGGCGTAGCGCGCGTCGGCGGAGGCCACGGTCGGGGCGAAGAAGTGCCGCTGGACACGGTCCGCGAACGCGATGCGGTAGTCCGGGAAGTGCATGAGCCAGCCGTGCAGGTCCTGCACGCCGAGCGTGTCGGCCTTGAAGCCGCAGGCGCCGGTGCGTGGATCGCGCACCGAGACGCACAGCTTGTCGTCGGGGTCGTCGCGCAGCGCCGTCGTGTGCTCCATGTCCCAGACGAAGAACTGGAAGCCGTTGCCGAGATCGCGGTTGCGGGCCGCGCGCCAGTTCTTGTTGGGCCAGTCCCAGTTGGCGGCATGGATCTGGATCAGGTGGTAGTCGATGAACTGCGGGAGGTCCAGCCAGCGGGCCAACTGCTCGAAGCGGGCCCGGTCCATCGGATCCGGCTCGGGCGCCTGCCGGGCCACGTCGAGCATCGCCTCGAACGCACGCGCGTCGCCGTCCTCGACCGCCACCGACCACCGGCCGTCGACGAGCTCGCCGTCGCGCACGACGTCCCAGTCGTCCTCGTCGCCGCCGAGATGGCTCGCGGCGAACGCCGCCGTCGGTTCCTCGGCGACGTTGTAGATGCCCCAGTACAGGCCGTTCAGGTAGACGTGGACGAACGCGCCGTGGGCGGTGGGCCACCCCATGTCGGCCTGGGTGTCGCGTCCCCACTGGTCGTGGAGGTACTGCGCCTTGTGCGCCGCGAAGTTGAAGTGGTCGGCCTGGCCCGCGCGCAGGCGCAGCGTGTCGAACGACTGCACCGCCGAGTCCTTGAACACGGGGTATCGCAGGCGCGAGGCGCCATACCGCGACCGGAAGCGCAGCGAGAGCGAGTGTTTGGGCGTCGCCTCCGGCCGCCGGCTGTAGCCGCCCGCGATGCGCACGCCGGCGTCGATCTGCAGGTCAGGCCCGCCGTCGACGCCGAGCCACTCGATCGACGCCGGCCGCTCCCAGGCGTCGCCGAACCGCGTCGGGTTGCTGTAGATCCCGGTCGCCGGGTCGAACAGGTCGTCAGGGTCCATCGCGATGCTGACGCTCGGCAGCGACCGCAGGGCGGCGGCCAGCGTGTCGCCATGGCGCGCGATGATCTCCGCGCGCACACCGTAGTCCGACGGCACCGCCTGTCCCGCCCAGCGGCCGTCCGGGACGATGCCCCAGGTGAGCGGCAGCCCGGCCGAAAGCGCGACCTCGTTCGATTGCGCCGCGACGTCGGTCGGGAACAGAAACGAGCGTGTTTCGATCGGGCTGGGCGCGTAGCCGGGGGCGAACGCCGCGGCGCGGAGCGTGGTCGTGCGGTCGATCGTGATCGGGCCGGTGTAGCGTTGGCCGTGGGCCTCGGTTGGCAGGCTTCCGTCGAGCGTGTAGCGAATCGTGGCGCCGGCGGTGTTGGACGAAAGGACGAGGTCGAACGGTGCGTCGTGCAGGCCGCGGGCACGGTTGGCCCGGACCGGGCCGACGACGCCGAGCAACCCGTGGTTGAAGGCCAGAGGCAGGTAGGCGACGCGCGCAGCGCCGGTCGATGCCGGCCGGTCGGCCGATGGTGCCGTGCCCGGCTGGCCGTGGCCCGGCCTTGCCGGTGCGATGAACGGCGAGGCAACGACCGCCATGAGCAGCGCCGCCAACCACGGGAAGCGAGAGCCGCGGCGCGGCGGCCCGCTCGGGCACATGCGGCCAAGGCGGATCGCGAGGCTGCCGTCGATTCGACCGGTCGAGTCCTGGTGCATGCGTCTGACCTCCGCCCTCTTGGATGCATCCGGACGCTGCGGGCTTGCATGCGCCGCTGGCGTCGTGTGACGGCCCGCGAGCCGGTTGACCCCTGTCGACCGGCTCGCTATGCTCACCCGCTCACCGGGCGTGACCCGACGGCGGGCCCCCCTTCGACACAGGAGTCAACCGTGGATTCGATCGCACTGCTCAAGACGGCCCTCGACGCATCGCACCGATGGTACCTGGGAACGGTCGACGGCCTCACCGAGGCCCAGGCCAACTTCGTTCCGCCAGGGACCGCCCACCCGATCGGCGAGCTGGCCGCGCACATCCTGCAATCGGAAGACGGGATCGTCAACATGCTGCAGGGCCAGCCGCCGCTCTGGGTGCGCGACGGTTGGGGCGAGCGGCTGGGCCTCCCGATGGTGATGCGGCAGGATCCCGAGGTGGCCCGGGCCTTCCGATGCCAGCCGGGCGACCTCGCCGACTACGGCCAGGCGGTGTACGCCAACACCGAGGCGTTCCTGTCCGGACTGCGACCGGACGACCTCGACCGCGACGTCGACCTCAGCGCAATGGGCATCGGGACGGTCAAGCTCGGCTACGTCCTGACCGGGATGCTCCTGGGCAACACCTTCGCCCACACCGGCGAGATCTCGGCGCTCAAGGGCGTGCAGGGGCTGCGCGGCTACCCGTTCTGAGACGGTTTGTCGAGCATGTGCGGGAGGTGAGGTCCGGTGCGGGCCTCACCTCCACGCCGATGATCGCGTCACCCGCGCCTCACTCTCCTTCGATCGTGAAGACCCCTCCCGCGCTGCGTCCGAACACCTCGGGGAAGCTCTCCTGCTCGGCCATGGCCGGGATGGCGTGGTAGTTGCCCGCGGTGCTGGCGCGCAGGAGGTAGGTGTACTCGTACGTGCCGGGCTCGAGGTGCGACGCGAAGAGCACCGCCTTGTGGTCGAGGAGCTGGCTGTCCACCCAGTACGACCACCACCAGCGGGCCCACCACGGCCGGTCCTCGGCATCCGCCCCGTCATCGGCCACCTCCTCCATTCGAGGGCCGGTGGCCGCCGCGCTCGTCGTCTGCAGCGACGTGTCGACGATCTCGAATCCGGCGGGGATCGGGTCCTCGACCTTGACGTAATGCAGCGGGCTCTCGGCGATCAGCGTCAGCTTGACCTGCACGATGTCGCCGATGTTCGCCGTGTCCACGGCATCCCCGGTCGCCTTGAACGTCTTGCGGTCCACCGCGAAGTACTGCCGACCGAGGACGATGCCGCGCGCCACCGGCTCGAGCGCGTCGACCGGCTGCCACAGCCGCAGGTGGGTGGCGTAGTACAGCACGCCCGGGCCGTCGCGGCGCAGGACGAGGTCGTTGGCACCGCCGACCTTCATGTCGGCCACCGGCGCCCGCAGCGTGACCGGGACGTCGATGTTGCGCGCGTCGACCTCGCCCTTGCCGAGCTCGGCGGCGTTCAGCTCGACGTGGTACGCGTAGCGACCCTCGAGCTCGCCGGTGGCCTGCATGTAGGCCGTCAGGGCCAGCACGGCCCAGGCGTCCTCTTGCCGCGTGGCCCAGTGGTCCTCGACGCGCTGCGCCATCAGCCAGCGGACGCCGTTGACGAGGTTGGGGTTCCCGGGGTCGAGCTGGCTCAGGGCCATGACGACGATGGCCGAGGTGCGCAGGTCGGTGCTCATGTCGCGGTGGCTCGGCTCGTCCTCCTCCCAGGCCGTGCCCGTGGCGCTGACCACGGCCTTGCCGCCGAGGTCGGCCAGCAGCGTGTCGATCCGGCTCTTCTGGCCGGCCGCGTCGATCTCGGCCAGCGCCAGCGCCAGGAACGCCCGGGCATAGAGCTTCAGCCCGGCCCGGCGCTCGTACAGCGTCACGGCCCGGCTGGCCGGCACGTCGTCCTGGCGTGCCAGCACCCACACGATGAACGCCCGCTGGTCGAGGTCCCAGCCCTCCTCGACGTCGACGGCGCGGTTGAGCTCCTGCTGCAAGAAGTCCGCCGCCCGTGCGCGCGTCTCGTCGCCCAGCTCGAAGCCCGCGTCGCGCGCCAGCTGAAGGCCCAGGAGCGCGTAGGCCGTGATCCACGCGTTGCTCCGATCCGCCCCGCACCACGCCCAGCCGCCGTCGTTGTTCTGCCAGGCGTAGAGCTTCTGCAGCGTTTCGGGCACGTCGGCGTCGAGCGCTGCCTTCAGCGCCGCGCGCCGGTCGCCGGCCACGTCGAGCTTCTGGAGCGCCAGAAGCGTGGCCACGTTCGGCACCAGGCGGCTGACGGCGCCGCCCGGGCACTCCTGGGGGTGCGGCTCCAGCCACTCGATCGTGGCGATGCTCGCCGCCGCCAGCGACGGCGCGAGCCGCACCGACAGGTCGCCCTGCGACGTGTCGACCCGTTCGGGGAGCTGGATGCGTTCGGTCACCCGCGTCTCGCCCGTGCCGACCTCGCCCGCCGTGGCCACCACCTGTGGCTCGCTGAACTGGTACACCGGGATCTGCAGCTCGACGCTGTCGGTGTGGCCGCCGCCGGTGGCGCCCATCTGCACGGTCACCGAGCCGAACGCATCCGGCACGGTGGGAGGGTTGAGGCCCGTGGCGGGCACCTCGACCTGCCAGACGACCTTGGCCCGGCCGCCGTCCGGAATCGAGAGGTCCTGCGGCGCGGGGTCGGCGATGCCCAGGCCGGTGGCAGCCAGCGACACCGCCACGTCGACCGCCGCCCCGCTGGCGTTGTTGACCACGGTCTCGATCTGCGCGGCGTCGCCGACGACGAAGAAGCGCGGCACGACCGGCCGCACGAGCACGGGCCGGGTGCTCACGATCTCGTTGACCCCCGTGCCCACCAGCGTGTCGGCCCCGGTGACGCCGCGCAGGTTGAGGTTCCACGTCGTCAGGTTGTCGGGCAGCTCGACCTCGAGCGAGGCCTTGCCGTCGGCCCCGGTGACCACGGACGGGCTCCAGAACGCCGTGTCGCGGAACAGCCGCCGCACGGTGCCCTCGGCATCGGCGGGGCCGCCCCCGCCGCCCTTCTTCTCGGCCGCCAGCTCCTGGTTGAGCCGGTCGGCGAACTCCGTCAGCGACGCGCCGGTGCCCACCCCGAGCATCCGCTGGCCGTAGAAGGCGTTCACCAGCGATGTCGACGGGTCCGGGGCCAGCGACAGGATCGCCTTGTCGACCAGCGCCGCCGACAGCTCGGCGCGCACGGGCTTGCCGGTGTGGTCGGTCACGTCGACGGCGTACCGCACGGTGTCGCGCGGGCGGTAGGGCTCGTCCCTGTCGGGGCGGATGGCGATGTCCAGGATCTTGGTGTCGGTCGACACCTGCAGGTTGGTGTAGCCGACCTTGAGCTGCGGCAGCGGGCTGTCGGGCCCGACGCCCTTGACCAGGACCACCGACACGTAGACGTTGGGCGTGTAGTCCGGGCGGATCGGGATCTCGAGGGTCTCGCTGTTGCCGGGCAGCGCCACCCGTCGCACGTCGCGGAGCTTGCCCCGCTCGACGGTGACCAGCGCCTCCGCGCCGGCGAACGGCGCGGGCACCAGCACCTTGGCGACGTCGCCGACCGCGTACAGCTTCTTGTCGGCGACGAGCGCGATCCGGTCGTTGTTCTCCTGGCGCCAGTTGACGAAGCGGCCGCTGGTGATCCACGCGTAGGTGGCGCTCCGGACCTCGTTGCCGGCGGCGTCGCGCGCGACCGCGACCAGCCGGTGCACGCCGCCCTCCGCTGGGGTGAACGACGCCGTCGCCGCGCCGTCGTCGTCGGTGGTCACGGTGGCCTCGGAGACCAGCGTGTCGGTGTAGGCGCTGGTCCAGTAGAACTCGCCGTTCTCGCGCTTCTCCTTGACGCTGTACCACGTGCGCTGCTGGAACGCGAGGTCGACGGCCTGGCCGGGCACCGGCCGGCCGTCGGGGTCGACGGCCAGGACGTCGAAGGCTGCCGGCTCGCCGCGCCCGCTGACGTAGCGCGCGGGCCGCAGCCCGACGTACACGTTGCCCTTGTGGACCACCGCGCTCGTCCGCCCCGCCACGGCCTGGTGGTTGATGTCGGTGATCTCGACGTCGATGGTGAACACCTGGCTGAGCGGCGCCTCGCCGAGGTCGGCCGGGATCTCGAACGTCAGCTTGCCGTCGGCATCGAGCGTGCCCTCGCCCTCGCGCACCACCTCGCCCTGGGCGTCGTAGTAGCGCTGCTCGGTCAGGTCGTAGTCGATCCAGTCCCACCAACCCTCGACGTCGGGCGGGTTGAAGAAGTAGTCGTCGGTCAAGAGCCGCCACTGGACCGCGGCGCCCGCCACGGGCCCGCCGAAGAAGTAGGCGGCGTCGGCCGTGACCTTGACGGTCTCGCCGTTGGCGTAGTCGGGCTGGTCGGTCGACACGGTCACCTGGAACTCGGGCTTGCGGTACGCCGCGACCGTGAACGAGACGCTGGCGATGCTGTCGTACGCCTCGGGGTCGTCGTCCCGGCGCACCGCCATGTCGATGGTGTAGGCCCCCAGCCGCGCGCCGGGCGCCAGCGGGATCTCGCCGGCCACCGTGCCGAAGTCCCCGACGCGCAGCGTCGTCTTGAGCACCTCCTCGTAGTTCGGGTCGCGCACCGTCACGAACACCTCGTCGACGTTCGGCAGCGCGTAGACGGCGTCATCGTCGTCGCGCACGACGCCGCGGTAGTAGATGGTCTGGCCGGTGCGGTAGATCGGCCGGTCGGTGTAGAGCGCGGCGTAGCGGGGCTGGCGGTAGCCGCTGTAGGGCAGGTTGAACGCCCACGGGTCGATCCCTTCGGTCCACTCGGCGCTGGCGGCGGCCACGATGCGGCCGCCCGACTCGCTGACGGCGACGAGCGCGGCGTCGCCGTCCTTCTCCGACACCCCGGCGCGGTACACGCCGTCGCGGTCGGTCCGGCCGCTGGCGAGCGGCTCGGTGTCCTGGTCGTACAGGTCGATCGGCAGGCCGGCCACCGGCTTGCCGGTGCGCAGGTCGGTCGCCCACACCAGGATCTCGTCCCAGCTGTGCTTGATGGTCAGGTTGACGGCGGTGGCCAGGAAGATCATGCGGTTGTCGCGGTCCGCCGCGGCGTCGGACGTGACCCGGACGTAGTACAGCCCCGGCTCGATGGCGCCGCCGGCGCCCGCGCCGAGCGTCACCGAGATGCGCCGCGCCGTGTCGAGCGGCGCCTGCGTGCTCGCCGTCCACCGGCGGACGAGGTTGCCCTCGGCGGGCCGATACGAGTCCCAGGCGCTCCAGCGGTCCGAGGTCGTCGTCATCCGGAGGAAGGCCGCGCGGTCGACGTTGTACACGGCGACATCGGCCGCTTCGACGTTGATGGCATCGACGAAGGCCAGCGGCGGGCGCGCGGCGTCGTAGACGCTGAACCGCCCGGTGGACTTGAGCCACAGCGACGGCTCGATCTCGGCGGTGGTGAACCGGATCACGCGGTCCTCGCCGAGCGCGTCGCCGAAGCGTGATTCCGACTCGGCCTTGACCGTCACGGTGTAGGCGGTGGAGGCCAGCCAGCCCCCGTTGACCGAGGCTTCCCGGCCGTCGTAGGCGTAGACCGAGAGGTTGGTGATCGTCGGCTGCACCGTGACCGTGACGCCGTCGGTGCGCATCGGGGTGTTGAAGACGAGCTTGAGCGACTCGTGGCGAAGGTGGGGCGACTTCTGGGTGCCGTCCGCCGGGGTGGTCCGGACCAGGACGGGCAGCGGCGCGGTCGTGAAGCGCCACGCGTGGTCCGCGGCCAGGCCGGCCTCGCCGGTGGCCGCGCGGGCGCCGGCGGCGACGGTGGCCACGTGCGCGGCGCCGCGCGCCAGGGCGCGGCCCGGCAGGAAGCCCATGTCGTTGCCCGACCATCGGAACGTGCCCGGCACGGTCTCGCCGGGCCGGTCGGCCGGATGCACGCGGAACGCTCCCTCGGCCGAGGCCCGGTCCATCGCCTGGCTGAACGTGACCGTGATGGGCTGTGTGGCCCCGGCATCGACGCTGCCGTCCTCGGGGTACGTCCGCACGACGGCCGGGGCGGCGGTGACGAAGCTGAACCGGACGGGCTCGGCGAGCTTGCCGCCCAGGATGTCGGTCAGGTCCGCGTCGACCGACACCGTGAACCGCGTCGCGGGCGGCAGGTCGCCGTCCGGCGTCAGGATCCACGTCGACGTGTTGAGCCACTCGCCCTTGCCGGCGATGGCCGGCGTGACCGTCGCGGCCGCGGGCAGGCCGGCCTGGTCGTCGACCGACACCAGCGGGACGACGGGGTGGTTGAACTGCACGACGATGCGCGCTTCGTCCTTGCCGCCCGCGACGCCGTCCGCGCCATCCTCGGGCTGGGTCTGCGTGACCGCCAGCGGGGTGTCGACCTGCGGGAACACGGCCAATGACGCCACGCCCACGCCGCGCTCCGGAAGGTCGGGCCGGCTGGCGATCATGACCCCGTCGGCATCGACCGGGAGCGTCGACTCGTTGACGCGCGCCTTCGGCCCGCACGCCGCCAGCGGGGCGAGGATGGCCGCGAGCGCGGCGGCGAGCGCGAGACCGCGGAAGGGGCGGCCGGGGAGGCCGGGCGTTCGGCTGGGCTGGATGTTCATGGCGTCCTCTCCTCGTGGGTGGCCGGGCGGCGGCCGCGTGGGGCGGTCTGGACCTGGCGGTACGGGCCGGGGGCAGCCGGGGTCGGGGTCGCGCGCGCGACCCGTGATCCGGGGCGTCACGGTGGCGCAGCCTGAGCGATGGCATCGGGATGCACGGTGATCTCGACCGCCGCGCTGCGCACTTGCCGCCCGTCGAGCGTCGTCCCGACGGCCTCCACGGTGTGGTCGCCCAGGGCGAGCGGCCACAACGCGCGGTACGGAGGGCGGCGCACCGTGGCGATGGGCCGCCCGTCGACCCACAGCTCGACGTGACGCAGGCGCACGGCGCGGTCGGGGCGAGCGGCCAGCTCGATCCGCTGGAACCGTCCCGGGAGCTGCGCGGTCAGCGCGAACGTGCTGCGGGGCGCCGGCCGGGTCACGACGAGGGCCGGCGCGGCGCCGGTGTCGCGATCCGGGTCGCCGGCGTCGTCGCCGAACCGGGGGCCGGCTCCGCGCCCGATGTCCACGCTCGCCTCGGCCACCGCCTGCCCGAGGCATGTCTCGTCCGGCGGCGGGCGGATGCCGGCCTGGCGCCCCCAGTCCTGAGCGTCCGGCGGCAGGCTTCGGAAGACCCGCTCGACGCGCGGGCCGGCACAGCCCGCGGCCCATGCCAGCCCGGTGGCGGCGTCGATCGCGACGGATCGGTAGGAGGTGTCGAAGGTGCGCGGCTCGGTACCCGCGATGAACCACTCGGGCGCGCGCCGCTGGCAGGCGCTTGTCGGCAGGCGACCGCTGGTCGTGCACACCTCGACGCGCACGAGGCCGTCGGGCCGGACGAACGGTCGGGCGGGGCGGCCGCGGTGCGCGGCCTGCATGACGTCGTGCCAGATCGGGCCCGCGCCGGTGATGCCGCTGATGTACGCCATGGGGCTGTTGTCGGCGTTGCCGACCCACACGCCGACGGCCAGGTCGGGCGTGTACCCGACGGTCCAGTTGTCGCGAAAGTCGGTCGTCGTGCCGGTCTTGGCCGCCGCCGGCCGGCCGATGGCCAGCACGCTGCCCTCGCCGAACGCCGGCAGCCGCGCCTGGTCGTCGGCCAGGATGTCGGTGACCAGCCAGGCGACGCGCGGGTCGACGACCGGTGCATCGCCGATGGTCCGGACGTTCGCCAGCGCGGCCAGCCCGGCGCCTCCGTCCGCCCGTGCGCGACGGAAGCCCTCGGCGTCCAGCACGGCGAGGATGGGGTTGGGCATGACGCGGCGCCCGCCGTTGGCAAGCCCCCCGAAGGCGGCCGTCAGCTCGATCAGGCGGACCTCGCCGCCGCCGAGCGTCAGGGCCAGGCCATAGCGGTCGCGGTCGCCGAGCGTGGTGATGCCGAGCGCCTCGGCCGTGTCGATCGTGGCCTCGAGCCCGACGGCGTCCAGGACCTTGACCGCGACCAGGTTCGACGACGTGGCCAGCGCACGGCGCAGGCTGATCGGGCCGTGCCACATCCGGTCGTAGTTCATCGGTTGGTACGGCTCGCCCTCGCGGGTCAGGAATGCGGTCGGCACGTCGGAGAGGACGGTGGCCGGTGTGAAGGGGAGGGGGTCGGCCGCCGTGTCCGGGCCTGCGGCGCCGCCCCCCCGGTCGTCGGGGACGCTGCCCGCGTCTCCGCCGCGATCCGCCGCGTCCGGCCGCCTCGCACCGAAGGCGGCCGCGTACGTGATGGGCTTGATCGACGAGCCGGGCTGGCGGCGCGCCAGCGCGACGTTGACCGCGCCGTCGATCGCGGCGTCGCCGTAGTCGGCGCTGCCGACCATCGCCCACACCTGCCCCGAGGAGGGGTCGAGGGCGACCAGGGCGGCGCTCGACGCGTGGTGGTCGGGCTTGCCGGGCGCCGGCCGCTGCAGCTCGGCCATCCGGGTGGCGACGATGGCCTCGGCCCGCCGCTGCAGGTCGAGGTCGAGCGACGTGACGACGTGCAGGCCGCCCGCGTGCACGGCCTGGGGGCCGTACCGCGCCTCGAGCTGTTCGCGCACCCACGTGACGAAGTGCGGCGCCACGAGCGGCGCCCCGTCCCCCGTGAACCGCAGCGGCTCGGCCGCAGCCAGGTGTGCTGCCTCGCGTCCGGCCCGGCCGTGCCTGACCATCAGGTCGAGCACGACGCGCTGGCGCGCGCGCGCCGCGTCGACGTCGACGAGCGGGTTGTAGGCTGCCGGCGACTGGATCAGGCCGGCCAAGAGCGCGGCCTCGGCGAGGTCGAGCTCGCGGGCGGGCTTGCCGAAATAGGTCGCCGCCGCCGCCTCGATGCCGTACGCGAGCTGGCCGAAGTACACCTCGTTGAGGTACATCTCAAGAATCGCATCCTTGTCGAAGGCGCGTGTGATGCGCAGCGCCAGCACCATCTCGCGTGCCTTGCGCCGGGCCGAGCGCTCCGACTGCTCGGCCGGGTCCATCAACAGCTCGCGCGCAAGCTGTTGGGTGATGGTGCTCCCGCCCGAGACGATCCGGCGGTGCCGCAGCAGATGCCACGCCGCGCGGGCCACGCCACGCACGTCGACGCCGGGGTGCCGGTAGTACCCGGCGTCTTCGACCGCGATGACGGCGCCCACCACGTGCGGGGGCAGGTCTTCCAAGGCCACGCGCGTCCGCCGCCCGGCGTGCGGGTCGAGCACCTCGAAGAGCAGCGTGCCGTGGCGGTCGTAGATCTTGGTGGTGTCGGGCGAGCCGCGGGTGACCAGGGCCCCCGGGGCGGGGAGGTCGGCGACGAGCCACCGGGCGGCGACGGCGAGCGCCACGACTCCGGCGACGACGGCGATGCCCGCGATCCGCACCCGCCGGCGGCAAAGGCGCGGGCGATGGTTGGAGGAGCGGCGGAAGCGCGTCGGGAGCATGCGGCTATTATAAGCGGTAAGGCGGTCGCTGCTCAGGGCGTTCGTCCGCCGGCGCGGCGCGGCTGCCCGCCGGGTGGGCGCCGGGTGGGTGCCGACAAGCGGCCAGGCGCCCCGCGATCCGCGCATCGCGCGGCCCCACGACCGTGCTTGGACACGTGGGCGGCCGTCCATACAATCGCCCCATGGCGTCCCGCCTCAAACACCTCATCGAAGCCGGGCTGTTGTCCCCCATCCCCTGGCTCGTCCTCGCCATCGCCGCGGCGACGGCCGCCCGGGCCTGGCCCGACCACCGGCGCGACAGTGGCCTGGCGTTCCTGTTGACGCTGGCGTTCTTCCTGGGCTGGCTGATCCTGTACCTCGAGCGCATCAAGCGCGCCCGCCCCCGCGTCGGGTTGGCCGAGATCGACGCCATGGACGGGTTCGCGTTCGAACGGTGGGCCATCGCCATGTTCCAGGCCGACGGCCATCGCTGCCGGAACATCCGCGACCGCGGCGATTTCGGGGTCGACGTGGTCGCCGTCGTGCAGGGCGTGCCCGTCGGCGTGCAGACCAAGCGCTACGAGGGCCACGTCGGCAACGCGGCCGTGCAGCAGGTGCTGGCGGGCTGCGACTACTACGGCTGCCATGTCGCGGCGGTGGTCACGCAGTCGTACTTTACCCCTGCGGCCGTGGCGCAGGCCGCCCGCGCCCGCTATCCCGTCGTCCTGGTCGACCGCGACCACCTCGGCCGCATGGTCGACCTCGTTCGCCGCGAGGTCGATCGGAGCCGGTCGCTGCTCGGTTGAGGCCGCGGCGGGTGCGGAGGTTCCGCACGACGCTCACGTGCGAGACGGCGGGGCGGCGGGCACGACGCTCGGCCCACGGGCCGTCCGACCGCGGCGGCGCCGCGATCACGGCAAGAACCGCTCGAACACCCGGTTGCCGACCATCAGCCCGCGGGGCGTCAGGCGGACGCAGCCTGCGTCGCGCTCGACGAGCTCCCAGTCCTCGAGATCGCGGAGCGGTTCGGCGAAGACCACCCGCAGATCCCGGCCGTGCAGTGCCGCGAAGCGGTCGAACCCCACGCCTTCGTCGACCAGGCGCAGGCCGAGCATCATCGTCTCGCCCATGGCCGTCGCGGCATCGACGTCCTCGCTGAACGCCTCGAGCGGCATGCCGTCCGTCACGCGCCGGATGTAGGCCGGGACCGGGCGGAGGTTGCCCCAGCGGCGGTCCGCACTGCCGCCCGGCGCCGGTGACCGCAGGTGGCTGTGGGCGCCGGGGCCGACGCCGAGATACTCCTGGTTGCGCCAGTAGACGAGGTTGTGCCGGCAAGCCAGGCGCGGCATGACGCCGCGGGTCGGCTCGCCGGCCCCGTCCTCGGCCACCGCGCCGGCTTGCGCCCCCCGGCCCGCGGCCGGCGCCGGCTCGCCCCGGGCCCAGTTCGACACCTCGTAGTGTCGATAGCCTGCTCCGCCAAGCCGGTCGAGCGCGTGCTCGTAGAGCTCGGCGGCGGCGTCGTCGTCGGGCGCCGCCACCCGCCCGGTCTGCACCCAGCCGTGCAGCGGCGTGTTGGGTTCCACGATCAAGCTGTAGAGGCTGAGGTGTTCGGGCGCGAGCGCGAGCGCCGCGTCGAGCGTCCTCGCCCACGCCTGCGGCGACTGCTCGGGCAGGCCGAACATGAAGTCGAGGTTGACGTTGTCGAACCCCGCCGCCCTGGCGGCGCCGAAGGCGCGGTAGACGTCGTCGACGCCGTGGACTCGGCCGAGGAACCGCAGCTCGTCGTCGTGGAAGCTCTGCACGCCCATGCTGAGGCGGTTGACCCCGAGATCGCGCAGCCCGGCGAACCGGTCGCGGTCGACGGTGCCCGGGTTGGCCTCGCAGGTGACCTCGGCATCGGCGGCGATGGCGAACGACCGGCGCGCCGTGCCGAGGACGCGCGCGAGCTGGTCGAGCGTGAGCACGGTCGGCGTGCCGCCGCCGACGAAGACCGTGTCCACGGTGCGGCCCGCCAGCCGCGGAGCCCATGCCGCGATCTCGCGGCACAGCGCCGCCACGTAGGCCTCGAACACGTCGTCGAGGTCGGCGTACGTGTTGAAGTCGCAGTACGGGCACTTGCGGGCGCAGAACGGGATGTGCACGTAGAGCCCCAGCGGCGCGCCCGCCGACGGCGGCGCGAAGCTGCGCGGCTCCGGGGTCGCGGCTGCGCGCGCCCGACACCCGTCGACACCCGCGGCGGCGTGGGGAAGGTGGCCCATGCCGGGTATTATGGGGTGGCGATGCCGCCCGGCCAAGCTGGTGTACAATACGCACGCCGACGTTGTGCGCGCGCCGACCTGCGCGGCGCCTGCCCGTACAGAGCACCTTTCGGCGTGCGGCCGGCGTCGGCGCGAACCACCGCCATCGCCTGCACGATGACCACAGGGGGGGACATGGCAGCACGCGGCAACGACCCGGGGGTGCCCGCGGCCGACCCGGACGTCGAGCGGATCCGTGACATCATCTTCGGGCCGCAGATGCGGGATTACGACCAGCGGTTCCAGAACTTGCTGGCCGACGTCGAGCGCCTCCAGCAGCAGCTGGAACGCCTGCGGACAGCGCACGCCGAGCTCGAGGCCGACACCGCCCGGCGCGTGCAGGCGCTTCGCGCCGAGGCGCGCGAGGATGACGAGCGGCTGCGGGCGGAGTTGCGGCAGTCGACCGAGAAGCTGACGGCCGAGAAGGTCGATCGCCTCAACCTCGGCGACCTGCTGGTCCAGCTCGGGACGCAGCTCAAGCAGGGCGCGACCGCGCCGGGCGTGCTCGCCGGGCTGAGCCAGCTCATCCAGGCGCAACCCTCCGACCAGGCGGCGCCGCGGTGATCGATGGCGCCGGGCCGGGCGTGGACGCGTCGCCGCCCGGGGCCGTGTCCATCGCGGCGGCCGGCGTGCCTCCGCCAGATCCGGCGCAGGATCTCGCCATCGAGAGCCTCCGCCAGATCCTCGTCGGCCCCGAGCGCAGCGTCGTCACCGACCTGACCGCGCGCGTCGACACCATCGAGTCCCGCCTCGGCGACGACACCGCCCTCATGGACGCCATCGCGCCGTTGATGCAAGCGGCGATCGGCCGGCAGATCCGCGAGGCGCGCGAGGAGATGGTCGAGGCCCTCTATCCGATCATCGGCGCCCTCATCGGGCGTGCCGTCGCCGAGGCCATGCGCGACCTGGCACGGCAGGTCGACGCGCGGATGCGGGGAGGGTTGAACCCCCGGCTGGCGTGGTGGCGCCTCCGGGCGCGGCTGGGCGGGGCGCCCGGCGATGCCACGGTGCTGCGCGCGATGCTGCCGTTCGAGGTCGAGGACGTCCTCCTCATCCACCGCGCCACCGGGCTGCTCCTGCACCACGTCACGCGCCGTCCCCGCGGCTCGGGCGGCATCGACGGCGATGCCGACGTGGTCAGCGGCATGCTCACGGCGATTCGCGACTTCGCCGCCACGACGTTGCCCGGGCAGGCCGGCGACGAGCTCGAGGAGATCCAGCACGGTCAGCAGCGCATCTTGCTCGAGGGGGGGCGGCTGGCGTACCTCGCCGTCATCGTCGACGGCATCGAGCCGCCCGAGCTCCGGCCGGCGATGCGCGACCGCCTGGCGCAGATCGAGCGTCGCTTCCGGGCCACGCTCGAGGACTACGAAGGCGATGCGACGGTGCTGGCGCCGGCGGGACCGCTGCTCGGCGAGATGCTCGTCATCGGCCAGCCCAGGCCGCTGGGGCGCGCGCAGAAGCTCTTGCTGGCGGGCATCGGCGCCGCGGGCCTCGCCGTCGTCGTCGGCGCCGTGCTCGTGGCCGGCTGGTTGTGGCGCGCCTGGCGAGCGCCCGCGGCGACCGCCCCGCCGACGGCCGCACCGCCGGTGGTCATGGCGACGAGCGTCCCCACGCCGCGGTCGACGCCGATGGCCGGCGCCACCCCAGCCCCGTCCGAAGGCGTCATGGCCGGCAACGCCTGGATCCGACGGGCGCCGTCGACCGCCGAGGCGGCGTTCGGCGTCGCGGTCCGAGGCACGCGCGTGTGGGTCCTGGGTGCCGAGGGCGACTGGCTGCGGGTTCGTGCCGTGCTCCCCGACGGCAGCGCGGTCGAGGGCTGGATGGCCGACGGCCCATGGATCCAACGCGCCGCGGCGGCCGAGGCACGGGACTCGGCGACCCCGACCCCAAAGACAGGTGGATGATCCCATGACCACCCCGCTCGTGCTCGGCCGCAAGGTGTGCCTCCTCGGCGACTTCGCCGTCGGCAAGACGAGCCTCGCGCGCCGGTTCGTGTACGACCGTTTCGACGACACCTACATCAGCACCATCGGCGTCAAGGTCAGCCGCAAGGTGGTGATGGTGCCGCGGGCCGACCGCGTGGTCGAGGTGGCGCTCATCGTGTGGGACCTGGCGGGCAGCGAGGAGTTCGGCGCCGTGCGCGCCAGCTACCTGCGCGGGGCCGCCGGCGCGCTGCTGGTGTTCGACCTGAGCCGGCCCGAGACGCTGGAACGCCTGCCGGCCTACGCCGCGCAGATTCGGCAGACCTCGCCTGCCGCCCCGTTGGCCATCGCCGCCAACAAGGTCGACCTCGTGGCCGATCCGGCGACCGTGCTCGCCGAGGCCAATGCCATGGCGGCGCGGCTGGGCGCCCCGATCGTGCCGACGAGCGCCAAACGCGGCGACGCGGTGGAGGACCTGTTCCGCAACCTCGCGGAGCGCCTCGCAGGCGAGGGGTAGATGCGCCTCGACGTGGCCGAAGCGGTCATGGCCGAGCGCGGCGTGGGTTACGTGGTCGGCGACGCCGCTCTCAGGGTGACCGACAGCGGCGGTCGGTTCTCTGCCTTCGCGGGTCGGCAGCTGCCGGTCGCGGGCGACCGTCTCCTCGACGTCGTGCCCGAGCTGACGGGCTGCGAGGCGGTGTTGGCCGAGATCATGCGCGGAGACCTGCCGAGGTACCAGCTGAGCCTCGTCAATCGGCCGTCCGTGCCCGACGGCGATGCCGCGGGGCTCGCGTACGTCGACCTCACGCTGCTGGCGTGGCCGACCACCGCGGGCGAGCCGAACGGTATCCTGGTGGTCGTCGAGGACGCCACCCAGCGGGGTCGCCGCGAGCAGCGCGTCCAGCAGCAGCGCAACGAGCTGCAGCTCCTCAAGGACCACCTGGCGCGCCAGAACCTGGCGCTCGCGGCGGCCAACGCCGAAGGTCGCCGGATGGCCGAGATGAAGACGCTGTTCGTATCGGTGGCCGCCCACGAGCTGCGCTCGCCGCTGGCGTCGATCCTGGCTTACCTCGAGCTGCTCGCAGACGGGGCGTACGGACCGCTCAGCGATGCCCAGGCCGGCGCGCTGCGCGTGGTGCAGGGAAGCGCGGAGCGGCTGATCCGGCTGACCGACACGTTCCTCGACCTCGCGCGGCTCGAGTCCGGCCGACTCGACCTCGAGCTGCAGCCGGTGGACATGTCGGCCGTGCTCCGGTCGGTCGCCGACGAGATCCGCCCCCGCCTGGCCGAGCGCGGACAGTCGCTGGTGCTGACGTGCGCACCCGATCTGCCCGCCGCACTGTGCGATCCCGAGCGGATCGTGCAGGCCATGGCCAACGTGGTCGACAACGCGCAGAAGTACTCGCCGAACGGCACCCGCATCGACGTCGACCTGCGGCGCGCTGCCGAACCAGGGCTCCTCGAGCTGACCGTGGCGGACCGCGGCATCGGCATCCCGGCCGACGACCGCGAGCACGTCTTCCGCCGGTTCTTTCGCGGCGGCGAGGCCCGCCGCCGCGAGGTCGGCGGCACCGGCCTCGGCCTCCATATCGCCCGTGCGGTGGTCGAGCTACACGGGGGACGCCTCTGGTTCGAGAGCCGGCCGGGCGGGGGCACCGTGTTCCACGTGACGGTGCCGGCCGAAGAAGACGGCGCGCCCGGGACGGTGTGAGATGGGCGGCGACTCCGATGCCGAGACGTCACGACAAGACGGCGACCGGACCGGGGAGGCCGCGGGGTCAGAGGCGGAGAGGGCGGGATTCGAACCCGCGATCCCTTGCGGGAAACGCGCTTTCCAGGCGCGCGCAATAAGCCGGGCTATGCGACCTCTCCCCGTGCGCATCGGCGGACGCGCAGGCTGCGACCCGAGGGACCGCCCGCCGACTGGCGGGGCCAATGCTAGCACCGTCGACCGGCTGCTTCAAGCGATGGGCGGCGGGCGGCGTGCGCCGATGTCGGCCGTATCCTCCGGCCCGGCATGCGCGTCTCAATGTAATGTCAGGCCATATGCCGGCAGGGGGGTTTCCATCGTCGCTCTCATCGCGCTCCCCGGGCAGCCGGTGGCTTGGCACATTTGGCCATTTGGCGACCCCTACAGGGGCAGGGGTTAGAGGGAGGCGCGTCGAGCGGGACGCGCCTTTCTCATTTCGTTCGCCGTCACGATCGCGAACGGCACCGGCGGTGAATCGCCGTTGACCGGCCTTCCGCCCCACCGTATACTGGTGCCGACACCCATGCGCCCCCTTCGACCGCTCACGGCCCTCAAGCACCTCGCGGCCTGCCCGCGGGGCGGCGCCCTTCCCCCCGCCGTCCCCTCCCCACGGAGGCGGTGGCTGTGGTCGGGGCTCGCAGCGGCCGTGCTCGGCGCCCTGCCGATGGTCGTGCTCGCGCGCGCGCCGTCGCCGTTGGCGAGAGCCCAAGACGGCTGCGCCGTCCGCGCTGCCAAGCACGCCTCGGCGGCGACCGTGTCGTTGGGCGCGCCGGTACAGCTCACCCTCACGGTGCAGGCGGATTGCTCCCACTCGCAGGCGCCGCTGCGCCTCGTCGTCGTCGCCGACAACTCGGTGGACATGGGCGGGCTGCGGATGGACGGGCTGAAGCGCGCCGTCGCCGGCCTGCCCGACCTCGTCGACCTGTCGCGGTCGGAGATCGGCGTCATCGCCTTCCACGCCCAGGCCGAGATCCTCACGGGCCTTACCCGCGACCCGGTGGCGATCGCCGAGGCCAGCCGCCGCTTCTTCCCGCGCCAGGGCCACAACCTGGTGATGGGCGTGCGCGCCGGGCGCCAGATGATCGAGCAGGCGCGCCAGCAGCCCGGCGCACCGGCGGCGACCGACGTGCTCGTGGTGTGGGTGGCCGGCCCGGCCGACCAGGCCGACGACGTGGTGTTGGCCGAGGCGAAGGCGGCGAAGGATGCCGGGATCCTGGTGGCCACGGTCGGCGCCAACGGCCTGGCCAACTTCACGCTCCTCGAGGCCATGGCCTCCGTGCCCGCCCTCTTCTTCGCCGAGACGCTGGGCGACCGGTTCCCGTCGCTCATGCGCGAGATCGTGACCAACCTCACGGTCGTCCACCTGACGGGCGCGCAGGTGACCGACAGCCTGCCGGACGCGCTGGGCTACGTGTGGGGCTCGGGCGTGCCGGCCCCGCGCGTCCGCGGCAACGACCTCGCGTGGCGCTACGCGGTATGGCCGGCCGGCGGGCTGACCATCACGTACCAGGTGACGTGCGGCGCCATCGGCCGACATGCCGCCCATGTTTCCGCCGCGGTCGAGCTGCAGTTCGACCGCGGCGCCCCGCAGACCTACGCCTTCGCGGCGCCGGAGATCGCGTGCGTGACACCTCCGACGGTCACGCCGACCCCCTCCGTCACCCCGGCGCCGTCGGCCACGGCCACGGCCACCCCGCCGGCAACCGCCACCGCCACCGCCACCGCGTCGCCCACGCCCCCCGCCGCCGCGTATCTGCCGGCCTTGTGGAAGTCGCACTGCGTGCCGACCCGGCATGCCGACGTCGCCATGGTGCTCGACACGTCGTCGAGCATGCTGGCGACCGGTGCGGCGGGCGAGGTCAAGCTCCAGCTCGCGCTCGACGCGGCGAGCGCGTTCGTCGACGCCCTCGACCTGCCCGCCGATCGGGCGGCCGTCGTCGCGGTCAGCAGCCGGTCCGACGTGCTGCAACCCCTGTCCGGCGACCGGCTTTCGCTGCAGCTCGCGCTGGCGCGCCTCTTCCACCACGTGCGCTACGGCAGCCGGCTCGAGCGCGGGCTGGACGTGGCGCGCGGGCTCCTGGGCGCGCCCGATCGGCCGGCCGCCAGCGTCCCGGTGATCGTCGTGCTGACCGACGGGCTCACCGGCGACCCGGCCGCCGCACGCCGTGCGGCCGCCGCGGCGCGCGACGCCGGCATCACGCTCTATGCCGTCGGTCTCGGCGAGACGGTGGACGAGGCCGTGCTGCGCGACATGGCCGGGGCCCCGAGCCGGTACTTCCACAGCCCCGACGGGGCCGATCTCCGCGGCATCTACCTCGATATCGCGCGCATGGCCGGGTGTGCGGCGCCGTAGGTGGGTTGGCGGATTGCGCCGCACCGGGCATTGATGTATCCTTTTTCTGCCAAGGATCGTCGGCCCGAGAGGGTGGCGCGGGCGGGTTTGTCGCTTTTGTCCACGTCGTCCGCGGCCGAGCCGGCAGTGGGGATGCGTTCGATCGCGCGGCTTGCCGAGGTTGCTGGCGGTTCCCGGTCGTGGGTGCGCCGCCGCCAAGCGAGGAACTCCTGAGGAGGTGGTCTGTCATGTCGCGATTTGTTCGGTGCTCGATCGGCACGCGAATGGCCGCCGCGGCGGTGGCGTGCGCCTTCGTGGTCCTGTCGGCCGTGCCGGGCGGTGCCGCGCCGCTCGCACCGGCGGGCCCGCAGCAGTCGTTGGTCCCATGCGACCCCGTGGGAACGCGCGAGGTGTCGCCGCGGGTCGTCGAAGAAGGCGCGAAGGTCCACGTGAAGGTGCACTACGACTTCAACTGCGTCAGCAAGACGCGGCGGATCAACTTCATCCTCATCGTCGAGACCACGGTGCGCTCGAGCGGCGTGGTGCGTGCCGACCTCCTGCGCAACCTCAAGGAAGGCCTGAAGTCGTTCGTCAACGTCGTCGACTTCGAGAACGGCTCGACGGGGAGCCTCGTGCTGGTCGGTGACCAGTACACCATCCGCATGCCGCTGCGCGGCGGCCGCGAGGGCAAGACCGAGCTCCTGCGCCAGATCGAGCAGATCAGCCTCGAGCCGATCGGCGGCTCGGCCGGCTTCGGGCAGGCCATCAACGACGCCGTCGGGCGCCTGCCGACCAACGTGGCCGACGAGGACTACAACGTCATCATCATCTTCGACCGCGGGGCGCCGGAGACCACGGGCAGCAACCCCGAGCCCCCGGTGACCCGCGACGAGGGCTGCCAGCGCGCCCGCCGCGCCAAGGTGCCGGTGGTGGTGGTCGGCCACGAGGACTCGCAGGGCCGGATGGTGACGTGCGCCAGCGCCGGCTACTACGCCAGCTCGGGCGACAAGGCCCCCGACCTGCCGCAGATCTTCCGCGACGTCGCCGACGCCGTGCTGCGCGGCAAGCAGGCGAAGAACTCCGAGTACTCCGACTACCTGCAGTCGAGCTATTTCGAGTATGTCACCCGCTCCGGGCAGCCGAGAGAGCCCACCAGCATCCTCGGGTCCGAGATCACGTGGAACTCCGCGACGTCGAGCAAGCCGCCGGGAGGGTTCACCATCGAGTACGACGTGGTGACGATGCCGGGCTTCGCACCCGAGATCCAGCCGTTGTCCATCGACGCGCGGTTGTCGATGCTGTACTCCGACAACAGCCTCAGCGAGATCTACCTCGACAACCCCGAGGTCTGCATCTACCGGAAGGGCCGTGAGCAGCAGGACTGCGGCGCGTTCATCCGGGCGCTGACACCGACGGCGCCGCCGCCGCTCGAGACCCCCACGCCCACCGCGCCCACCGCGCCGCCGACCGACCCGCCGACGCCGACGCCGACCGACACGCCGGTCCCGGCGGCCACCGACACGCCGACGGCCACCGACGTGCCGCCGCCGACGGACACGCCGACCGCCGTCCCGCCGCCCACGGCCACGCCGCGGCCCGGGATCTTCCTGCCGGCGCTGCTGAACGGCAGCGGCTTCCAGGGATAAGGCCGACGGCCCCGGACCGCGGTTGCCCGGCGGATGGTGATCGCGACGCGATGGCGACCTCGAGCGATGTCACGGGGGGTGCAGGTGCGCCCCCCGTGCGCGTTTTCGGCGGACGCGGGCGGCAAGACGGTCCGGGCATGCCGGTGCCCGCCAGGGGCTGATCAACCGAGGCCGGCCGACGACCGGCCATCCGAAAGGGGTGCGCACATGCGTTCACGCTGGGGCCTGATTCCCGTGGTCGCGGCGGCCGTTGGGCTGGCGGTCATCCTTGCGGCCGATCCTGCCCGACCGGCCGCCGGCCAGGCGCCGCCGCCGCTGCCGTGCGGCGTGACCTACGATCGGACCGTGTCGCCGTCGCAGATCTATGTCGACCAGAAGGTCCGCGTGAAGATCACCGTCGCCGGCGGCAATGCCGGCGCGTGCGCCGGCGCGTCGCGCGCGGCCGACGTGTTCTTCGTCGTCGACAACTCCATCACGATGTTCGAGAACCTCGAGCTGATCCGCGCCACCCGCTCGGGCCTCAACGACTTCGTCAACCAGATGGACTTCGCGACCAGCAAGGCCGGCCTCATCACCTACGCGGCCGAGGAGTCGGTCAAGGTCAACCTCTCTGCCGATCGGACCCGGCTGCTCGCTGCCATCCAGGCCATGCGCAAAGAGCAGGAAAACGACGTCCGCGGGCTCTCGGCCGCCATCCGCACCGCGACGCAGAAGCTCGACAACGACGGCACCCCGGGCAACGAGAAGATGGTGATCATCGTCGTCGCCGGCCCGGACGTCAACGGCGCGCTGGTCAACCTGCCGACGGTCACGCAGGCCGCCAAGAACGCCGGCGTCAAGTTCGCGTTCATGCTGTGGTACGACGCCACCGGCCGCGGCCAGTACGAGTCGCGCTACACGCACTACGTCGAGGCGTCGAGCGTGTGCGCCGACACCGACGCGCAGTGCACGCAGTGGGGCGGCATCACCGGGCGGCGCTGGTCGTGGCCGGTTTGCGATGAAGCCGTCACCGCCTGCTCGGCCGATTCGACCATGAAGTCGCGCATGGCGATGTTGATCACCCGCCTCCTGCGGCCGATCAAGATCACACGGGTGGACGTCTTCGAGCGGATGCACTCGGGCGCCGTGTTCCTCGACAGCACCGCCTCGCCGCCGCCGACCGGCGGGACGATCCGCGAGCCGCAATGGGCCTTCGGCGCCATCCCGGCCGGCGGCTTGACCATCGAGTACGATGCCCGGATGATCTACGCCGACGAGACGTATCCCGTGTCCGACCTCAGCACGCTCAACGTCGTCTACAGCGACGGGTCGCCCGGGCAGCGCGACCTGCCGAACCCCGACATCACGGTGCTCGGCGGGGCGCCGCCCACCGAAACCGCCACCGCCCGGCCGTCGCCGACCGCGACCCGCACCGCGGCGCCTGCGACGGCGACACCGACGGCGACGGCCGAGGCCACGCCGACGGCATCCCAGGTTCCACCGACCGCGACGCCGACGGCCACGGCGACGATGCCGCCCGGGCGGCGACACATCTATCTGCCGACGCTGCTCAAGGCCTGGGGCCTCGACTGAGGTCGACAACCACACCGACAACGAGGAGGCGACGTATGCGACGGGTGCTACCGACGATGGCGCTGGCCGTCGGGCTGACGGGGATGGCGAGCGCGTGGGGGGGGATGCGGACCGCGCCGACGGTGGTTCGGGCGGACGAGGGCACGGCCCCGCTGGCCATCGAGGACAGCGTGCCGGCCCCCGCTGGGTCGTTCGTCGCGGATCCATCGCCCGCGACGCGTGGCGACGGCCGGCCGCAGGCCAGCCGGCCCCATGACGCAGCCGGCGCTGCGGGTGGCGCGGCCCGACGGTTCGCGCTCCCGGGCTTCGCAGGGCTGTCCGGCGACGGGCCGATGGCGGTGTCGCGAATCGAGAGCGAACGCGATACGTTCGTGTCGTTCCGCAACCGCGGCAGCCACTATGGCGGCGAGAGCCGGATCTTCGTCGGTGAACACCCCAGCTACGGTGCCACCCGCGGGCTTGTCTGGTGGGATGCCGTCGGCGAGCTGCCCAAGAACCAGGCGGTGAAGGACGCCGCCGTCGAGCTGTACCTGCGCGAGGCCGGGCCCACCGGCGACCCCGGGCGCGACATCGTCATCCGGCGGGTGAAGCTGGCGCGCGACAAGGACCGGCGGTGCAAGGAAGCGTGGGACGAGGACGACCCGACGTGGGACAAGTTTCCCGACTACGACGACGACGATCTGGACCGGACCAAGATCGGCACCACCCGCGACACCTACGAGTGGGACGTGACCGAGCTCGTGCAGCGCTGGCGGTTGGCCGAGTGGTGGCCGGACCATTGGTGCAACGGCGGCATCTACCTCCAGGGTTACGAGACCGGCGGGTCGTTCCGCGGCTTCGACTCGTCGGAGGGCTCCAACGAGCCCAACCTCGTGGTCGAGCACGCCACCGACACCAAGCCGCCGGTGGCCACGATGAGCCCGTTGCCGCAGTACATCAACGCCCCCGACGGCGGCAACCCGAACCAGGTCACCATCCGGCTGGCGTGGGCGGGCGACGATCCCGAGCCGTATACCGGCATCGACTACTTCCAGGCCTTCGTGCGCGACAACGGCGGCCAGTTCCAGGTGCTCGGGGCCAAGCTCCAGACATTCGGCGGCAGCTACTTCGGCAGGAACGGCCATCTCTACGAGTTCAACGTCTACCCGTACGACCAGGCGGGCAACGTGCAGCCCGGCAAGGCGCCGGATGCGTCGACGCTGGTCGACTGGTCGGCTCCGATCGCCACCATGAACCCGCTGCCGGCCTGGGTGCCGGGCCCGTTCGACCTTCGGTGGACCGCCCAGGACCTGCCGAACGACCCCGGCCTGGTCAACAGCGGCCTCGACAGCTACGAGGTGCAGTACAACATCGGCGGCACGAGCTGGGGGCTCCTCGGCTACGGCATCAAGGAGACCAGCGTGCGCTTCGGTCAGGCCGCGCAGTGCAACCAGTATCAGTTCCGGGTGGCGGCCAAGGACAAGGCGGGCAACGTCGAGCCGTTCGGCGCCTTCGAAGCCCAGACCACCGTCGACGGGGTCGCACCGGTGGTGACGATGCGGTCCACGTTGCCGATCGGCAAGCGCGACTTCACGGTGAGCTGGCAAGGTCAGGACAACTGCGGCGGCGTCACCGGCTACGACGTCCAGTACAAGCGGGGCGTCGGCGGTGCGTGGACCGACTGGGTGACCAACGGCCGGGAGACGAGCCGGCTGTTCACCGGCGAATGGGGTGAGTCGTACCGGTTCCGCGCCCGCGCCCGCGACACCGCGGGCAACGTCGGCGCCTATCCGGACCCGCCGCCGATCGCGGTGGTGGTGGTCGATCCCGCGACGCTCACGGAAAAGGTGCACCTGCCCGCGGTTGTGCAGACCACCCGACAATGATCGAGCGACGCGGCCGCGGCGCCAGCCGCCCGGCCGACGCGGCGGCGCGTCGAAGCAACAACGCCCGGAACCGAGGTTCCGGGCGTTGTTGCGCGTGTGGCGGAGGGGGTGGGATTTGAACCCACGAGGAGCAGAACCCCTACGCGTTTTCGAGACGCGCGCACTCGACCAGACTATGCGACCCCTCCGTGTTCGCCACGCGGCGAAACACAATTTTACCATGCGAGGCATGATTCCCAAAGCCGCGCGGCCGACGGCCCGACTTGCGCGCGACGGCGCTGCGGATCGCGCCGACCTTCAGAACTCCCGCCGCAGCTGCTCGAGCGTCGCGTCGTCGAACGGGTCTCGCCCGTCGCGCAGGGCCTCGAGCCATGCGGCGCGGGTGTCGTAGGTGCGGCCGCGGAAGTCGCGCCGGTCCCAGATCGCCAGGGCCGCCTCGAGGTCGGCGATGGCGCCCGGACGGTCGCCGGTGAGGGCGCGGGCGACGGCACGGCGGGCATGGGCCGAGCCAGAGGTCCCCTCGCCGATCTCGATCGCGCGATCACAGCTGTCGATGACGGTCCGGGGGTCGCCGAACAGCGTGCCGTACCAGCAGCGGTGGCCGTGCGCGAGCGAGTGGTCGGGGAACTGCTCGACGGCCTCGTCGTAGACGGCGAGCTGCGCTTCGGGCCGTCCGCTGCGCCGCAGCGCGGTGGCCAGGAGGCGATAGTAGGCGTAGCTCCGCCGCGGCTCGTCGCGCACCAGCCCCTCGGCCACCGACACCGCCCAATCGTAGCGCTCGGTCTCGATCCACACCACCGCGGTCCAGTAGCGGCCGGTGACCGTCTGCGTCCAGGCCACCGTCGCAGCGCACAGGCCGCACAGGCCGAGCCCCAGAGCCGCCAGCGCGAGGCGCCCCATGCGCCGGAGGAAGCCGGGCTCGGCGGGGTCGAAGAACGCGACGGCGCGGCGCAGCAGTGACCGGCGCGAGGCGGTGACGTGAGGCGCTTGCATGGATCCGGCAATTCTGCCACGCCGTGGACGTCAGACCAAGGCCCGGCCCACCCGCCGGCGGGGCCGGTGCCGAGCGGATGGCGTCGGCCGCACGCCGGGCCTTGCGGTGGGTGACCTTACGGCAAGCCGTTGTTCAGCCATGGCAGACAAGCGCGCCACCGGCCGGCGGCAGGCGTCGCTTGGGCCGTCGGCGTCACCTCGGGCGTCGCGCTCGGGGCCACGGCGGTGGGCACCTGGGTTGGCGGCGGGCCGGTCGGCGTCGGCGTGCTCGGCACGCGCGTCGGCAGCGGGGTCGGGGTTGGCACGTCCGGGTCGGGCCACTGGGGCAGGATCACGCCGGTGTGGCTCGACATCCGGTCGGTGGCCGGTGCCTGCGCCGGGCCGTCGGCCAGCGGGCGTGGCGCGTCGGGGCGGACGGGGTCACCGGGGCGGTCGATGGCCACGACGCCCAGCATGCCGCGGTTCTGGCCGCCGCGGACGACGGCGGTGCCGACGAACCCGTCCGGCAGCCGCATGGCGGTACCGTCGCGCCCACGGGCGACGACCTCGCGCAGGTCGAACATCGCCGCGGGGCCATTGCCCAGCGCCCGCTGGAACCCGACCACCACGGGCTTGCCGTCGGCGTCATAGAAGTCCACCGCGATGCCGTTCTCGGCCTGGGGGTTGCCGAGGACCATCGCGCCGATGTACGTCGAGAGCCGGGCGTCGCCGGCGAGCTTCTTGACGTTCGGGATCACCGTCACCGGCGCGACGTCGACCCCGCCGGCCCCCGGCCGGCCGCGCAGGGCCTGGAGCTCTGGCGGCGCCGCGAGCCCGGTGTACGCGGTGACGCCGTGGTCGCCGCGCAGGACCATCACGCCCGAGACGGGCGGAAAGGTCGGGAGCTGCGGGCTCGTCGCCTCGATGCGCAGCGACAGCAGCGGCGCGCCGACCGGCCCGTTCTCGCGTGGCTGGGTCGGCGGGATCTCGCCGGCGATGGCCTGGACGTCGTAGCGGCGCGTGCCACCCGGGCACAGCGGCACGGGGTCGTTGTGCGTGGCATGCACCGCGAGGTTGCCGCTGAACATCACCAGCGCCACGTTGACGGTCGCGGTGACATGGTTGTTGGTCACCCACAGCTCGCTGGTCAGGCCGGGGAAGGGCGCGACGGCGATCGGGAACGCGGGCCCATACTGGCTGGCCGCCGTCATGCTCGCGTCGTTGATGCTCATCCAGCCGCGGGCATCGAGAACGTCGGCCGCCGCCGCCGCGTCCTGCACGTTGCCCGACGGCTGCTGCGCGGCGGCGCCGAGGGTCAGGCTGCCCACCGCCACGGCGGCGGCCGGCGCCGGAACGCTGACGGCGCCGTGCGGGGGGACGGCCAGACGGTGGTCGGCGCGCGGCCCACACCCGCCGTCCGGGCCGCTCCCGCCCACGGCGGCATTGGCCGCAAGGCACTGCGCCGACGGGTTGAGCAGACGCGCGCGACCGCCCGCCCCGCCGGCCCAGAGCACCGGCAGCGATCGGATGACGCGCCCGGCATCGCGCATCGCGCCGGGCCGCCCGGTGGCGAGCGACGTCTGACCCGAGAGCGCGGTCATGGCGTCCGCGGTCTGGGCCGCGACCTTGACGGCGATGGGTTCTCCGTGGCCTTGCATCCACACCTGCTGCTCCCAGGCGGCCATCGTCTGACGGCCGGTCCGCACGGCGTCGAACGTCGCGCAGGCGTCGGCCACCTTCGCCGGATCGAGGCTGTAGACGATGGCGCTCTCGGCGGCGCCGGCGAGCGGCACGGTCGCCGCATGCAGGCGCCCGATCCCCCGGACACACGTGACGCGTTTGATCCGCGCGGCGTCGAACGGCGTGTCGCAGCCCGCGGCGCGCGTGGCGTCGAGCTCGACCACCAGGACGTCGGTCGTCCGCCAGCCGCTGCTGGCGACATCGAGCGCCACCGTCGCCGAACCACCGCCGGGCGCATCGACCATCGGCAGGCTGAAGCGCGTGCCGTACCGGCGAAGGAGCGTCTGCGGGTCGGGGGTGGGCATGGGCGTCGCGCGCTGCGCCGCCGCCGGGCCGGCACCCTGCCACATGCCGAGGCACGCCGCCGTGACCATGGCGCCGAGCACGGCCAGCTTGTGATTCGTTCCCATCGCCATCTCCTTGCCGGTGCGGGTGTGCGGATCGGGGTGCCGCGGGACGTCGGCGCCCTGGGTCGTATAACGCTGCGGCCGGAGCGAACGTTCGATGGCGGAACCGGGTCGCCGCCGACGGTGGGCCGCCGCGTGCCGTCAGGTCCCGGCGGTGTGGCGCGCGTGGATGCGTCGGAGACCGTCGAGGGTAAGGAGCGGTTCGTAGGCGTCGATCACGTGGGTGTGCGCCAGCACCGCGGGCAGCCACACGGCTTCGCCGGTGGCGACGACGGCCGCCGGGCCGACGTCGGCCTGCAGGCGCGCGACCAAGCCCTCGATGAGCCCGACATGCCCGAAGAACAGCCCGGATCGGACGGCGGACTCGGTGTCGCTGGCGATGGCCTTCGCCGGCGGGGCGATGTCGAAGCGGTGCAGCCGCGCGGTGCGGCGCGCGAGCGCCGCGGCCGCGATGTCGATGCCGGGCGCGATGATGGCGCCGAGGTACTCGCCGTCGTTGCCGATCACGTCGAGCGTGACCGCCGTGCTGAAGTCCAGCACGATGACCGGGCTCCCGAAGCGGGCGACGGCGGCGACCGCGTTGGCGATCCGGTCGGCGCCGACCTCCCTGGGCGACTCGGCCCGGATCCGCAAGCCGCTGCGCACGCCGGGGCCGACGACGAGCGGTGCAACCCCGAACAGCTGCCGGCATGCCGCAACGACCGTGCCGTGCAGCTCGGGCACCACGCAGCCGATGACGCAGGCGCCGACGTCGCCCGGCGCAAGGCCGCACGACGCGAGGAGCTGGGTCACGAGCAGTCGGAGCTCGTCGACGGTGCGCGACGGCGCGCTGGCCACCTGCCAGTGGTGCGGCGAGGACGGCGGAGCGGGGTCCGCCCTGCCCGACGCTCCGGCCGGCCAGAGGGCGAGCGACGTGTGGGTGTTGCCGACGTCGATGGCGAGGAGCCCGTTCATCCGTCGTGCCTCGCGGCTGGCTGCACGTGGGGCGAACGGGCGCGCAGCTGCCGCAACCTCATGTCTCCCTGCGGAGACCCATCAGCCCCCGGGCCTCACGATGCGCGGGGTGACGATGCCGAACTGCTTGTCGTACTTGCCCTTGCGGTCCTTGTACGAGACGAGGCATTCCTGCGACCCGCGCAGGAAGAGGACCTGCCCGATGCCCTCGTTGGCGTAGATCTTGGCCGGGAGCGGGGTGGTGTTGGAGATTTCCAGCGTCGCGTGGCCTTCCCAACCCGGTTCGAACGGCGTGACGTTCAGGATGATCCCGCAGCGGGCGTACGTCGACTTGCCGAGGCACACCGTGATGATGTCGCGCGGGATCCGGAAGTACTCGACCGTCCGCGCCAGCGCGAACGAGTTGGGGGGGACGATGCAGCAGCCGTCGGTCACGACGTCGACGAACGCGTTGGCGTCGAATTCCTTCGGGTCCACCGCCGTGTAGTTGACGTTGCTGAAGATCTTGAACTCGTTGGCCACCCGAAAGTCGTAGCCGTAGCTCGACAGGCCGTACGAGACCACCCCTTCGCTCACCTGCTGGTCGACGAACGGCTCGATCATGCCCATCGACCGCGCGCGTTCGGCGATCTCCCGATCGCTCAAGACCATCGTCTGCCTCCTCTAGCCGATGCTTCCCGGCCCCCAATGGGCCCGGAAGGCCGCGTGGGTCCACGGCATGCGGTCGCGGAACATCGCCTCGATGACTTCGGCGTAGGCCTGGATCTCCGCCTGGGCATGCGGCGCGTTGCGCAGGTTGAGGAAGTTCATCAGGCTCAGGGCGTTGACTGTCCAGAAGAACGTCGTGAACTGGGCGACCGGGAGCACCAACCGGGCGTGCTCACGCGCGACGCCGCGTTCGAGCAGCCGCTCGTACAGCTGCCGGGCGTCGTCGTACACGGCCTGGATGGCAGCCAGCAGCGCCGCGTTCTCGGGCTCGGGCATGGCCTCGTAGCGGTAGTCCATCGCCTTGCCCACCCGGATGCGCAAGTGAGCGGGCAGGTGGAACTCGTCCTCGAGCTTGGTGTAGCGGGCGCTCTCCTCGTTGTACGAGGCGAAGCGGTGGCGGAACCACTGGCGCACGACGAAGATCGGCGCCCGGACGCGGAACTGGAAGACCGCGTGCTCGAACGGCGAGGTGTGGCGGTCGCGCACCAGCCGTGCGAGCAGTCCCTTGTCGCGCTCGACCTGCTCCGCGCCATGGTCCGCAAGGCTGAGCTGTTCGCGCCGCAGCGACACGCGGGCCGCGGCCACGCAGCGACGGTCGTCGCCGATGACGTCGATCAGCTCGACGAAGCCGTGGTCGAGCACCGTCTCGAACCACGTCTCGGCGTGCGTCTGGCGAGGATCGGTCCCCGTCGGAGGGGGTGTCGAGGCATCGGCGACGTTCGCGGGTCCGAGTTCCAAGGGCATTGCCTCCGGTATGCACACACGGCGAACGATCCGCGTGACGAACGAGGGCACGGAGCAAGCGGCTCCGTGCCCTCGTCGTCATGCCTTCGCACGGGTTGACGGCCGCCGGGCTCAGCCTTCTCCGGCGGGCTTGGCGGGCTTGGCGCGCCGCGGAGCCTTCGGCTTCGCCTCGGCGGCCTCCGCCGACGGTGCCTCGGCCTGGTCTTCGGCATTCGCGGGAGGCGCCGCAGGCTGTCGGCTCGACAGCGGCGTCAGCCCGCGCCGCTTGCGCCGGGCCTCGATCTCGGCCTGGCGGCGCGCCTCGGCCGACTGGACGACGGTTTCGCGTTGCGTGGCCCCGACCTCGAGCCGGCGCATGAAGCGCTCGACCTGGCCGGCGGTGTCGACGATGCGCTGCTCGCCGGTGAAGAACGGATGGCAGTTGCCGCAGATCTCGGTGTGGATCTCCGGCAGCGTCGCACCGACGGTGAAGGTGTTGCCGCAACTGCAGACGACCTTCGCCTGAGGATACCACTTCGGGTGGATGTTGGTCTTCATCGTCTCCCTCGCACGTCCGGTCGTCGGCCTGTCGAGGCCGCGTTCCGCGACGCGTCTTGCGGGTAGGATCGCCGATCGTCGGCGATCAGCTTCGGTTGGGATGCGTGTCGTAGACGCTGACCCGCTTCTTGCCACCGGGGCGCGGCTCGAACTTGACGTAACCATCCATCGTCGCGAAGATCGTGAAGTCGCGCCCCAGGCCGACGTTGTGGCCGGGGTGGATCTTGGTGCCGCACTGGCGAACGAGGATGTTGCCGGACTGGACGAACTCGCCGTCGAAGCGCTTGACCCCGCGGTACTGCGGGCCCGAGTCGCGCATGTTCTTGGTGCTTCCGCCGCCCTTTTTGTGTGCCATGACTGGACTCCTGTCAACCCTTGATCGCGTCGATCTTGAGCTCGGTGTACTGCTGGCGATGGCCAGTCTTGATCCGGTAGCGGTTCTTGCGCTTGTACTTGAAGACCGTCAGCTTGTCGCCCTTGACGTCGCCCACCACCGTGGCATGCACGCTCGCCCCCTCCAGCAGCGGGGTGCCGACGCGGGTGGCGGCGCCGCCGACCATCAACACCTGATCCAGCGTGACCTTGTCGCCCGCGGCCGCTTCCAGCCGCTGGACGCGGATCGTCTGCCCCTCGGTCACCCGGTACTGGTGGCCGCCACTTTGTACGATCGCGTACATGAAGATGCTCCTGCCGATGAAAGTGCCGAACGAAAATAATACCGACTCCCGGCCCCGAACGCCAAATCCAGACAAGGCGCGCGCGCTCCAGGACCGACCGGGGGTCGCAGACCTGCCACCTGCCGCGCCCTGGCCGGCTGAAAGCCCGCGGCCCCAGGGGCAATCGCCCGTTGCCGCTCGATGCCGGGCCAAAGCGCGCTGGCCCTGCGCGTCCAGGTGTCAGCCGTGCCCGGGCGGCTTCAGCGGCCGCCCCGGGCAAGCGCGGCCAACCCGGCGAGCCCGTCGGCGAGCGCGACGGACGGCGACCAGTCCAGCGCCGTGCGCGCGGCGCGGATGTCGGCGCACATGCGGGCCACACCCCCGCTCTGCTCGGGCGAGGCCAGGACCTGTGCCTCCCGGCCCGTGGCCCGCTCGATGGCGGCGATGAGGTCGGCCAGCGAGGTCTCGACGCCGCTGCCGATGTTGAGCGTGGCGCCCGTCACACCACCGGTCGCCCCGGCACGGCAAAGCGCTTCGACGACGTCGTCGACGTGGACGAAGTCCCGGGTCTGGCCGCCGGGCGGGTTGCCGTGCAGCACCACGCTCCCACCCGCCGTGATCTGTCGGACGAAGTGTGGGATCACCGGCGGGTGGGCGGGCGGCACCGCCTGGCCGGGCCCATAGGCGTTGAAGATGCGCAGGATGACCGTCTCGATCCGGTAGAGGTCGCCGATGGCCCGCACGTAGTGCTCGGCGGCGAGCTTGCTGACCGCATACGGGTTGGACGGGCGCGGCTGGGCGCCCTCGACGATGGGCTGGGTCGTCTGCTCGCCGTAGATGGTGCCCGACGATGTGAACACGACGCGGCGGACGCCGGCGTCGCGCGCGGCGCTCATCACGCTGACGGTCCCGCCGGTGTTGACGGCGTTGTAGTCCACGGGGTAGAGGATGGACTCCGGCACGCTCACACGGGCGGCCAGGTGGTAGACGACCTGGACGCCCGCCAACAGCGACCATAGCCGAGGAACGTCGCGTACGTCGCCGCGGGTGAACAGCACGCGCGGGTCCAGCCGGTCGCGGTCGCCGGCCGTCAGGTCATCGAGCACGTAGACCGCGTGCCCTTCGGCGGCGAGGCGGTTGGCAAGCGCGACGCCGAGAAAGCCCGCGCCGCCGGTGATCAACGTCCTCATCGTGCCTCCGATGCGCGGCGTTCTGCGATCACGCGGGCAAGCCCCTCGCGCAGCGGGATCGTCGGTTGCCAGCCCAGCCGCGCCGCGATCTTCGACACGTCCGGGACGCGGGTGCGTGTGTCGGCGAAGCCCTCGCCGTACACGGCGGCATGATCGATGTGGGTCACGGTCGAGCCCGACCCGGTCAGCTCGATGATCAGGCGGGCGAGGTCGCCGATCGTGGAGTGGAAAGGGCTGCCGACGTTGAAGACCTGCCCGATCGCCGCGTCCAGGGTACCGGCGCGGACGGTCGCGTCGACGGTCTCCGAGACGAACGTGAAGCACCGGGCCTGCGCGCCGTCGCCGTGGACGGTCAACGGCGCTCCGTCGAGCGCCTGGCTGACGAACCGCGCGACGACGCTGCCGTAGCCGGCCGGGTCCATGCGCGGGCCATAGGTGTTGAAGTAGCGAACGATGCTGACGGCCAGCCCGCGCTCGGCGTGGGCGAAGCACAGGTGCTCGCCGAGCGCCTTGGCCGTGCTGTAGCTCCAGCGGTGAATCCACGTCGGCCCGAGGACGCGCGGTCCGTCCTCGCGGTACGGCAGCGCGTCGCTCGTCCCGTAGATCTCGGACGTGCTGGCAAACACGACCCGTGCCCCCCGCGCGCGCGCATGCTCGAGGACGATCTCGGTGCCGTGCGCGTTGGTCACCGCCGTCCACAGGGGGTCCTTGACGACGTGCCCGACGCCCACCGCGGCTGCGAGGTGATACACCACGTCGGTACCGGACATGACGGCGTCGACCAGCGTCGCATCGAGGATGCTGCCGCGCAGGAACCGCAGGCGAGGGTGGCCGAGGTGAGCGGCGAGGTTCGCCGCGCGCCCCGTGCTGAGGTTGTCGAGCACGGTCACCGCATGCCCGTCGGCCAGAAGACGGTCCACCAGGTGCGACCCGATGAAGCCGGCCCCGCCCGTGACCACGACGTTCATGCGGCGTCCCCCGCGTGGCGGGCGGCCGCCGCGGCGGCCGCGGCGTACACGTCCATCACGGCGGCGACCATGGCGTCGCGGCTGAACACCGACTGTGCCCGAGCGCGGGCGGCAGCCGCCATCGCCGCCCGTCGGGCGTCGTCGCCCAGGATCTCGCGGAGCGCGGCGGCCAGGGCGGCCGCGTCGCCGGGTGCGACCACCCGACCGGTGTGCCCGTCCTGGTTGATCCACGACGTGCCGGTGCCGAGCTCGGTCGTGACGGCCGGCAGGCCGGCCGCCATCGCCTCGACGAGGGCGATGCCGTAAGCCTCGCTGCGATGCGTGCTCGGCAGCACGAACACGTCGCCGGCCGCGAGCACGTCGAGCAGGTCCTCCTCGGTCGCGTCGCCGACCCACTTCACCCGATCGGCGACACCGAGGTCGAGCGACCGCTCGGCCAGCGCGCGCATCCCCGGACCGGTGCCGACCACCACGAGCTGCACGCCCGGCAGCAGGCGCAGCGACTCCAGCAGGACGGGGAGGCCCTTGTAATACCGCAGCCGCCCGACGAAGACCACCGTCGGCCGCTCGCCGAAGCGCGCCCGGCCCGCGGCCCGATCGCCTTGCGCGAACCGCGCGACGTCGATCCCGATGGGCACGACGGCGACCTTCCCTCGGACACGCCGCAAAAACGGCGACGAGGCGACATAAGGCGGGCTGGACGCGATCACGCGGTCCGCGCGGGCGAGCACGAGGCGCAGGCCCGGCGCCCACAATGCGCCGAGCAGCCGCTGGCGCACGATGTCGCTCTGATACGACACCACCAGCGGCCGCCGGCCGGCCGCCAGCCACGCCAGCTCGCCCATGGGGTACGGGCTCTGCAGATGGGTGATGTCGGGTGCGGCGGTGCGGAGGCGCCGTACGAGGTCCAGGCTCAGCGGCGTCGACGCGATGGTGGCCAGCCGATGGGCCCGGACCACCCGCACGCCGTGCTCGACGGCCTCGATGGTCGGCCCATGGCCCGGGCGCGTGCACAGCACGCTGACGTCGTGTCCGCCGGCCGCCTGGGCCTCGGCCAGGTCGCGCACGTGGTGCTCGATGCCGCCGATCACCGGTGGATAATCCTTGTAGACGTGCAGGATGCGCATCGCCCTGTGCCTCACGCGCGGCGGTTGAAGGTGTTCATCGCCGCGTCGACGCCGTCCCGGACCACCGCCTCGACGATGTCCGCCGCCTCGTCGACCGTGACGTCGACGCGCGGCGCCTCGTCGCTGCCGAAGCGTGCCAGCACGAAGTCGGCCGCGTCCCAGCCGGGAGGAGGGCGGCCGATGCCGATGCGGACGCGGGGAAACGCGGGTGTCCCGAACGCCCCGATCAGGCTGTGCATGCCGTTGTGCCCGCCTGCGCCGCCGTCGGCCCGCACCCGGATCTGGCCAAACGGCAGGTCGAGGTCGTCGTAGACCACCAGGACACGCTCCGGGGGGATCTTGAAGAAGCCCGCCAGCGGCACCACGGCGCGCCCGGACTCGTTCATGTAGGTCATCGGCGCACAGAGGCACACACGCTGCCCACCGAGGTCGATTCGACCGAAGCGCGCGTTGAACTTGGCGTCGGTCAGCGTCGCCCCATGGCGGTGCGCCAGTCGTTCGACGACGCGGCGGCCGACGTTGTGGCGGGTGTCAGCATACCGCGCACCGGGGTTGCCGAGCCCGACCACCAGCCAGCCTGCGGGCTCGCTGTCGCGCGCGGGGTCGCGACGCACCGCGAGGGGCCAGCCGCGCATGGGCTACTTCCGCGCCAGGGCGTACCACGCGACGGCGGCCAGCCCGAGGGCGCCGGCGAAGCCGGTCGCGAACGCCGCGGCCAACGCGCCGATGCCGAGGCCCGTGTCGGCCGGCGCATCGAGCGGTTCCATGGCCACCGGCTGGAGCGTGGGGGCCGACCCCGCGGCCTCGCCCCCGTCGTCCCCGGCGCGCTCCACGGCCGTTGCGGCTGCGTCGGGCGCGCCGGCCGTGATCTCGGCCGGCGCGTCGGTCGGCATGTCGGTCGGCATGTCGGTCGGCGCGGCCGAGGGCTCCGGCGTGACGGTGGCCGTGGGGGTTTCGGTGGCGGCTGGCGTGCCGATGTTGGCGACGACGACGTTCTCCACGGTGACCCGACAGCGTTCCTGGTAGTCGGTGTCGACGACCGTGAGCTTCAGGCGGTACGCGCCGTCGGGCAAGCCCGTGGTGTCCCACATGTCCAGGAGGCCGTTGACCATCGGCTGATCGACCGTGTCGCTCACGGCGCTCCAACGCTCGCCGTCGTCCACCGGCGCCCACTCCAGCTTATAGAACTGGAAGCGTTCGATCCGGGCGCTGCCGAGGATCGCGACAGCGCCTTGGACCACCTCGCCCCGGTAGGGGGAGCGCAGGGCGACGTTGCCGCAGCCCGGCTGGGCCAGCGTGGGCGTCGGCACCGCCATCGCCACACCGGCCAGCACCGCCAAGCCCAGGCCGGCGCAAGAGCGCCTCAACCCCGTCATCCTACGAACCGTCCACCCGGCCCTCAACCGTTGGCCGCGCGCAGCGCCCGGACGGCCTCGGTGACGGCGGGGACGACCTCGAAAACGTCGCCGACGATCCCGTAGTCGGCCACCGAAAAGATGGGCGCCTCTGGATCCTTGTTGATGGCGACGATGTACTTCGAGGTCTTCATGCCTGCCAGGTGCTGGACCGCGCCACTGATGCCGCACGCGATGTAGAGCGACGGCGAGACGGTCTTGCCGGTCTGGCCGACCTGGTCGCCGTGGGGGCGCCAGCCGGCATCCACGACCGCACGGCTGGCGCCGACGGCCGCCCCGAGCGTGTCGGCCAGCGCCTCGATGAGCGCGAAGTGCTCGGGACCCGCCATCCCGCGCCCGCCGCTGACGATGATGTCGGCCTCGGCGACGTCGGGTCGCGTGGAAGCCGCGGCCTCGAGGTGGGTGACGACGGCGCCGGCCACGTAGTCGCCCGCGTCGGCCGCCACGACGGTCCCGGCCGCCGGCCTCTCGCACGGCGGATAGCTGTTCGGGCGGATCGTCGCGATCTGGGGGTCGCTGTGCACCACGACGCGGGCCAGCGCCTTGCCGGCGTAGATCGGGCGGACGGCCGTCAAGCGGCCCGCTGCCATGCCGACCTCGACCGCATCCGACGCCACGCCGACACCGAGGCCGGCGGCGATCCGCGGGGTCAGGTCCCGCCCGCGCGCCGTGGCACCGCCCAGGATGACGTCGGGCCGATCCTCGCGCGCCAACCGCGCCAGCAGGTTGCCCCATCCGTCGGGGGAGTACTGCGCGGCCCGCACATCGTCGACCAGCAGCACGCGGTCGGCCCCGTGCGCGGCGAGATCGCCCGCCAACGGACCGACGCCGGATCCGACCAGCACGGCGGTGACGTCGGCGCTGTCATCCAGCGCGCGCGCCGCCGTCACCAGCTCGTACGAGATGCGCTTGACCTGCCCGTCCCGCGCCTCGGCCAGCACCCAGATATGCATCAGATCACCTTTGCCTCTTCGTGCAGGAGCCGCACGAGCTCGCGGGCCGCATCGGACGGGGCGCCTCCCAGGATTCGACCGGACGGCCGTTCCGGGGGCGGCGTGATCTCGGTGGTCTCGACCGCCCTCGGGGCGATCGAGGCCGGATCGACGCCGATCGCCGCCGCGTCCCACGCCGGGATCTCCTTGCGCTTGACCGCCATGATCCCCTTCAAGCTGGCGTAGCGCACCTCGTTCAGGCCCTTTTGCGCGGTGAACACGGCCGGCAGCGGCGTGGTAACGGTTTCCTTGCCGCCTTCGACCTCGCGCTGGACGATCGCCCGGCCGCCGTCGATGGCGACCTGGACGACGAACGACACGTGTGGCAGGCCGAGGGCATGCGCGAGGTAGATCGGCACGAGCCCCTGGTCGTCGTCGACGCCCTTCCACCCGGCCCAGATCATATCGGGGGGTGCGGGGAGCTTGCCGATGGCGGCGGCGAGCACCGCCGCGGTGCCCTGCGCGCCGAGGTCGTCGAAAGCCGGGTCGACGATCTGCACGGCCTCGTCGGCGCCGAGCGCCAGCATGTCCTTGAGCGCGCTGGCGACGCGCTCGGGCCCGAGCGCGATCAGGGTGACCGTGCCGCCGTGGGCGGCCTTGATCCTCAGCGCTTCCTCGACCGCATACTCGTCGTAGGGGTTGACGACCCACGTGACGCCGCTCAGGTCGACCCGGCCCTTGGCCGTGCGGTCCTGAATGCGCGTCGCCGTGTCGGGCACTTGTTTGATCAGCACGACGGTGTTCACAGCAGGCCTCTGACGGTGTCTGAACGGATCGGGACGCCGGCCCCGCCCGCGGCGTCCTCGCGCCGCGCGGCGGGACACGTTAGCACAGAACGGCCCCTGGCGCCAGCCCGGCGGCGGCCCGCACGCGGCGCCGGTCGACACGATCGTTGGCGCACCGGCCGGCCGCGTGTGATCGCGTGCGTGCGTGTTAACTCCGTGCGGCCACCGGCGTATCCCGGCGTATCCAATCGCCGGCGGGTCGCGTCTAGTACTATGGATTGCCGACCGAAGCACGCCCCCTGTGACCTTTCACCCCCGTGCGATCCGTTTCTACCAGAGGACGCCTGCATGTCGTGTGTTGAGAGCTTGTTTGGCGGTTTGTCGATCCCGGGCCGGCGCATGGTCGCCGCCGGCGCGGGCACCCTATTGGCGCTGTCGCTGACCACGGTGATGGCGGAGACCCCGGGAGGCGCGCCGTCGGCGACCGACGACGCGGTGTGCTCGCCCGGCTGGCTGGAGCAGGGCGATGCTCGCCGTAGCGATACCTTCACCGCAGCCCCGGCGCCCGCTACCGGGGTGGATGGTGGGAGCGGGGACGGACCCGCCGCGTTCGACGCGGTGGATGGCGACGACGGACCCTTGGATGCCGGCATCCAGTCCATCACGCAGCCCAACGACACGCTGTTCCGCTGGCGATACCAGCGGGCCAGCCTTCAGACCATCGGCGCCCTGCAAGCTTGGGAAACGAGCTTCGGCAGCGACGATGTGGCGATCGCGATCATCGCCGACGGGGTCGAGACCGCGCACCCCGACCTCGCGGGCAAGATCTGGCGGAATCCCGGTGAGGTGCCGGGCAACGGGGTCGACGACGACCGGAACGGCTTCGTCGACGACGTTGCCGGGTGGGACTTCGGCGCAGACGACGCCGATCCGAATCCGGTGCCGCCTTCGCAGCTCGACGTTCCGGCGCCGCCGAGCGGAACGGCCATGGCGGGCATCGCCGCGGCCGAGACCAACAACGGCCGGGGGATCGCCGGGGTGTCGTGGCGGGCCCGGATCATGCCGCTCAAGATCGTGTACCGGGCTTGGGTGCCGCTGCCTGGGCCGGACCCGCAGCTCGACCCCGACCACAACGGTGGCTACTGGGGCATCGGCGGACGGCGCGAGTACCTGAACCGGGCGATCTGCTACGCGGCGAACAACGGCGCGCAGGTGATCGTCATCGGCGGCTTCATGCTCTACAACCGCGACGGCGCGAGCGCAGGCCTGCAGCGGATGCAGGACGCCATCACCTATGCGCGCCGCAAGGGCGTGCCGGTGGTCGCCGGCGCCGGCGAGTGCGGCCAGGCCGCGTGGTTCTGCCCCGACAAGAACACCTTTGGCGTCAACCCACCGGCGTTCCCCGCGGCGTTCGACGACGTCATCGGGGTCCAGTCGTTCGCCTCGCAGTACCAGATGCGACCGTATGCCAGCTGGGGGGACTGGGTCGACATCGCCGCGCCTGGCGAGGACTTCTCGACGACCTGGTTGACCGCCGACGGTGAGTACAAGGAGATCAACAGCGCGTTCCGCGTGCCCTCGGAGCTGGCCGCCGCCCACGTTGCCGGGGTGGTGGCGGTCATGCGATCGCTCAACCCGACGCTCTCGGTCTGGGACATCGAGGACAAGCTGTGCGAGACGGCCAACCGGTCGCTGCCGCCGCTGGTGCCGGCGTTCGACGGCCGCACCGCTCACGGCTATCCCCGCAACGACCGCTTCGGATGCGGCGCCGTGGACTTCGAGCGTGCGGTCGAGAACATGCCGTGGGTGATGCGCGTGACCCCCAACCCGGTGGAGCAGATGATCGACGGCACCGAGGTGTCGACGCGTGCGCTCCTCAGCAACCCGCACCTCAATCAGGGAAACTGGGAAGTGGTGTCCGACGAAGCGTGGTTGACGGGCACGCCGCTGCCGCAGATCCCCGGCGCAAGCTCGCTGATGAGCCTGCAGGTCGACGTCGATGGCATGCGGCGCGACCGGGGCGCGCTGATGGCCGGCAGCTCGGTCACCCCTACGGTGGTCCTGCGCGCGGTGAACCGCGACAACCCGGCCATGCAGGCGGCCTCGCCGACGGTCAAGCTCGACCTGCGCATCCGGATCGTCGAACGCGTCAGCCGGGTCTATCTCCCGAGCGCCCACCGGGGGTAGGGGACGCGGTCGCGCGGGCGGTGGGCGCCGGCTCCGCGGTGCCCACCGCGCCGGTCCGGCCGGCCGGGGCGTCGTCCGGAAGGGCGCCCGTGTCGGACGCGGCCCCGCCGAGCGCGATGAGCTCGCCGAGCACCCAGCCCTGGATGCCGGTGGCGATGACCTTGACCTCGAGCCAGTCGCCGTCCGGCGATTCGCCGATCACCTCGAGCGACTCGCCGATGCGCAGCGTCGAGAGGATGTCGCCGTCCACGCTCGGCTCTGAGCGCAACGGCGCCTCGGCCGCCGCCACGCGCGCCCCGGCCTCGGCGGTGGCCTCCAACGGCGTGTCCTCGATGCGCACCGGCGCACGGTCGATCCGGCTCTCGTCGGCGGGCGCCGGCGCCGTGATGACCGGCATCGGTGTGGGCACGATGATCAGCACGTTGGGTGTGGCCCTTGCCACAGGCGGCGCAGGGGCGATGTTGACCTCCGAGGATGCGCCGACGGCGGCCAGTCGATCGTCGGTGGTGACGAGGTTGACGCTGAGGCGGTAGATGCCCTGCCGGCTCGGCGCCTTGAGCTCGAACGCGGTCAGGTCGAGCGATTGGCTGGCCTGCTGCACGACCTGGCCATCCTGGTCGACGAGCTGCCACCGCAGGTGATAGTCGACGGCGGGGGCCACCGCCCCGCCGTCGGCGATGAACGCCTGGGTCATCTGCCAGAGGTTCGGATCGAGGCCGGCTTCGACGCCGTCGAGGACGATCCGGCTCAGGTGAAACGTCCGGGCGATCTCGAAGGCCGGCTGGAGCCCGGCGGCATCGTTGAGCCATACGGTGTGCTGCCGCCGGTTGTCGTCCCAATAGTAGAACCGCCACATGCCGGTGGCGGGATCTCGCCCGAGCTGCGCGGCCCGCAGGGTCGGCAGCTCGACGACCGACGTGGCGTCGGGGTCGATGCGCCCGGGCGCGTCCGAGCGCGCCATGTCGAGGATCTTGGCCAGGGCATCGCCATAGCCGATGAGCGCGACCGTGTCGTCGACGATGTCGCGCCCCTGGACGGGCAGCGCGAGCTGCAGCTTGTCGCGCGGCACCGAGCCGAGGGCCCAGCGGACCATGGCATCCAGCGCTTCGGTCTCCAGAGGGGCATCGATCGGCAGGAGCACGCGGACGCCGTCGACCTCGGGCGCCAGCAGATGCCACGCGTACGGGCTGCCGTCCCAGGCCGTGCTCGTGCGGCGGGGCATCGGCACGGTGACGAACACCTCGCCGCCGGCCCGGTGCACGTCGGACGACAGCCGCCTCAGCCAGTCCGCGTAGACCGACTGCAGCATGCCGTCGATGCCGCGGTAGTCCAGCACGATGCCGGCGAGCCCGTCGCGGCGGACGAGGTTGACGAGGGCGTCGCGATGCCGCTGCCGCGCCTCGCGCTGCATCAGCAGGTTGTTGACGAGGTCGCTGCGCACCCGCAGCCCCTCGAGGTTGTCGACGACGCCGTAGACCCGTGCCCGGCGGGATGGGATCGGGAACCGCTGCCCGACGACGTGCCCGTCGTCCGTCTCGATGCCGTAGGCGCGCATCTCGAGGATCGGGATCTCCGCGATGGCGGCGGGCGGGGCGGCCGGGGGCGGCAAGAGGCCGGCCGAAACCTCGGTGGCTCCGCGCGCCGCCTGGGTGATGACGATGTGGCGGGGTACGAAGCGCTGCAGCGGCAGGCGCACCCGGATGCGGTTGGCGACGTCGAACTGGAACGGGAGCCATTGCCAGGCCTGGCCGTCCCATCCGTACGGATCGACGAACGCCTGCCCGCCCGGTCCGACGTCGACCAGGGCCGCGATCCATGCTTCACGCGGCGCCGGGCCGCGGATGTCGAGGGTCAGCACCGGCGTCAGTTGGACGCGGCCGACGGGCAGCGGCCCCACGCCGCGGGGCATGCCGCCGGCGGCGGACACGTCGACGCGCGCGGCGCGATAGATGCTCCGTCCGCGGGCTTCGAAGAAGACGCCGTCGATGTCGGCGGCGACCGACGCATCCTGTCCGGGGCGGAGCTTGCCGTAGCCCAGCGTGGTCAGGCGGGTCCACAGCGAGATCGGAGGGAGGAGCAGGCCGGCGCCGACGAGGAGCGGCAGCGCCACACGCCCCACGCGCCGCAGGTTGGCGGGTACGGCGAGCCACGTGCGCGCGGCCCGCATGCCAGGGCGGACGCGCAACGCCAAGTCATTCCCGACGGGCCGCAGCGCGCCGGCCAACGGCGCGGCGCGATCGGCAGCGGCCCGGGCCGCGCCGCGTGCTCGCTCGACCCATGGCCGGACCCGGTCGAAGGACGATGCGGGCGGCATGCGTCAAAGCATATCAGCGAGGCGCTGGGCAATCCAATCCGCGATGGCGCTTGCGACGCCGTCCTTGCTCCGCTCGCCCAGCGGTGCGACCGCGTCGGGCGTGACGAACGTCGCGCTGCTGTTGCGGCCGCCGAACGTTTCGGGAACCGGGTTGGCCACGATGAGGTCGACGCTCTTGCGTGCCAGCTTGTCGCGGGCGTGCGCGACCAGGTCGTGCGTCTCGGCGGCGAACCCGACCCGCACGTACGGGCGACCGCGCTTGTCCTCGCTCCATCGGGGGAACTCGGCGCCCAGGGCGATGAGGATGTCGGGGTTGGGGGTCAGTGCCAACGCCAGGTCCGCGGCGGAGCGCTTGAGCTTGATGGCAGCGGCCTCGATCGGGCGGTGGTCCGCCACAGCGGCAGACATCACCACGGCGTCGGCCGTCGCGGCGTGTGTCAGCACGGCATCGAGCATGTCGCGCGCTGTCTCCACCGCCACCACCGTCATCGCCGCAGGCGGTGCCAGGTCGACCGGCCCGCTGATGAGCACGACGTCGGCGCCGCGGTCGCGCACGGCGCGCGCCACGGCGTAGCCCATCCGGCCGCTGGAATGGTTGGACAGGTACCGCACCGGATCTATGGGTTCCCGGGTGGGTCCCGCCGAAACCACGACCTTCCGCCCTGTGAGTGGCCCGCCGTGCCCGAGCACGGCCCGGACGTGGTCCACCACGACGGCAGGGTCGGCCAGCCGCCCTTGGCCGTGCTTGCCCGAAGCCATTCGCCCGTCGTCCGGGCCGACGAACACGGCGCCGCGGGCCGTCAACGTCGCCACGTGCGCCTGCGTGGCGGGGTGCGTCCACATGTCGGGCTCCATGGCGGGGGCGACGACAAGCGGGGCCCGGCACGCCAGCGCCGTGGTCGTCAGCGCGTCGTCGGCCAGCCCCAGGGCCAGGCGCGCGATGACGTGCGCCGTCGCCGGGGCCACCACCAGCGCCTCGGCCGTGTGGGCGTGGGCGACGTGGTCCATGCCCATCGGGCCCGAAGGGTCTCCCAGACGGTGGACGACCGGTCGGTGCACGATCGCCTGGAATGCCAGCGGCGTCACGAGCGCGGCGGCGGCATCCGTCAGGACGACGTCGATGAGCGCCCCGGCAGCGGCCATCTCGCTGGCGATCGCCAGCGCCTTGTAGGCCGCGATCGATCCCGAGACGCCCAGCACGATGCGCCGGCCGCACAGGCCGTCGCCGTCGTGGCCCGGCGCCTGGAGAGGCACGTTCGCCGAGGTCACGGCACGCCTCGCTGGCGCGCGAGGACCAGCCGCAACCCGTCGAGGATGAGGTCGGGCACGATCGCCGTGAACCGCCCGACCAGCGGTGCGACGTGGGCGGCCATGCCGCCGGTGGCAACCACGGGAGGGCGTGTCCCGGTCGGTGTCGGCCCGAGCTCGGCGTCGATGCGCCCCAACACCCCTTCGACGATCCCGGCATAGCCGTACAGCACGCCGGAGCGCATGGCCTGTTCGGTGTTGCGCCCGATGAGCGGCGGCAAGTCCGCCGGCGGGCCGAGGTCGATCCGGCTCAGCCGGGCGCCGGCTCGGGCGAGCGCCTCGGCCGATACCCCGACGCCGGGCGCGATCGCGCCGCCGATGAACACGCCGTCCGCGTCCACGACGTTGAACGTGGTCGCGGTGCCGAAGTCGACCACCACCACCGGGGCACCGAACTGCGCAACGGCGGCGACCGCGTCGATCAGCCGATCGGTGCCGAGCGTGCCGGGCGGCGTGTAGCGCACCGGCATGCCGGTCCGCGTGCCGGGCTCGATCACCAGCGGCGGCTGCCCGAACAGCCGCATGCAGGTGGCCGTGATCACCGGGGTGACGCTCGGCACCACGCTGCTGACCACGGCGTCCGTGACGGCCTGCATGGGGAACCCGTCGAGCGCCAGCAGCGCCGCGAGCTGGACCCCGTACTCGTCGGCCGTGCGGCGCGCGTCGGTCGCCAGGCGCCAGCTCGCGCGCCAGCCGGACGCGTCACCGAGCCCGAGGGTGACCTGGCTGTTGCCGACGTCGATCGCCAGGATCACGGACGGGCACGGATGGCGCGGAGGACACGGAAGGCGGGACTGGCGGCGACGACGGAAGGCCGGAAGGCAGCGGAGGCGGTGTGGGCAAGAGAGGACAGGGAACGGCGCACTGAGCCATGCGCACGGATGGCGCGGAATCCGGATCCGAAGAGAGCGGATCGGTCGACGGCGAACACCACCGCCTCACCCCACTCCCGTCATCCGTGACATCCGCGCCATCCATGTCCATCCGTGATCATAGCGGGGACAGGACTCGAACCTGTGACCTTCGGGTTATGAGCCCGACGAGCTGCCACTGCTCCACCCCGCAACGAGACATGCCCCTGTGCCGAGGCTTCCTTGACACCAGGAAAGAGGACGAGAGCGATCGCGAGGATCGGGTACGACAGGTTGGAGGTGCATCGCTCGGCGCATGGCCGCGCGATGGTCGCTCCCTAGAAAGGAGGTGATCCAGCCGCACCTTCCGGTACAGCTACCTTGTTACGACTTCGTCCCAGTCGCCAGCCCCACTCTAGGCAGCCGGGATGC
>QEVT01000467.1 GCA_003576755.1 bacterium | reverse complement strand
GGCGGGGGTGGCGGCGGCGTCGTCGGCCGGCGCCGCCGCATCCGCCGTGGGTGCCGCGTCGGCCGCGGCGGCCGCCGTGGCGGTCGGCGCGGCGGCGGTCTCGTCGGCGGTGCCGCGGCCGAAGACGAAGCCCAGCGCCATGATCCCGGCCAGGACCAGGCCGGCCACGGCGATCAGGACCACGGGGTTCTGGAACGGCGAGCCGGCCGGGCGGGCATCGCCGCCGGGCTCGCCGCGGTGCGGCCGGTTGCGTTCGGTGAAGCGTTCGCGTTCGCGTCGTGCCATGTCGGTGTCTCCTCCTCGAGAGCGTCGACCACGGGGGTCGGGGTGGAATGGGCTACGGGGCGGCGCCGGGCGGTGTGGACGCGGCAACGTGGGCCGCGACCCGATCGCGGGCCGCCTCCGCCAGGCGGCGGACGTACGCCTCGTCGTCGATGCGGTTGGTGCCGACGAACGTGACCACGCCGGCCTGCCGAAACGAGATCGCCCGATACGCGCCGGACGACCAGAGCCGGGCGTCGGTGGTGCCCGCCAGCGTGATCGGCGTGCTTCGAAAGCCGAAGTTCGAGCCCAGGAGCGGCGCGGCGGCATCGTCGAGCGCCGCAGCCCGCGCGGGGTCGTCGTACACCAGCGCCGCGCTGACGAGGTCCTCGCCGATGTCGGCGCGCCGGTACGCGGCGAGGTGCCGGGCATCGGGCGGCTGGATCTGCCCCAGCGTCACGCCTTGGGCCGTGCGCTCGGCCAGGCGGATGTCGACGGGAGGGTTGGTGCGCCGGAACGCGGCCTCGGGCGCGCCCGACGCCAGCGCCACGTCTGCCGCCGACAACACCAACGGCCGAGCCCGTGCTTCGCGCGGGTCCTCGCCGCCCCCGATCAACCACGTGCCCCCCAGCACGCCGCCGGCCGCCAGCCCCAACACGGCCAGCCAACGGCCGGTCTGCACGCGACGGGCGTGCGCGGGGTCGGCGGGGGGGGCGGGGCGCGGCGTGGCGGATGGCGTGGTCATACCGGGAGCGGGCCTATTATAGTGGCCATGCGCCGCAATACCCCCAATCCGCCCGCCGTCGCCCGCCGCATCGCGGTGGACCCTGCCGCGCCGGACCCCGCCGTCATCGCCGCGGCGGCGGCCGTGTTGCGGCGCGGCGGGCTCGTGGCGTTCCCCACCGAGACCGTCTATGGCCTCGGGGCCGATGCGCTCGACCCGGCGGCGGTCGCCCGCATCTTCGCCGCCAAGGGCCGGCCGGCCCACGATCCGCTCATCGTCCACGTGCTGGACGCCGCCGGGGCCGCACAGGTGGCGGCGATCCTGCCGCCGGCGGCCGTGCGGCTGGCGGCGGCGTTCTGGCCCGGTCCGTTGACGCTGGTGGTCCCGCGCGGCCGGGCCGTCCCCGATGCCGTCAGTGCCGGGCTGGACAGCGTGGCCGTGCGCGCCCCGGCGCACCCGGTGGCCCGCGCCCTCATCGCCGCGGCCGGCGTCCCCATCGCCGCGCCGAGCGCCAACCGGTTCGGGCACACCAGCCCGACGACCGCCGGGCACGTCATGGCGGACCTGGCCGGCCGCGTCGACCTCGTGCTCGACGGCGGTCCGGCCGACATCGGCGTCGAGTCCACCGTCGTCGACTGTCTCGTCGATCCGCCGGCCGTGCTGCGCCCAGGCGGGGTCACGCTCGAGGCGCTGCGCGAGGTGATCCCCGCCATCCGGTCGTCGGCGCCGGAGCCCCGCGCGGCGGCGATGGAGGCGGCGGCCGCGGATGCGGGTGGGGGAGAGGCGCCCTCCGGCGCCGAGACCCCGCCG
>QEVT01000081.1 GCA_003576755.1 bacterium | reverse complement strand
TGTCGCCGCTGGCGCACGGGCTGGTGCTGGTGGGGGCGCAATCGGCGCGCTCGGTGCTCGGGGCGCTGCCGGGGGCCCTCGTGGTGCTGGCCGCGGCCCACGGGTGGGGGGCGTCGGGGACCGACGTCGTGGCGTGGCTCGCGGCGCCGGCGATCTCGCCCCGGCTCCTGGCGGCGGGGGCCGCGCTGGCGGCGGCGGCGCTGGTGCTCCGGCTGGTGGCGCTGGCGGTCGGGCTGCGCGCGCTCGGGCGCATCCGCCCGGGTTCGTACGGCGCGCGGAGCGCCACGGCGATCCGGGTGTGGCTCAAGACCGGGGTCGTGGCGGAGGCGGGGGCGTGGCTCTCGGGGTCGCTGCTGTGGCCCCCGTGGCTGCGGCTGGCGGGCATGCGGGTGGGGCGCGGCAGCGAGATCAGCACGATCATCGACGTGGTGCCCGAGACGGTGACGATCGGGGAGCTGTGCTTCTTCGCCGACGGGATCTACCTCTGCGCGCCGCGCCTTCACGGCGGGGTGGTCACGGTGGCGGCGACCGAGATCGGGCGCGACACGTTCCTCGGCAACCACGCGCTGGTGCCGGCAGGGCACCGCTGGCCCGACGGGCTCTTCGTGGGGGTGGCGACGGTGGCGGACGCCGACCGGGCGGCGCCGGGCTCGGCGTGGTTCGGGCACCCGCCGCTGGCGCTGCCGCGGCGCGAGACGGCCGAGATGGACCGGCGGCTGACGCACGAGCCGGACGCGCTGCGGGTGGCGACGCGGCTGTTCTGGGAGGTGGGGCGCTTCGGGCTGCCGGCGCTGCCGCTGGCGGTGTCGGCGGGCTGGGTGTGGGCCATCGCGGCGGCGGGGGAGCGGTTGGGGCCGGTCGGGCTGCTGGGGGCGGTGGTGCCGGCGGCGACGCTGGCGGCGGCAGCCGTGCCGTGCCTGGCCGTGGTGGTGCTCAAGTGGGCGCTGCTGGGGCGGGTGCGGCCGGGGCGGCACGCGTTCTGGTCGTGCTGGTGCGGGCGGTGGGACTACGTGTACATGGCGTGGGACCACTGGGCCCGGCAGTCGCTGGCACGGCTCGACGGCACGCTGCTGCTGAGCGCGTTCCTGCGGCTGACGGGCATGCGGATTGGGCGCGGGGTGGTGCTGGGCGGCGGCTTCGCGCAGGTGGTGGACCCCGACATGCTGTGCTTCGAGGACGGGGCGACGGTGGCGTGCCAGTTCCAGGCGCACACGTTCGAGGACCGGATCCTCAAGATCGACCGGCTGTGGATCCGCCGCGGCGCGACGGTGGGGCCCGACACGGTGGTGTTCTACGGGGCGGACGTCGGCCCCGGCGCGGTGGTGGCCCCGGGCGGGGTGGTGATGAAGCGCGACGTGCTCCCGGGCGGACGGGTGTATGCGGGATGCCCGACGCGGGAGGTGTGAGCGGCTTGGGCAGCGTGGACAGCGTGTTGAGCGAGGGGATGTTGACGGCGCGGGGGGATGGCCGCCCCTCCGCGGGTCGATCGCGCAGGCCGCGCGTCCTTCAGGCGCGCCGGACCGGTGGCGCGGTGCGCCCCACCCACCTCAGCCCCGCGAACAGCGCCAGCCACACCCCCGTGCGCAGCGTCATCGCCCGCAGGCTGTCGACGGCGACGGCGCTCCCCGTGGCGTACAGCCAGGCGATGATCCCCAGCACGACGAGGTTGGCGACGAAGATCGCCCCCGCCGCCCGCGCGCCCCGGCCGGCGCTGCGCCACGCCACGGCGCCCGCCGCCACGTACGCCAGCCCCATCAGCGTGTTGTAGACGAGGAGCGGCCGGAACACCACGTACCCCGGATCGCGGCCGGCGAGGACGCTCCCGCCCGAGAAGAGCGTGGCGACGCCGAACCCGATCCCGACGAGCGCGAGGCCCATCTGCAGGCGGCCGGGCTTGGACGGCATGGCGGTGGCGCTCATGCCGGGCACACCCGATCCACCGCCACCCCGCACCCCGGCAGAACCTCCGAGCCCACCGTCTCGCCCGGCCCGAAGGCGCCCGCGAGCGCATAGGCGTCGCCGCGCAGGACGTAGACCTCGATCGATCGCGTCGCGGGCTCGGCGTCGACGATCCAGTACTCCCGCACCCCCGCCTGGGCGTAGAGCGCGAACTTGAGCGTCCGGTCGCGCCGCGCCGTGGCCTTCGACAGCACCTCGACCACGAGGTCCGGGGCCGCCTCGACCCGGCTGTCCGAGACGATGGCCTGGCGCTCGGCCGCGACGAAGATCACGTCCGGTTGGACCGGCTCCGCCAGGTCCGGCAGGATGACGTCGATCGGCGCCACGTAGACCTCGCCGATCGGGTGCCGCTCGAGATGCGTGCCCAGGGCGTGGGCCAGCCGGGTAACGGCGCGCTGATGGCGTGGGCGGGGGGCGGGCGACATGTAGAGCCCTCCGTGGATGACCTCGTAGCGGAAGCCGTTGTCCGGCAAGCCGGCGTAGTCGGCGAAGGTCCACTGACCCTGGGGCGGCGGCCACGGGCGCGCCGGACGCCGCGACCGGCCGATGCGCGCAGCGGCCGGGGGCTCGGCCTCGGCCACGTCGGTTGTCTGCCCCTCGGGCGAGCTGTCCATGGCTCCCATGTCCTCGCAACGGTTTGGCGGGGGATGGATCGGGTCGGCGCGGGCGCCGGCGTGCAGGAATCGACGCCCCGGATTATAGTCTCCCCCGCCGCCACCCGCGAGGCCGCGTTCCGGCGCTCGCACCCGATCTCACATTCGGCCCTCCCCGGACGTCTACCCCGTGATGCACGCCAAGCTCCCGTTCGAGACCCTCGTCGCGCGCCACGGCGCCACCGTGCTGCGCGTGTGCCGCGCCGTGGTCGGGCCCGCGGACGCCGAGGACGCGTGGTCGGAGACGTTCCTCGCGGCGCTCAGGGCCTACCCCGAGCTGCCGGCGGACGCCAACGCCGAGGCGTGGCTCGTGACCATCGCCCACCGCAAGGCCGTCGACATCGCCCGGGCCGACCGGCGGCGCGCGGGCGCGGCCGGCGCGGACATCCCCGTGGCCGGCGCCGCCGTCGATGGGACGGGGACGGGCATCCGCCAGGCGACGGCGGTCGGTGGTGACGACGCCGAAGCAACCGCCATCGCCGCGCGCGAGGTGTGGGCGCACGTCCGGCGCCTGCCGGACAAGCAGCGCCGCGTCATCGCCTACCGCTACCTGGCCGATCTGCCGTACGCCGAGATCGCCGGCCTGGTCGGCGGGACGCCCGACGCGGCGCGCCGGGCCGCCGCCGACGGGATCAAGACCCTGCGCGCCCGGCTCGTGGAACCGTTGCCAGGATCAGGAGACGAACCATGACCATCGACCCCCTCACGGCCGGCGATTCCCCGGCCGCCGTCGCGCCCCCCGCCGCCGTGGAGTTGGCCGCCGCCAGCGGCCGCGGCGCCGCCGTGGACCGTGCTGCCGCCGGCGATCCCGCCGCCGAGGACCGCCTGGCGCCGGACGTCGCGGTCCGGCTGGCGCCGCTCACCGCCGTCACGCCGGAAGCGCTGCGGGGCCTCCACGCCGCGCTGGAAGACGCGGCCGACCGCGCGGGCGTGCTCGACGTCGCCTACCGCACCCTCGACACGCCCGTGGGGCGGCTGCTCTTGGCCGCCACCGAGCGGGGGCTGGTGCGGGTGGCGTTCGAGGTCGAGGATCACGACGCGGTGCTGCAGCGCCTCGCGGACCGGCTCAGCCCGCGGATCCTCCACGCGCCCGCGCGGCTCGACGCGGCGGCGCGCGCCATCGACGCGTACTTCGCGGGCCGGCGCACCGGCTTCGACCTGCCGCTGGACCTGTCGCTGTCGCACGGCTTCCGGCGGCTGGTGCTCGAGCACCTGACCCGCATCGCCTACGGGCGCACCGAGAGCTACGCCGACGTGGCCCGGACGGTGGGCCGCCCGACGGCGGTCCGCGCGGTCGGGTCGGCGTGTGCGGCGAACCCGATCCCGGTGGTGGTCCCGTGCCATCGGGTGCTGCGGTCGGACGGCTCGCTCGGCGGCTACCTCGGGGGCCTGGCGGTGAAGTCGGCGCTCCTGCGGCTCGAGGGCGCGGCCGCGTGAGGCGTCGGGCCGCACTGCCGCCGCGCCCCGCTCGGATGCACGGGCCCGCCGGGGCGGCCCGTCACGCCGGCGGCACGTCCGCCGTTGTAGAGGGCTGGCGGCGACGCGCGGCCGACCTCCTCCCACATCCCACCCACCGCACCCGGAGCATCGCATGACGAAGCAAGACTGGTTCCTGCCCTTGGCCTACGACATCGCCCAGGCCTTCGCCCAGCACTACGTGCCGGCGCTCGACGCCGAGCTGACCGCCCGTGGGTTGGGGTGGCCGGATGTCGGGGCGCTCCAGGCGGCCATGGCCGCCGACCCCGCGCCGCTCACGGCGGCGCGCAACGCCGCGCGCGTGCCGTACCACGCCGAGGCCGCGCTGGAGGCCGAGCTCGCCGCGGCGGCGGCGCACGGCGTGCTGGCGGCCGACGGCCGCGGCGGCTACCGGCCCACGGACCTCGGGCGCGAGGTGTACCGCACGGCCATGGGGCTGGTGGCGCAGACCGCCGCGAAGCTGTCGGACCGGGTGCCGGCGGGCACCGGTCGGCTGGCGGACCTGCTCGGGCAGGTCGTCGCCGCGTGCGAGGCGGCGGACATCGACACGCCGTCGCTGGCGTTCAGCCGCACGTTCGACCCCGGCCCCGGCGCGCCGCCGATGGCGCGCGTGCGCCGCTACAACCAGGACCTGATCATCTTCCGCGACGACGCCCACGTGGCGGCCTGGCGGCCGTACGGGGTGTCCGGCCATGCGTGGGAGGCCTTCAGCCACGTGTGGGGCGACAACGTGTGGGGCGACCGGGTGGCCACGGCGGCCGCGCTGGCCGAGAAGCTCGGCTTCCGCGGCTACGGCGAGGCGGAGTACGCGGCGGCGCTGGCCGATCTCGCGGCGCGCGGGTGGCTCGCGGCGGACGGCGACGCGTACGGCCTCACCGACGCCGGCCGCGCGCTGCGCGAGGCGGCGGAGGACGCGACCGACGCGCACTTCTTCGGCCCGTGGCCGCTCGGCGCGGCCGAGGCGGCGGAGATGCGCGGGCTGATGGAGGCGCTGCGCGACGCGCTGGCGGCGGACGGCGGCGCCAGCGCGCCGGCCGCGGGCTGACGCCGGAGCGCCTTACCGGATCGGCTCGACGCGCACGGGGGTCAGCTTGTACTCCGGGCAGTCCGCGACGCGATCGACGATGTCGCTGGTGACGTCGTTGGTGCCGGTCTCGGGGAAGTGGAAGCTCAAGAAGCACGTGCCGGGCGCCACCGCCTCCGTCAGCGCGGCGTGCGCGCGCGCCTCCCCGTAGGCGCTGACCACGCGCACCGGCGCGCCGTCGACCACGCCGAGCGCACGCGCGTCGTCGGGGTGGATCTCGAGCGCGTCGTGCGCCACCAGCCGCACGGCGTCGGTGCGCCGGGTCATCGTGCCGCAGTTGTAGTGCTCGAGCACGCGGCCGGTGACGAGCCGGAGCGGGTACGCGGCCTCGCCGCCGGCGTTGGCCAGCACGGGCGACGGCACGTATTGCACCTGCGGCAGCACGGCCTTGCCGACGGGGAACGCCTGCGCGTGCAGGATGCCGGTGCCGGGGTGCGCGGCGTCCGGCACCGGCCACTGCAGCCCGTCGCCCTCGAGGCGTGCGAACGAGACGCCCGCGAAGGGGGGCGCCACCTGTGCGATCTCGTCCATCACGTCGGACGGGTGCGCGAACGGCTGCGGCAGGCCGGTGCGCGCCATCAGCTCGCACAGAATCTGCCAGTCGGCGCGTGCGCCCGGCGGCGGCTCGACCACCTTGCGAACGCGCTGGATGCGGCGCTCGCCGTTGGTGAACGTGCCGTCCTTCTCGAAGAAGCAGGCGCCGGGCAGCACCACGTCGGCCCGCTCGGCTGTCTTGGACAGGAAGATCTCCTGCACGACGATGAAGTCGAGCGCGGCGAACGCGGGATCCACGTGCGCGGCCGGGTCGGTCTGCACGACGTCTTCGCCGAGGATGAACAGCGCGCGCACGTCGCCGCGCGCGGCCGCCCGGTACATCTTCGGGATGGTCAGCCCGCGGTCGGTCGGCAACGGTCGGCCCCACACGCGGGTGAACCGTTCCCGGACGGCCGGGTCCGCCGGGTCCGCGTATCCGGTCAGCAGGTCGGGCTGGCAGCCCATGTCGGCCGCCCCCTGGACGTTGTTCTGCCCGCGCAGCGGGTTCACGCCGACGCCCTCGCGGCCGAAGCCGCCGACCAGCAGCGACAGGTTGCAGAGGAGCATGACGCTCTCGCTGCCCTGAAAGTGCTCGGTCATGCCCAGGCCGTGCGCCTGGTACGGCCGCTCGGCGTTGCCCCACAGCGCCGCCGCACGCCGCACCAGCGCCGCCGGCACGCCGGTGAGCGCTTCGGCGCGCTCCGGCGCGTACTGCGCGACGAACGCGCGCAGCTCGGCGGCGCCGGTCGTGCGCGCGGCGAGGAACGCGCGGTTCTCGAGCGCCAGATCGAACAGCGCGCACGCCAGGCTGTTGAGCAGCGCCACGTTGCTGCCGGGGCGGAGCTGCAGGTGGGCATCGGCGATGGCCGCCAGCTCGGTGCGGCGCGGGTCGATGACGATCAGCCGCGCCCCGCGCAGGACCGCCTGCTTGATGCGCGCACCGGTCACCGGGTGCCCCACGGTGGCGTTGCTGCCGGACACCAGGATCACGTCGGCGTGCGCGATGTCGGCCAGCGAGTTGGTGGCGGCGCCGGTGCCGAGCACCCGGCGCATGCCGGCGGCCGTCGGGCCGTGGCACACGCGCGCGCAGCAGTCGACGTTGTGGGTGGCCAGGCCCGCGCGCAGCCACTTCTGCAGGAGGTAGTTCTCTTCGTTGGTGCAGCGGCTCGACGACAGAGCGGCGACCTTGCCGCGGTGCTCGTCCATCTTCCGCGCGACCAGGTCGAGCGCCTCGTCCCAGCCGGCGGGCACCAGCGGTGCGTCGCGACGACCGCCCCGCCGCACCAGGGGCGTGGTCAGCCGGTCCGGGTGGCCGACGAAGCGGTGCGCGTAGCGGCCCTTCACGCACAGGTGGCCCGCGTTCACGCTGGCGGCGCGGGTGCCGTCGATCTGCACCACGTCGGTGCCGTCGGTCCGGACGTCGAGCTGGCAGCCCACGCCGCAGTAGCCGCACGTGGTCCGTACGGTCCGCAAGCCCGCGGTGGACGTCGCGCGCCGGCGGTCGACGTCGTCGATCGCGCCGGAGGGGCACGCGCTGGCGCATGCGCCGCACGCCACGCAGTCGGTGTCGGCGAAGCGCACGCCGTCGCCCCAGCTCAGGTGCGCGCCTTCGCCTCGGCCGGCGAACGCGTAGACGAACTGGCCCTGGACATCCTCGCACACCTGCACGCACAGCCGGCACTTGATGCACGCCTCGAGGTCGAAGCGCAGGTACGGGTGGCTGTCGTCGGCGCGCCCGTCGCGGGCGCGCGGGGGATAGCGCGTGCCGTCCGCGCCGGTGGCGGCACACAGGGCCGCCGCCGCGCCGCGCGGCGCGCTCTCGGCCAGCATCAGCTCGCACAGGTCGCGCCGGTAGGCGGCGAGCGCGGGCGTGTCGGTGGCGATGCGCTGGCCGTCGTGCGCCGGCGTGGTGCACGCGGGCACCAGGCGACCGTCGACGTCGACCAGGCACGCGCGGCAGTGGCCGCGGGGCTCGACGCGCGCGTCGTGGCACAAGGTCGGCACGTGCGCCCCGGCCGTGCGGCAGGCGTCGAGGACGGTGTGCGCGGCGTCGGGCGCGACCGGCCTCCCGTCGACGACGATCATGCCCCGCCCCCGGCGTCCCGGCCGTCGGCCGCCAGCACGGCGTCGCCCGCGTGCGCGAGCAGGTCGCGGACGGGGCGCGGCACGCCCTGTCCGAAGCCGCACAGGCTGCCGGTCTCGAGCGTGGACAGCAGCCGCTCCATGGCCGCGCGGGTGCGGATGCCGTCGAGCAGGCCGGTGCCGACGCGGCACGGCGTGCACGTGCCGCACGACTCGTGCCTGGCGAACGCGAAGAGGTGCTCGGCCAGCGCGCACGGGCTGACGCGCCGATCGAGCACGACCACGCCGCCGTGGCCGAGCCCCGGCAGGTCGGTGTACGACAGCGCCTGGTCGAGCTGGTGCGGGAACAGCACCCGGCCCATCGGCCCGCCGACCAACGCCATCCCGAACTCCGAGCCCGCGCGCATGCCCCCGGCGCCGTCGTCGATCAACCGGCGCAGCGGGATGCCGAGCTCCGCCTCGACCGCGCCCGGCGCGGCGACCGCGCCGGAGACCGAGAACGCCTTCGTCGTCGAACGCGCGCCGGTGCGCAGGAGCTCCGGCACGTTGGCCAGCGTCTCGACGTTCTGCACCACGGTGGGCCGGCCGAACAGGCCGTGCTCGGTGGGATAGGGCGGCTTGGGCCTCGGCTCGGCCCGCAGCCCCTCGATCGCGGCGATCAGCGCGGTCTCTTCGCCGCACACGTAGCTGCCGGCGCCTTCGTGCACCGCGAACGTCAGCCCCGGTGCGAGGACGCCGGCGCGCCCGGCCTCCGCGATGGCGGCTCGCACGACGTCGGCGGCGTGCGGGTACTCGCCGCGCACGTACACGATCGCGTCGGTGGCGCCGACGGCGCGTGCGCACGCCTGCATTCCGGCCAGCACGGCATGCGGGTCCTCCTCGAGCAGCAAGCGGTCTACGAACGAGCCGGGGTCGCCCTCGTCGCCGTTGGCGATCACGACCTTTCGGTCGCCGGGCGCGGCCCGCGCACTGCGCCACTTGGCGGCGGTGGGGAACGCCGCGCCACCGCGGCCGCGCAGCGCCGCGGCCTCGACCAGGTCGAGGATGCGATCGCCGTCGGGCGTCGCGTACAGCTCCGCCAGCGGCGGTCGCTTGCCGAACAGGTGGCGGAACACCACCGGTTGCGCGACCAGCGCCGTGCGGGGGATCGGGAACACGCCGCGCTCGAGGCGCGCCGGCGCCTGGTAGCAGCGGCCGACGCAGTGCACGTCGGGTCCGCGCTCGTGGGCGGCGAACCCCTCGGCGAACCGGCACGCGGTGCCGGCGCAGCGGCGCGGCGCCGCGTCGGCCGGCGTGCCGTGCAAGAGGTCGTAGAACGACTGCACGCCCTCGATCGCGGGCAGCGGGAAGCCGCTGTGCCGGCGCGCCTGCGCCGGCGACGGGCGCCCGGCGAGCTGCGCCACGAGGCTCTCGCCGTCGGGCGGCCCCTCCTGCCGCCGGCGGCGCGCCCACTCGAGCAGCGTCCGGCTCATGGCGCCTGCCGCGGCTGCGCGCCCGGCCGGAGGTACGCGAGCCAATAGACGCCGGCGACCAACACGCTGCCGCCGACCAGGTTGCCGAGCGTGACCAGCGCCACGTTGACGAGCGAGCCCGCGATCAGCGCGCCGCCGTCGGGGGCCAGGGTGATGGCGTACGGCAGGAAGAACATGTTCGCGATCGAGTGCTCGAACCCGAGCGCGACGAACGCGGCGATGGGAAACACGACGCCGATCACCTTGTCGACCACCGAGTGCCCCGCCTGGGTCAGCCACACGGCCAGGCACACCAGCGCGTTGCACAGCACGCCCAGCGCGACCATCGACACCGGCGACAGCCCGGCCTTGTGGGTGCCGATGCCGACCAGCGTCTGCGCCAGCGCACCGTCGGAGAGCGCATGCGCGCTGCCGATGAAGCACACGAGGAAGGTCAACAGCGCGCCGAGCAGGTTGCCGGCGTAGGCGACGATCCACGAGCGGACCAACTCGGCGAGCGTGATCTCGCGCTGGGCCCATGCCATGGCCACCAGGTTGTTGCCGGTGAACAGCTCGGCGCCCGCGACGACCACGAGCACCAGCCCGAGGCTGAACGCCACGCCGCCGAGCAGCCGGGTGGGCCCGAAGCCGAGCGTCGAACCGGTGATCGCCACCGCGAACAGCAGTGCGCCGAGGCTGATGAACGCACCGGCCAACACCGCCAGCACGAGCAGGGTGCCGGTCGGCTGGCGGGCCTTCGCGACGCCGAGCCGCGCGACCCGGGCGGCGATCTCCTTCGGGGCGTAGGCGTCCATGCGCTACGCCCCGCGTGGGGGGCATGGGAGCTGCGGTCGCATATCGATCGGAGCATACAACCCCGCCCGTGCCGGCGTCAAGCTCGCTGCCGGCGCGGGCCGGCTGGCGCGGGCGCCAGCCGGCCGGGCGATCCATGCTCAGCCGACGAGCGGCCGGTTCAGCTCGGTCTGCCACGTGGCCGGGTCGGGGTTGGCGCCCGGGTCGGTGACGTAGTACTCCCACAGGTCGGCGGCCGGGGTGTGGCCGTTGGCCTCGATCCAGGCCGTGAGCTGGCCCCAGGCGTCGCCGAGGCCCTCGTACGAGCCGTGGTACACGGTGCGCGCGACGCGCGCGGCCGGGAGGCTGCCGGGCACGACCCGGCCGGCGGGGGCGACGGGCGTGGCGACGGGCACGCCGACGTGGAAGTCGAACGTGGCGGGGTCGTCCATCGTCAGGTGGTGCGAGAACCACGGCCCGGCGGGCGGGATGCCCTGGGCGGTGATGGTGGCCATCACCTCGCCGATGGCGGGACCCATGACGTGCTGGATCTCGGCGCGCGGGATGGTGAGGTGGATGACGGCGGCCAGCCGGGCGTCGGTCTGGACGATCTGGGGTGTGTCGATCACGGTGGGTGTGCTCCTGATGGGTGGTGGGCGGCCCGAGGTGGGTCGCCTCGGATGGTTCACCCGGAATGGTCGCGGCGCTCGGCAGGGCACGGTCCCGGGGTGCTGGCGCGCCGGCGGATCGGGCGCTTGGGCGCACCGATGCGCATCTTGCGCGACTTCGGCCAGCAGGATACCATACGCCGCGATGCCGCGTCAGCGCCGGCTTCGCTCCGGCCGCAGGGCGACCGCGCGAGGGCGCCCGGGGCTGGACGTCGGTTTGGCGAGCGAGTGCGAGCTTGCCGAAGTCAATGGCGTGGATGCTCGAGCCAGCGAGGTGAGAACCGGAGCGATGCACTACTCGGAAGCCGAGCTTGACACGTTGCGTACCGACTTGGAAGCCGACTTCGTCGAGCGCAAAGAGTCATTCCGGGGCGATGCACCGACGGCGGTGCGCGAGGCCGTCTGCGCCTTCGCCAACGATCTTCCGGACCACCGGCGCCCTGGCGTCGTGTTCATCGGCGTGAGCGACGGCGGCAAGGCGGCAGGCCTTGCCGTGACCGATGCGCTTCTTCGCCAGCTTGCCGACATCAAGACCGATGGCAATGTGGTGCCGCCGCCGACGTTGACGGTCGCGAAGCACACGTTCGACGGCGCGGACGTTGCGGTGATCACGGTGATGCCGGCCGACTCCCCACCGGTGCGTTTCAAGGGACGGATCTGGATTCGGATCGGCCCGCGCCGCGGCATCGCGACGGCGCAGGACGAGCGCGTTCTGAACGAGAAGCGTCACTTCAGAGATCGACCTTTTGACGTTCAGCCGATGCCCTCGGCGTCGTTGGCGGACTTGGATACCCTCCGGTTCACGGCCGAGTACCTCCCGGCCGCCGTCGCGCCGGATGTGCTCGAAGCCAATGACCGCAGCACCGAGCAACAACTGAGCGCGACCAAGATGATCGTGTCGACCGATGAGCACGTGCCCACCGTGCTTGGGCTGTTGGTCGTCGGCAAGTCAACCCGGTCGTTCCTACCAGGGGCCTATGTGCAGTTCCTGCGCGTCGACGGCACCTCGCTCGAGGATCCGGTGATCGACGAAGATCTCGTCGACGGCACGGTGGCGGACGTCATTCGTCGACTCGACGAGAAGCTGGTCGCGCACAATCGGACCCGCGTTCGATTCGTTGACCGATCGGTCGAGCAACGAACGCCGTTGTACCCCCTTCCTGCCCTGCAACAACTGACCCGCAACGCCGTGCTCCACCGGACCTACGAGGGTACGAACGCGCCGGTCCGGGTCTACTGGTACGACGACCGCATCGAGATCATGAGTCCCGGTGGACCGTTTGGAGCGGTGACGCCGGAGAACTTCGGCACGCCGGGGTTGACGGACTACCGGAACCCGAATCTGGCCGAAGCCCTCCGCGTCCTCGGTTACATCCAGAGATTCGGCGCCGGCATCGTGACGGCGCGGGGAGCGCTGGCGCGCAACGGGAACCCGCCGATCGAGTTCAGCGTCGACCAGGCCCACGTGCTGGTGACCGTCAGGCCGGCCCCATGAAGACCATCACGTTCTTCAACAACAAGGGTGGTGTCGGCAAGACCTCGCTTGTGTATCACCTGGCCTACATGTACGCCGACCTCGGCGTGTCCGTCGTCGCGGCCGACCTCGATCCGCAAGCGAACCTGTCCAGCATGTTCCTGGACGAGGATCGACTGGAGGCGCTTTGGCCCGATGGCGATCATCCACGCACGATCTTTGGTGCGATGCAGCCGCTCCTGGATGGCATCGGCGACATCGCCCAGCCCCATGTAGAGCCCATCGACGACAACTTGGGGCTACTGGTGGGCGACTTGGGGCTGTCGCTCTCGGAATCCGAGCTCAGCAGCCAATGGCCCAAGAGCATGGATCGCGAGCCGCGCGCGTTCCGCGTGCTGTCGGCGTTCTGGAGGCTGCTTGAATCGGCGGCCGCGGCGCGTGAGGCCGGCCTGGTGTTGATCGACGTTGGCCCCAACTTGGGTGCCGTCAATCGCGCCGCCCTCATCGCCGCCGAACACGTCGTCATCCCACTGGCACCGGACCTGTACTCGCTCCAAGGGCTCAGGAACCTCGGCCCCAGGCTGCGGGACTGGCGCGGCGAGTGGCGTGAGCGCCGCGACCGCAATCCGGTCGTCGGGCTCTCGATTCCTGCCGGCGCGATGGCACCGGCAGGGTACGTGGTGATGCAGCATGCCGTGCGTCTCGACCGCCCTGTCCGGGCCTACGAGCGCTGGATGGAGCGCATTCCTCGAGTCTACCGCGAGGCTGTGCTGGGCGAGCCGGTGTCGCCCGACGGCCCGACCGTGGCCACGGATCCCCATTGTCTGGCCACGCTCAAACACTACCGCAGCTTGATGCCGTTGGCCCAGGAAGCCCGGAAGCCCATGTTCGCACTCAAGCCTGCCGACGGCGCCATTGGCGGGCATGCCCAGGCTGTGCAAGACACATTTCGCGATTTCCGGGCATTGGCCGTGGCCATTGCCGGGCGTTGTGGGCTGCACCTGCCGTGAATCTGGCCGGTCGTTGATGCCATGATGCGCGTGGCAAGCGGCCCACGGACCGCAAGCGTGGATCGCCCTCCCGGCCGTGATGGAGCCTGGTGGCGCGGGCTGACGCTCGCCGCCGCGCTGGCGGCCGCGACCGCCGGCTGCGCAGAGGCC
>QEVT01000466.1 GCA_003576755.1 bacterium | reverse complement strand
GGCACGCACCGGCGCGGCGATCACGGCTGGTCCTTGCGGCCCGGCATGAACGGCCGGTCGTCGAACCGGACGGACCCGCTGTGGATCTCGTCGAGCGGCAAGTACGGCTTGTCGCCCTTGCCGATGCGCCACGGGTCGCGCCACCGGCGGCGGTCGCGCCAGGCGTCCCACAGCACGTACAGCAAGACGGCGAACACCACGCCGGCCGCGGCCAGCCAGAGCGTGTCGGTCATGCGCGGCCCCCCTTTGCCCGGCCCAGCACGCGGTCGACGAGGTCCACCACCGCCCGCCCGGCCGCGTCGAGGTCGGCGCCGCGCGCGACGAAGCCGTGCCCGGTCATGATGACGACCGGCCCGGCGCCGGCGACCGCCAGCACCGCCTCGGCGAGCTCCCGGCTGCCGTACGGCACCTCGCGCGCCGTGCACGGCAGCCCGAGGGCGCCGGCGTGCGCGAGCAGCAGGTCGGAGTGGCCGTGCACCACGGCGTGCGCGCCGGGGAACGCCGCGTACAGCGCCGCGTGGAGGAGGGTCTCGGACGACGGCGCGCGCACGCCGACCGCCCGCACGGCGCCGGCGACGGGGTCGACCGCCTCGACGCACACGAGGTCGGCCTCGGTCATGTCGCGGTCGAAGGTGCACTGCGTGGCGGTGATGACGAACGCCGCGCCGCCCGGCGCCCGGCGGTAGCTCAGGTTGCCGTGCGCGCCCCCCGGGTAGCGGGGCGTCAGCCCCCGCGCGTCGAAGCGCCGGCACCAGCGGATCAGCTCGGCGTTGCGCGGGTCGGGCGGCACGAGCCCGGGCGCGAGGTCGAGGTCGAACTTGATGCCCGCGTAGGCCTCGCCGGCCGCCGCTTGCGCGGCGCGGTCCGCCTCGGCCGCGCGTCGCTCCTCGGCGAGGAACGCCAGCACCGTCTCGCGCATGACGTCCGGGTCGACGTGGCCCGGGATGTACAGCCGCCGCCCCTGCCGCGGCTTGGGCTTGGGGGGATACTTGTTGCCCCGGATGCTCATGCGCCTGCTCCTCGCGCCGGTCGCCCCGGCGGGCCGCCCGGCCCGCCGCGCTCAGCCATGGGCCGCCAAGAGGGCGGCGATGGCCGCGCCCGACGCCGGCACCACGCCGTGCTCGGTGACGAGCCCCGTGACGTAGCGCGCCGGCGTCACGTCGAACGCCGGGTTGTAGGCCGGCGAACCCGGCGCGCACACCCGGACCGTCTCGAGGCGGCCGTCACGCGTGAGGCCGGTCTGGTAGATCACCTCGTCGGCGTCGCGCTCCTCGATCGGGATCGCCGCGCCGTCCGGGCACGCCGCGTCGATGGTCGCCAGCGGCGCCGCGACGTAAAACGGCACCCCCAGCGCGTGCGCGGCCAGCGCCTTCTCGAACGTGCCGATCTTGTTGGCCACGTCGCCGTTGGCCGCGATCCGATCGGCGCCGACGATCATCACGTCGACCCGGCCCTGGCCCATCAGCGCCGCGACGGCGTTGTCGGGGACGACGACGTGGTCGACCCCCGCCTGGCCGAGCTCCCACGCCGTCAGGCGCGCGCCCTGGCCGCGCGGGCGGGTCTCGGCCACGTACACCGTGCAGCGCCGCCCGGCAGCGTGCGCGGCGTACACCGGCGCGAGCGCCGTCCCATGGTCGACGAACGCCAGCCAGCCCGCGTTGCAGTGCGTGGCCACCCCGGCGCCATCGTCGATCAGCGCCGCCCCGTGCCGCCCGATGGCCAGCGAGCTGGCGGCGTCGGCGTCCGCCAGCCGCCCGGCCTCGGCCACCGCGGCGGCGCGCGGGTCGCGCGCGGCGCGG
>QEVT01000465.1 GCA_003576755.1 bacterium | reverse complement strand
TGCCCGCCGGCGGGCGCGTCGTCGTGGTCTCCGACGGCCTCGCCACGGATGCCGACGCCGTCGCGGCCGCGGCGGCGGCCAGGGCCGCGGGCGTCACCGTCGACGTCGTGCCGCTGGCGCCCCGGCACGGCCGCGACATCGCCGTCACTGGGCTCGACGCGCCGCCAGCGTGGCGCGCCGGCGAGGTCGTCCCGGTCACCGTCGGCGTGCGGTCCACGGCGCCGCAGAGCGCCACCCTGACGCTGCTGGCCAACGACCGCCTCGTCCGGCGCGTGACCGTGCCGGCCTCGCCGGCCGGCGGCGCGTTCGCCTTCCGCCACCCTGTCGCCGACGAACGCGACGTCCGGTTCGAAGCCCGCGTCGAGGCGGACGGCGACGACCGTCCCGACAACGACGTGGCGTTCGCCGCGACGCACATCGCCGCACCCCCGCGCGTGCTGGTGGTGGGCGACGGCCCGGGCGCCGTGGCGCTGCTCGACGGGCTGCGCGCCCAGGGCTTCGGCGCACAGGTGCTGGCGCCGGAGCGCCTTCCCAGCCGGCTGAGCGCGATGGAGGCGTGGGACACGCTGGCGCTGGTCGACGTGCCGGCCGGCGGGCTGGGCCTCGACCAGCTCGCCGCGGTCGAGGCCTTCGCGGCCGACCTCGGGCGCGGCGTGGTGTTGACCGGCGGACCGCGCAGCTACCTGCTCGGGGGTTGGGAGGGCACGCCGCTGGCCGATCTGGCGCCGGTGCGGATGGATCCGCCGGCCCGCGAAGAACGGGATCCGGTCGCCCTGGCGCTGCTCGTCGATCAGTCGGCGTCGATGGGAAGCCTGGAAGGGCATGGCCGGATCAGCAAGCTCGACCTGGCGCGCGAGGCCGCGCTGCTGGCCGCCGACGTCCTCCACCCCGGCGACCGCATCGGGGTGGTGGCGTACGACGACACCGCGCGCTGGCTGGTGCCGCTGACCACCGTCGGCACGGAGCACGCGCTGGCCGACATCGAGGCGCGGCTCGGGACCCTGACCACCGGCGGCGGCACACGGCTGCTGGGCGCCCTCGACCTCGCGCTGCCCGCGCTGGCCGGCCTTGCCGGCGTGCCGACCCGCCACGCGGTGCTCATCACCGACGGGCGCGACGTCAACCCCGACGCCGACGCCTACGCCGCGACCCTGCGCGCCGCCCACGACGCCGGCGTGACGCTGTCGACCATCGCCATCGGCTCGGACGTCGACCGCGCCCTGCTGGCGCGGCTGGCGCAGCTCGGCCGTGGCCGTTTCCACGCCGCCGACGACCCCGGGGACCTGCCGCAGCTCGCGATGGCCGAGAGCGAGATCGTGCGCGCCCGTGCCGAGCAGTCCGGCTCGTTCACGCCGTCGGTGCCGGCGTCGGGGCCGCACCCGTCGATCGGCGGGCTCGACCTGGCCGCGCTTCCCGCGCTGTCGGGCTACCTGGCGTTGCGCCCGCGCGACGGCGCGGCGGTCGCGCTCGAGGCACCCGCCGGCGACCCGCTCCTGGCGGTATGGAACTACGGTGGCGGCCGGGTGGCGGCGTGGACCAGCGATGCCGGCGAGGAGTGGGCCGCGGCCTGGACCGGCGACCGGGCGGCGGCGGCGTTCTGGGCGCGGATCGTGCGGCATGTCGCACGCGCGCCGGAAGCCGGCCCGCCCGGCGTCGAGATCGCGCCGCTCGGCCCCGACCGCGTGCGCATCGACGTCGACGCGCGCGACGGCGCCGGCCGCCCGATCGACCTGGCGGAGGTGCGGCTGGCGATCACCACCACCGCCGGCGCCCGCGCGGTCGCGTTGCCGCAAACCGCGC
>QEVT01000080.1 GCA_003576755.1 bacterium | reverse complement strand
CTCGAGCCGGCCGTCGCCGGCCGGTTGGCGTGCGGGGCGTCGGCGGGGTTGTTCGCCGCCGGGTAGCCGTGCAGGCGCAGCGTGTTGAAGGCCAGCTGCGCCTGGGCCCGCGCCTGGGCAGGGGCGGCCGGGATCTGTAGCCCGACCGCGATGCCGGCTGCCGCCACGAGCACGAGCGATGCGGCGGTCACCACCAACCGCGGGATCAAGGTCGTCGAGGGTAGCGAAACAAAGCGTCTGGCATCGGGTCGAGGTGGCACTGCAAACATCCCTTCGCGCATGCAATCGGATTCATGGGTTCGGGGTCGCGATGCGGCCGCCCGGCACAATAGGGAATAGGCGTGCGGCGCATCGCATCCGGTCAGCGTCTGGGCAAATGGTCCGATTCCCCCAGCAAGGTAAACGCACGGTCTTGCACCCGGTTACGCCCTCCTGGCGCCAACGACGCCGGAGAGCCGAGAACCGCGACGCATGGCCGCAGCCCAAGGCGGCTGCCTCTTGCCGGCTGGGCTGCGGTGAAACCCCGCCCGACACGAGGCGCGCCACCGGCGGCATGAACGACGGCTGCGTGGGAAACCCAGTATACACGACTTAACGCAAAGGTGACAAGTCGACCCCCCGATGCACGATGCCCGCGCCGCACGCGGCGGCCCTGCGCGACGAGAGCGGGTTTGACCGCCATCCGGCGCGCCGTATAATTGGTCGCTCGTGCGGGGCAGTAGCTCAGCTGGGAGAGCGCTACAATCGCACTGTAGAGGTCAGGGGTTCGAATCCCCTCTGCTCCACTTCCGGCCCGCGCCGCCTCGGCGCGGGCCGGCGTGTTTCCCCCCGCCGCACGTCAAGCGACCCATCGCAGCAATGACGCCGGCCGCATGCCGGCGGACCGGGTGCGGTGTAACGGCATGGTCGCGGCTGGCGTCCCATGCTTGATGCGGCAGGGACTGCGATCCGACGGTGCTCCGAGGCGCCGGGCAATCCCGACGCGCCTCGCCGGCCCGGAAGAACATGTGGGAACCACGGATGCGACAAACGACACGGTCGGAAGACGGACGGTTCGTCACCCACGCGGTCATGGCCATGGCCGTCGCGCTGGCCACGCTGCTGGCAGCCTGGATGCCGGCGCGGGCAGGCGCCGTCGGGGCGGGCGCCGTCGGCGATGCCGCGGCCCCCTTGCCTCACAGCACCGCGATGGCGATGGAGACGACCATGGGAGCCGCTGCCATGACGACGCTCGACCCGCTCTCACGGCGCGTGGCCAACCGCACGCTGGCGATGATGCTCGTGCCCGGCGACGCGATGAACCAGTGGGACTGGGAAGCCGGCATCGCCGTCGCCGGCCTGATGCACGCCTACGAGGCTGGCGGCGACCCCGCCATCCTGGGCGACGTGGCGGCGTGGACCGATGCCCGGCTGGCGGAGGGCATCGCCATCGATCACCCCAACCATACCACCCCGGCCTGGGGCGTGCTGATGCTCTACGAACATCGACCGGAGCCCCGCTATCGCGCCGTGGTGGACCGCTCGGTCGCGTACCTGATGGAGCAGGCTCCGCGCGTACAAGGCACCCTGGCCCACGTCGACGGCCAGCTCTGGGACGACACGCTGATCGTCAGCGTCCCGCTCCTCGCGCGCTACGGCGCCCGGTTCGATTGCGCGGCATGCCTCAACCAGGCCGTCGACGAGTACCTTGCCCATGCCCGCCGGTTGCAGGACCCCCGGTCCGGGCGCTGGTACCACGGTTGGGACGCTTCGGACTTCCGGGCCGGCGTCTTCCCCTTCCTCTCGGGGGCCCAGTGGGCGCGCGGCAACGGCTGGGCGGCGCTGGCGGCCACCGAGCTCCTGCGCTGGCTGCCGGCGGGCCACCCGCAACGCGGCGAGGTGGTCACCGCCCTCTCGCGCCAGCTCCGCGGCCTGCTGGCCATGCAGGACGCGTCGGGCCTGTGGCATACCGTCGTCACACGGCCCGACTTCTACCTCGAAGCGTCGGGCAGCGCCGCCATCGCGGCCGCCGTGCTGCGCGCCGCGGCCGCCGGGTGGGTGGACCCCAGCTACCGCGCGTTCGGGCTGGCCGCGCGCGAAGCGGTGCGGGCGCGGGTGGCGGCGGACGGCACGCTCACCCAGGTGTCGGCCGGCACGGGGGTGGCGCCGAGCATCGACGTCTACAACCGGATCCCGACGGACCGGATCAAGCCGTACGGCCAGGGGCTGTACCTGATCCTGGCGACGGTCGACTGACGCGGTCGGGCGCCCCGGCCCTTCGCCTCCCCCGCTACGTGTGGTAGCCCAGGAACCCGGCCATCTCCACGAGCTTGAGCGGCCACAGCGCCGCCATCTTCGCCCAGTACTGCCAGAAGCGCGGGTCGTCGGCATCCTCGAGGAGCCACTGCCCCTCGCCGTTGACGTACAGCAACACCGCGATCAGCCCGCCGACGATGAAGAACAGGACGAACCCGCTCAGGAACGCCGGGTAGTCATCCTCCATGCCCAGCAAGCCCATGGCCATGAAGACGAAGCCGAGGGCGAAGAAGAACGTGAAGCCGTACGCGAGCGCGGGATTGGGGTCGAAGTCCCCGGTTCGCTGCGGGCTGCCCAGATACAGGCACACCACGCTGACGATCACGAGGAGCAGGCCGATCAGGATGCGGTCCATGTAACGCATGCGGTTGGGCCTCCTTCCCAACGCGGCGCCGGCGCCCCACGGGGGCCGCGTGCCGCCGATGCTGCCGTCACGCCCATACTGTACACCAGCAGGTCCGTCCAGGCCCGCGGCCAGCCATCCGCGTGCCGCGGCCACGCACCGATCAGTACGCCACCAGCCGCCGCAACGCGTCGGCGATGGCGTGCTCATCGGGCAGGTAGGCCGCCTCGAGCACGGGATGGGCGGGGATCGGCGTGTCGAGGCCTGCCAGGCGCACCACCGGGGCGTCGAGGTCGGCGAACCCATCCTCCGCGATCGTCGCGGCGACCTCGGCGCCGAAGCCCGCCGTGCGGTGGGCCTCGTACACCACCACGGCGCGGCCGGTGCGCGCGACCGACGCCAGCACGGCGTCGCGATCCCACGGCACGATCGTGCGCAGGTCCACCACCTCGACGTCGATGCCGTCGCCGTCGGCAAGCATCCGGGCCGCCTCGAGCGCCTTGAACGCCATGCTGCCCCACGCCACCACGGTCGCGTCCCGCCCCGGCCGCGCGACCGCGGCCCGGCCGAGCGGCACGACATGCTCGCCCTCGGGCACCGGCCCGCTGAGGCGGCGGTAGAGGTACTTCTGCTCGAGGACGATCACGGGGTTGGGGTCGCGGATCGCCGCGGTCAAGAGCCCCTTGGCATCCGCCGGGGTGGCCGGCATGACCACCTTCAGCCCGGGAATCTGCGCGAACCACGCCTCGGGGCTCTGCGAGTGGAACGGCCCGGCGCTGGCCCACGTGGCGCCGGCCGGGGCGCGGACCACCAGCGGCACGGGCTGGCCCCACCGGTAATGGATGGTCGACGTCATGTTGACCAGCGGGTCGAGCCCGCAGGCGATGAAGTCCGCGAACTGAATCTCGGCGATCGGCCGCATGCCCACCAGCGCGGCGCCTGTGGCGGCGCCGATGATGGCGTTCTCGGCGATGGGCGTGTCGATCACGCGGTCCGCGCCGAAGCGGTCGACGAAGCCGGCCGTCACCTTGTACACGCCGCCATACGCGGCGATGTCCTCGCCCATCAGGAACACCGCGGGGTCGGCTTCCATGGCCTGCCACAGGGCCTCGCGGACGGCTTCGTGGTACGTCAGCGTGCGCATTGCGGACCCGGTGCTCATGCTGCGAAGACTCCGGTGTGGACGTCGCCGGGCAGTGGGTCCTCCATGGCCTCGGCGGCGTGCACGGCTGCGTCCACCTCGGCGCGCAGCTCGGCCTGGAGCGCCGCCTCGCGGGCGTCGTCCCACAGCCCGGCGGCGGCGAGCCGTTCGCGCTGGCCGGCCAGGGGGTCGCGCGCGGCCCACGCATCGAGCTGGGCCCGCGGCACGTAGTCCGCCGGGTCGATGATGGAGTGGCCGCGCATGCGCATCGTCAGGCACTCGATGAGGGTCGGCCCGCCGCCGGCCCGCGCCCGCGCCGCGGCCTCGGCGACCGCCGCGTGCACGGCCTCGACGTCGTTGCCGTCGACCTGCACGCCCGGGATGCCGTAGGCGGGGGCACGGTCGACGATCGCGGCCGTCGCGAACTCGCGCTCGGGCGGCGTCGAAAGCGCCCAGCCGTTGTTCTCGCACACCAGGACCACCGGGACCTTCATCACTGCGGCCATGTTGACGGCCTCGTGGAACGCGCCGGTGCTGGCGGCGCCCTCGCCGAAGGACGTCAGCGCCACCCGCGGCTCGCGGCGGAGCTTGAAGGCGAGGGCCACGCCGACGGCCACCGGCAGGGAATCCGGCAGCACGCTGATCATGCCGACGATGCCGCGTGCCATGTCGCCGATGTGCAGGCCGCTGTCCTTGCCGGCGTTGCTGCTGCCGCGCTTGCCCATGTACTGCGCGAACACCTCGACGGGGGCGACCCCCCGCACGAGGTGCATGCCCATGTCGCGGTACATCGGGGCGATCACGTCGTCCGGCCGGAGGGCGTAGGCGGCGCCCACGGGAATCGCCTCCTGGCCGTGGCTGGTGTAGAGCCGGCCGACCAGGCGTCCCTGGCCGGCCAGCGCCCAGGCGGCGTCCTCGACGGCGCGGCTCAGGCACATGAAACGGTAGAGCTGGCGGCGGTCGTCCGGGGTGAGCGGCATGGCGGGGGTCGCTTTCGGAAGCTGCGATCGGCTGGCGGCATGCGTCTGGCCGAGAATTGTAGGGAGCCGGCAGGCTTCGGTACAATTCGGCGGTCGGCGGCGCGGGCGGGGTAAGATCGCGGCGCACGCTGTCATCCCCCATGGTGTTGCACGAAGCCCGTCCCGGCGCCTGTGGCCGGGTGCCTGATTCAGGAGACCATGAAATGAGCCACGCCTTCGCCGTCACCGACGCCACCTTCGGACCCGAGGTGCTCCAGTCCGACCTGCCGGTGCTGGTCGACTTCTGGGCCGAGTGGTGCGGCCCTTGCCGGGCCATCGCGCCGATCGTCGACGAGATCGCCCGCGACCACGCCGGCGTCCTGAAAGTCGCCAAGATGGACGTCGACGCCCACAACCAGGTGGCCGGGGTGTACGGGGTGCACAGCATCCCGACCCTGATCCTCTTCGCTGGCGGCAAGGAAGTCGAGCGCATCGTCGGCGGCCAGCCCAAGGACCGCGTGATGGCGCGCATCAAGCCGCACCTCGCACCGACGCCGGCCGCCGCCGACTGACGGCCGCGGCCCTTCCCGAGCTCGGAGCCAGCATCCCCATGGCGCCCTTGCCCTCGCCCGCCCCCACCGCCGCCGTCATCGGCATGCAGTGGGGCGACGAGGGCAAGGGCAAGATCGTCGACCTGCTCACCGAGGACTTCGACGTCGTCGTCCGCTTCAACGGCGGCGCCAACGCGGGCCACTCGGTGGTCATCGGCGATCGGCGCTACGCGCTGCACCTCGTGCCGTGCGGCATCCTCCGACCCGACCGTCTCAACATCGTCGCCAACGGCGTGGTGGTCGACCCCGAGGTGCTCTGCGCCGAGATCGACGGGCTGACCGCCCAGGGCGTCCAGGTCGGCGCCAACCTGCGCATCTCGGACCGCGCGCACGTCGTGATGCCGTACCACAAACAGACCGACGCGTGGCTCGAGCACGCCCAGGCACGCTCCGAAGACCGCGCGCCCATCGGCACCACCGGCCGCGGCATCGGCCCGTGCTACGCCGACAAGGCGTGGCGCAGCACGGCCATCCGCATGGCCGACCTCGTCGACCCCGCAGCGCTGCGCACGCGGCTCGCCCACATCGCCGGCGTCAAGAACGCGACGCTCGCCGGCCTGGCCGCGTGGGTCGGCGAGCCGTTCGAGCCCATCGACCCCGATGCGCTGGCCGCGACGTACGGCGCGTACGCCGATCGGCTGCGGCCGCACGTCGCCGACACCAACGCGCTGCTCCACGACGCCCTCGCCGCCGGGCGGCGGGTGCTCTTCGAGGGCGGCAACGGCACGCTGCTCGACGTCGACCACGGCAGCTTCCCGTACGTCACCAGCAGCAGCACGTCGGCGCTCGGCATCTACCCCGGGGCCGGCGTCCCGGGCGGGTCCGTCACCCGCATCGTCGGCATCGTCAAGGCCTACACCACGCGCGTCGGCGGCGGGCCTTTGCCCACCGAGCAGGACAACGCGGTCGGCCGCCACCTCCGCGAGCGTGGCCGCGAGTACGGCACCACGACGGGCCGGCCGCGGCGCTGCGGCTGGCTCGACCTCGTCGCGGTGCGCCACGCGGTGCGCCTCTCGGGCACCACCGAGATCGCGGTGATGCTGCTCGACGTGCTGGCCGGCCTGGAGTCGCTCGCGGTGTGCACCGCCTACCGGCACGGCGGGCGCACGTTCGACACGTTCCCGGCCAGCGCCGCGGTGCTCGAAGCGGTCGAACCGGCATACGAGACCGTGCCGGGCTTCGTCGCAGACATCTCGGCCGCACGGTGCTGGGACGACCTGCCGGCGGCGGCCCAGGACTACGTGGCGCTGATCGAGCGGGTCGTCGGCGTGCCGGTGTCGCTCGTCAGCGTCGGGCCCGATCGCGCGCAGACGCTGGCGCGGTAAGGCGCGGGCGCGCGGCGACGGGCCGCGGTCGGCCCCTTGCCTCCCTGCCGTGGCGCCGATGATCGACCCGCGCCGCCGCCCGTCGAGTCCGGGCGCCGCCCGTGGTAGACTTGCTGCCCCATCCCCACCTGCGCCCAGGAGGCCCACCGCGCCATGCAACCGCTGCTCGACAAGCTCGGCGTTCAACCCGTCAACCCCGGCGCCTGCACCGGCCCCGACGGCTGGATCACCGACCCCGCCGGCACGCTGCTGACGTCGTACAACCCCGCCACCGGCGAGGCCATCGCCGGCGTGGCGCAGGCCACCGCGGCCACGTACGACGTCGTCGCCGCCCGCGCCCAGGCCGCCTTCGCGGCGTGGCGCGGCGTGCCCGCCCCCCGCCGCGGCCTGGTGGTGCGCGACCTCGGCGAGGCGCTGCGCGAGGCGCGCGAGCCGCTGGGCGAGCTCGTGACGCTCGAGATGGGCAAGATCCGCGCCGAGGGCATCGGCGAGGTCCAGGAGATGATCGACGTCTGCGACTTCGCGCTCGGCCTGTCGCGCCAGCTCTACGGCCTGACGATGCACTCCGAGCGGCCCGGCCACCGGATGTACGAGCAATGGCACCCCCTCGGTCCGGTGGGGATCATCAGCGCGTTCAACTTCCCGGTGGCGGTCTGGGCCTGGAACGCCGCCATCGCCGCCGTCTGCGGCGACACGCTGGTGTGGAAGCCGTCGTCGGCCACGCCGCTGACCGCGGTGGCCGTGCAGCACATCTGCAACCGCGTGATGGCCGACCACGGCCTCGACGGGCTCTTCACGCTCGTCGTCGGCGCGTCACGCGACGTCGGCGAGCCGATGCTCCTCGACCGCCGGCTGCCGCTGATCAGCTTCACGGGCTCGACGCGCGTCGGCCGACACGTGGCCGAGGTCGTGGCCCGGCGGCTGGGGCGGACCATCCTCGAGCTCGGCGGCAACAACGCCATCGTCGTGACCGAGGACGCCAACCTCGACCTGGCCGTGCGCGGCATCCTGTTCGGCGCGGTCGGCACGGCCGGCCAGCGCTGCACGTCGACGCGCCGGCTCATCGTCCACCGCTCGGTCGCCGACGCCCTGGTCGACCGGCTGGCCGCGGCCTACGCACAGGTCCCGATCGGCGACCCCATGGACCCCGGCACGCTCATGGGCCCGCTGGTCACCCGGCAGGCCGTCGACGACATGCTGGCCGCCGTCGACGCCGCGCGGGCCCAGGGCGGCACGGTGGTGTGCGGCGGCGGCCGACGCGAGGACATCGGCGTGAACTTCGTCGCGCCGACCATCATCCGCATGCCCACCCAGTCGCCGATGGTCTGCGAGGAGACGTTCGCACCGATCCTGTACGTGATGGACTACACGTCCGTCGACGAGGCGATCGACCTCCACAACGCCGTGCCGCAAGGCCTGTCGAGCGCGATCTTCACGACCAACCTGCTGTCGGCCGAGCGGTTCCTGGCCGCCACGGGGTCGGACTGCGGCATCGCCAACGTCAACATCGGCACCAGCGGCGCCGAGATCGGCGGCGCGTTCGGCGGCGAGAAGGACACCGGCGGCGGACGCGAGTCGGGCTCCGACAGCTGGAAGGCCTACATGCGCCGGCAGACCAACACCATCAACTGGTCGACCGACATGCCGCTGGCGCAGGGCATCCAGTTCGGGGGGCATGCGGGCGCCGGCCACGGGGCGCACCCGCCGCGCGCACCTCAACCGCGCATGTGATCCGCCGGCGCCTCGACGCTGCCGCCCGTCGGCCGGGTCTTCAGCTCGGCCATGGCATGCCACCCAACGCCGCCTCGAGGCCGTCGTGCGCGGCGTAGGCGGTCAGGTCGAGGTGCAGCGGCGTCACCGACACGCAGCCGTCTTCGAGCGCCGCGAAGTCCGTCCCGGGCTCGTGCACGCCTGTCGGCGGGTCGCCGCCGATCCAGTAGTAGGGCACGCCGCGCGGGTCGAGGCGCGCGTCGAGCGCGTCGCGATACGGCCGCAAGCCCTGGCGCGTGACCCGGACGCCCCGGATGGCCGCCTCGGGGAGCGCCGGAACGTTGACGTTGAGCAGCACGCCCCGCGGCCAGCCCGCGGCCAGCGCCCGCTCGACCACGCGCGCCGCCACGCGCGCCGGGGCGTCGAAGCCGATCTCTGCGCGGTGATCGGTCGACACCGCCACCGCCGGCACGCCGAAGATCGTCGCTTCCATGGCCGCCGTCACCGTGCCGCTGTAGGTGACGTCGTACCCGAGGTTGCAGTTCGGGTTGATGCCCGACACCACGAGGTCCACCGGCTCGGTCACGACGCCGAGGAGCGCCAGCGCGACGCAATCCGACGGCGCCCCGCTCGTGGCCAGGGCCGGCGTGCCGTCGGCCAGCACGACCTCCGCCACCCGCAACGGCTTGTGCATCGTCTTGACGTGCCCCGAGGCCGACCAGTTCTTGCTCGGGGCCATGACGGTGACGCGGCCGAGCTCGGAGAGCGCCCGCGCCAGCGCGGCGAGGCCGGGGGCGGCGACGCCGTCGTCGTTGGTCACCAGGACGTGCATGCGCCAGGTCCGAGGGCGGGCCGCGGAGCAGGCCCTGCGACGGTTCGTCGGGACATGGCGACAATCTAGCCGCCGCGGCGGGCACGGTCAAGCGCCGGGCCTGCGGTTCGCGACCCCGTGCGCCTCGCCGCGCCTGCCGCCGGCTATACTCTTGGGGCCCATGCCCGTTTACCGCCTCGACGCGACGCACGCCTTCCCGCCGCCGGAGCACGCCGAGCCGAGCGGTCTCCTGGCCGTCGGCGGCGACCTGCACCCCGGGCGCGTGCTCGAGGCCTATCGGCACGGCATCTTTCCGTGGCCGCACCGCGGGCAGCCCCTCCTGTGGTTCTCGCCCGATCCCCGGACGGTGCTGCGCGTCGACGAGCTCCACGTGCCGCGCCGACTGGCACGCGAGCTGCGCCGCCACCCCTACGAGGTCCGTCTCGACACGGCCTTCGGCGACGTGATGCGCGGCTGCGCCACCGTCCGCCGCAAGGGGCAGCGCGGCACGTGGATCACCGCCGGCATGATCGAGGCCTACACCGCCCTGCACCGCCTGGGCTTCGCGCACGCGTGCGAGGCGTGGCGCGACGGCGTGCTCGTCGGCGGCGTGTACGGCGTGTGCACCGGGCGGGTGTTCACCGCCGAGTCGATGTTCATGCGTGCGCCGTGGGCGTCGAAGATCGCCGTGGTCACCCTTGTCCGCCAGCTCGCGCGCTGGGGCATCGACGTGTTCGACGCCGAGGTCCACTCGCCGCACGTCGCGGCGCTCGGCGCCCGCGACTGGCCGCGCGACGCGTTTCTCTCCGTCCTGCGCGCTCAGCTCGACGCCCCGGCCCGCTGGCCGACCCGGTGCGGGCGGTGGACGATCGACCCCGACCTGGCCGCCGGGGCGGCGGCCTGAAAGCCCGGGTCGAACGTTTGCGCTATCATTGACCCCGATGCCAGCCACCCCGCCGACCCCTGCCGATCCGCGCCACGACGCACAGGTGGCGGTCGAGGACCGCACCCGAGCCGAGCGGCCGCGGCGTTGGAAGGTCGTGCTCCACAACGACGACTACACGACGATGGCGTTCGTCGTCCACGTGCTCGTCACGCACTTCGACAAGTCGCCGGCCGAGGCGACGCACGTCATGCTGCAGGTGCACCACAAGGGCAGCGGCGTGGCCGGGGTCTATCCGCGCGACGTCGCCGAGACCAAGGTCGCCGACGTCACGGCCGAAGCGCGCGCCAACGAGATGCCGCTCAAGGTCACCGCGGAGGCCGAGTGACGCCGCGCCGGCCTCGCGGCAGGCGGCACCGCGCAGGGGGCGGCGCGGACACGCCCGGTCACCCGAACGCCGCCCCGCCCATACCCGCAGCGGTGACCACGGGATTGCCATGAAGCTGTCCGAAGACCTTCAGATCTGCGTGTCGGTGGCGCTCACCGAGGCCGGCCGGCGCGGGCACGCCCACGCCGGCATCGAGCACCTGCTCTACGCCCTGCTCCTCGACGAGCCCACGGCGGCGGTGCTGCGGCACGCCGGCGCCGACGTGCCGGCGCTCAAGGCGCGGCTCGAGGCATACCTCGACGACGAGGTCGACGCCGCCCGCGGCCGGCCGCGCCCCGAGCCGACGCCGACGCTCGGCTTCCGGCGCGTCATCACCGCCGCCGCGGACTACACCCGCAACGCCGGCCAGGAGGAGGTGCAGGGCTACAACGTCCTCGTCGCCATCCTCGACGAGGCCGACTCCGACGCCGCTTTCTTCCTGGCCGACCACGACGTCACCCGTCTCGACGTCGTGAGCTACATCGCCCACGGCGTGTCCAAGCGCGATCCGGCCGGGGTGGGGCCGACCGGCGGGGCCGCGTCCCCGGCAGGGGCCGGCGGCGGGCCGGGCGACGCGCCCCAAGGGGCGCCGCCCGACGCGCTGGCCGCCTTCACCGAGGAGCTCGTCGCGGCCGCGCGCGCCGGCCGGATCGACCCGATCATCGGCCGCGCCGCCGAGATCCAGCGCACGCTGCAGATCCTGCAGCGCCGCCGCAAGAACAACCCGATCTACGTCGGCGAGCCGGGCGTGGGCAAGACGGCGCTGGTCGAGGGCCTGGCGCTGCGCATCGCCTCGGGCGACGTGCCGCGCCAGCTCGCCGGCGCGTCGATCTACCGGCTCGACATCGGCGCGCTCCTGGCCGGCACCCGCTTCCGCGGGGACTTCGAGGAGCGCCTGAAGGGGGTGCTGAAGGCGCTCGAAGGCCGCGACGACGCCATCCTGTTCATCGACGAGATCCACACGCTGGTCGGCGCCGGCGCCACCAGCGGCGGCACCGTCGACGCCGGCAACCTGCTCAAGCCGGCGCTGCAGTCGGGCCGCCTGCGGTGCATCGGGGCGACGACGTGGGAGGAGTTCCGCCAGCACTTCGAGCGCGACCGCGCGCTGGCGCGGCGCTTCCAAAAGGTCGAGGTCGCCGAACCCAGCGAGGCCGAGACCGTCCGCATCCTCAAGGGGCTCCAGGCCCGCTACGAAGCCCACCACGAGGTGCGCTACACCCGTGCCGCCGTCGAGGCCGCCGCGCGGCTGGCCGGCCGGTACCTGCGCGACCGCCGGCTGCCGGACAAGGCCATCGACCTGCTCGACGAGGCGGGCGCGGCGGCGGTGCTGTCGGGCCGCAAGCAGGTCGGCGTGCCCGAGATCGAGCGGGTGTTGTCGAGCATGGCACAGATCCCGGCACAGCGCGTGGCCGGCGACGACAAGGTGCGCCTGCGCGACCTCGAACCGGCGCTCAAGGCCGTGGTGTTTGGCCAGGACGAGGCGATCGCGCGCCTGGCGGCGGCGGTCAAGACGGCGCGGGCGGGCCTGCGCGACCCCCAGAAGCCGGTGGGCGCGTACCTGCTCACCGGCCCCACCGGCGTCGGCAAGACCGAGGTGGCCCGTCAGCTCGCCGACGTGCTGGGCGTGGCGTTCCTGCGCTTCGACATGAGCGAGTACATGGAGCGACACAGCGTGTCGCGCCTGGTCGGCGCGCCGCCGGGCTACGTGGGCTACGACCGCGGGGGGCTGTTGACCGAGGCCGTCAGCCAGAGCCCGCACGCCGTGCTGCTGCTCGACGAGATCGAGAAGGCGCATCCCGACGTCTTCAACGTCCTGCTGCAGATCATGGACCACGGCACGCTGACCGACACCAACGGCAAGCAGGCCGACTTCCGCCACGTTTTCCTCTTGATGACGTCGAACATCGGGGCGCGCGAGATGGCGCGGCCCGGCCTGGGCTTCGATCGGCAGCCGAGCAGCCCGGGCGCCGACGCCGCCGTGTTCGAGCGCGCGTTCAGCCCGGAGTTCCGCAACCGCCTCGACGGCCGCATCGCGTTCGACCCGCTGTCGCCCGAGGTCATGGGCCAGATCGTCGACAAGTTCGTGGCGCAGCTGCGCGCCCAGCTCGCCCCGCGCAAGGTGCGCATCGCGCTGACCGCCGCCGGCCGGGCGCGCCTGGCAGAGCTCGGCTACGACCCGGCCTTCGGCGCACGCCCGCTGGGCCGGGTCATCGACGACGCCGTCAAGCGCCCGCTCACCGACGAGCTGCTCTTCGGCCGGCTGGAGCACGGCGGCACGGTCACCGTCGACGCGGAGGACGGCGCGATCGTGCTGCGCTACGGCGGGGCGGCCGCCGGGGACTGAGCCTCGCGACGAGAACGGCGGGGTCCCGCGCCGAAGGCGTGACCCATCGCGTCGACGGCAAGGCCGTGCCTGGGGCGGCGGGCTTCCAGCCTGTCCGGACGGTGCGGGCTGGCAGCCCGCGGTTCCAGGCAGCACACGCCGCGTCCAACCGCGCTTCGTCTGCGACGTGTCGCGCTCTGAGAGGCGCGGGGCCCACACGCCGCGCGGCAGGCACGGAAGCCGCCCCCGCCTTCCCCCTCACCGGCCCCGCGATCGCACCGCCCGCGCGAGCCGCGCCCGATCCGCCGCCGTGATCGCGCCGGTGGCCCCCAGGACGCCCGCCGCGATCCCCAACCCGACGGCCCCTGCCACGGCCACCCCCGACAAGGCGGCCGGGAGCTGCCCGGCCACCCAGTGCGCCGCCCCCCCCGCCGCCCCCGCCGCCGCCGCCACCCGCCACGGCAGGATGCCGAGCGCCGCCGCCCCCAGCCCGAAGGCGCGTCCGAAGCGCACCAGCAGCACGACGCCGCCGGCCGCCAGCCCCAGCGCCACCCCGCCG
>QEVT01000464.1 GCA_003576755.1 bacterium | reverse complement strand
GCCGCGGCCGCGCCGCCGGGCGGGCCGCCTTCGGCCGCGCGGCCGGCCATGGCCGCGCGCACGGCCGCCTCGATCCGATCCGAGCCCGCGCCCGGCAGCAACACGAGCCGGCGCACCCGCGTGGCGACGGCATGCGCGAGCGGGCCGAGGTCGAGCCCCTTGTCGTCGCCGCCCGCGATGAGCACGATCGGCGCCGCGAGCGCCGTGAGCGCGGCGACCGTGGCCTGGGGGGTCGTCGAGTTGAGGTCGTCGTAGTAGTCCACGCCCCGCGCACGCCACACCAGCTGCGTGCGGTGGCGCAGGCCGCGGAAGCCCGCGATGCCCCGACGGATCGCCGCGACGTCGGCCCCGGCCAGCCAGGCGGCGAGCGCGGCGGCCAACACGTTCTCGTGGTTGTGCGTGCCGACCAGGCGCGCCGCGGCGGCCGGCCCGGCATCGAGGGGCGGGTCGTCGTGGCCGCGGCGCAGCCAGACGCGCCCGTCCGCCAGCCAGGCCCCGCGTTCGACCGGCGTCGTGCGGCTGAACCACCACACCGTGCCGCCGAGCCCCGCGGCCATGGCGCGCGTGGCGGGGTTGTCGGCGTTGAGGACGGCGTGGTCGCCCGGTCCCTGGCCCGCCACCAGCTTGCGCTTGACGGCCGCGTAGGCCTCGAACGAGCCGCCGTGCTCGTCGAGGTGATTGGGCAGGACGTTCAGGACGACGCCGATGCGCGGCCGCGGCGCGACGTCGGCGAGCTGGCGGTTGCTGACCTCGAGGACCAGCCAGTCGTCGGGCCGCATGGCGCCGAGCTCGCCGAGCACCTGGACGCTGCGGCGCTCGTTGCCGGCGTAGTAGACCCGGCACGCCGTGTGCCGCAGGATCGCCTCGACCAGACGGCTGGTGGTCGACTTGCCGTTGCTGCCGGTGACGGCGAGCACGGGCGCCGGCGACAGGTCGAAGTACAGCTCGGTGATGCCGTAGAACGGCACCCCGGCCGCCCGCAGCTCGGTCAACGTCGGGAGGTTGGGCGGGTACAGGTACCAGGCCTGGCCCGCGAACACCGCGCCGGCGTCCGCGATGCCCTCGAGGTACCGGTCGCCGAAGCGGCGCTCGATCGGCAGGTCCGCCAGGGCGCGCCAGACCCGGCCGCGCTCCGCCGCCGGCATGCCGACGTGCATGCGCCGGAACGCCGCCTCGACCTGGTCGGCCGGCTGGAAGTCGTGGACCGTGAGGCGGTGCACGCCCTGGGACCACAGGAACCGCACCATCGCCGCACCCTCGGTGCTCGCCAGCCCGACGACGTGGACGTCGGCGTCGGCGAGGGCGCGGATGGCGCGCCACCGCCGGCGGAGGTCCGCCGGCCAGCCGGCCTCGCCGGTGCGGTCGTCGCCGACGGTGCCGAGGTCGCGCGCCCCGCGGCCGCCGCGATCGAGGGCGTCGCCGGCGCCCGCGGGATCCGCGCCCGGCCGCGCCCGGTCGTCGCGCTCGGCGTCGGCACCGTCGAACCGCCGGGCCGAGCGCAGGTGGTAGCGCCGGCGCATGTCGGCCAGCGGCTCGACGACGACGGCGACGTGCTGGACGCCGCGCGTCTTGTGGGTCAAGTACAGCAGGTCGCCGGGCGCCACCGATCCGAGCGGCACGCGGCGCCCGCGCAAGACCTGGTCGCGGGAGTGCTTCGGAAGCCCGAGGCCCATGACGGCGCGGTAGAGCCGCTGCGTGAGGCCCGAGCAGTCGACGCCCGATCGCGTGGTGCCGCCCCACACGTAGGGCGTTCCGAGCCACGGCGCGACGGCGGCGCGCCAGGCGTCGGCCGGCACGGGCCGCGGCGCTCC
>QEVT01000079.1 GCA_003576755.1 bacterium | reverse complement strand
GCGGCCGCCATGTCGTCGTCGTGGAGGTACGCGTGCACGTGGTAGCGCGCGCGCTGCGCCGGGTCCAGCCGGTTCGCGGCCGCCACGGCCGCGTCGTGGCCGGCGGGTCCGGTCACGTGGACCACGCGCGCCCGCGCCAACAGGTCGGGCGCTCCGCCGGCCACCGCCTCGTTGAGGCGCCACGCGCCCTGGCTGCCGCCGAAGACGAGGACCACGGGCTCGTCGCCGACCGCGCCGAGCCGCCGGCGGGCGGCGGTGCGATCGGCGTCCCTGACGGCCGCACGCACGGGGTAGCCCGTGACGTGCGTCCGGCTCGCGTCGAAATGGCGTGCCGCCGCGTCGCACGTCACGGCGATGCGGTCGGCGAGGCGGGCGACCAGCCGGACGGCGAGGCCGGGCCGGACGTCCGGGAGGTAGACCAGCATCGGCACCCGGCGCAACCACGCCGCGACCGCCACCGGCACGCTCACGTAGCCGCCGGTGATGAGCACCGCGCGGGGCCGGTCGGCGGCCATCGCGCGCCAGGCGGCCCAGCACCCCCGGGCCAGCCGGCCGACGCTGGTCACCAGCCCCCAACCACGCCGGCCCAGGATGGGGCCGGCCGGGATGGCACGGAATGCCAGCCCGCGACGCGGCACGATGGTGGCTTCCAACCCGGTCGACATGCCCATCCAGACGAACTCCCTTGGGTCAGCGCCCGAGGCGTCGAGCACGGTGAGTGCGGGATAGACGTGACCGCCGGTCCCCCCGCCTGAGATCCAGATTGCCATAGAGCTTCACCCGGGTGGGCTCGACCCACCGCGAAAGGTTGACGAGGAGGCCCATGCCCGCCAGGCACGCGACCATGCTCGATCCGCCGTACGAGATGTACGGCAGCGGCACGCCGGTGGTCGGCACGAAGTTGGTGGCGACGGCGACGTTGAGCAGCGCCTGGCCGACGATCCAGCACGTCAGGCCGGTGGCCAGCAGGCTCGCGAAGCGGTTGGGGACGCCCGCGGCGACGCGGAAGCCCCGCCACGCGACGATGCCGAAGAGCACGAGCACGACGAGGCAGCCGACGAGCCCGAGCTCCTCGCCCACCACGGCGAACACCGCATCGGTGTGCGGCAGCGGCAGGACGTGCTTCTCCTGTCCCTGGCCGAGCCCGACGCCGAACAGGCCGCCGCGCTCGAACGACTCGAGGCTCCGGATGACCTGCCAGCCGCCGTGCCATGGGTTGGCGTACGGATCGAGGTAGGTGGCGATCCGTTCGAAGCGGTACGGGCTGCGCACGATGAGGCCGACGATCACCAGCCCCGCCACCACCCCCGACGCCACCATCTGGCCGAGGTGCGCCCCCGCCGTGAAGAACATCGCGGTGGCCACGCCGCCGACGAGGATCGCCGTCGAGAGGTGGTTCTGCAACACGATGAGCCCGCACACCGTGCCGATCAGGATCGCGAACGGCATCAGCCCGAGCGTCACGTCACGGATCTCGTCGCGCTTGCTCGACAGCCAGTCGGCCACGTAGACGATGACCAGCAGCTTGGCCAGCTCGCTGGGCTGGACCGATCCGCCGGCCAGGAGCCAGCGTTCGCCGCCGTAGCGGTTGACCCCGAACGCCAGCGTCACCATCAGCATGGCGAGCGTGCCGGCCATCAGCGGCACCGACCACTGGCGCCACACCCGGAAGTCGACGGAGACCATCACCGTCGCCGCCAGCAGGCCGACCACGACCCACGCCGCGTGGCGCAGCAGGTAGCTGGTGTTCGGCGTGCCGTACTCCAGCGCCACCGGGAAGCTCGCGCTGAAGTTGACGACGAGCCCCAGCAGGATCAGCGCGCCGGTGGCCGAGGTCAGGAACGGGTCCACCTGTCGCCGTCGGACGCGGACCGGGGCGGCCACGGCGGCAGCGTCTGCGGAAGGGGCGGCGGAAGGCGTCGAATGCAGCATCACGCCGCCTCCGCCCGCCGCGACGGGCACGTGAGAAGCGCGCGGAGCTGGTCGCCGGGTGCCGGACCGTCCAGGACGTCCGGCTCGCAGGCCGGGCTGAAGCGCACCGTCGACCGCGGCGGCGCCACACGGGCGGCCACGGCGACGGCGTCCTCGAGGTCGGCGCAGCGGACGATGGCGGCCGGCCCGCCCGCGCGCAGGATGGCGCCGGCGAGCGCGTCGCCGCCGGACCCGAACAGGAGCACCGCGCTGGACCGCCCCGCCACCGCTGCCCAGCGGTCGAGCGGCTGGCCGCCGTGCCGCCCGCCGGCGATCACCACGGTCGTCTCGTCCGTGGCCGAGGCCAGCCCGACCGCCGCCCGTCCGGGCCGATTGGCCGCCGCGTCGCTGATCCACGTCAATCGGTGGCGATGCGACACCACGCCCCCGTGGTCGGCGGGCGCCGTGAACGCCCGCGCCGCGTCGCGGATGGCATCGATCGATCCGAGCGCCTGCGACGCCACCGCGGCGGCGAGGAGCACGTCGGTGGTCAGCGGGGGGCGTGCCAGCGGCGTGCCGGCCAGCCGGCAGACCCGGCGCTCGATGCCGAACGCCGGATCGAACACCACCATCTCCCCGTCGCGCATCGTCGCCTCGGCCGTTCGATCGTGGAGCGACGCCCGGATGACCGGCGCCGGCGACTCCATGGCCAGCCCGAGGGCCCGCGCGTCGTCGGCGTTGACCACCACGCCCTCGGACGTCCCGGCCACGGCGCGCCGCAGGCCGTCGACCACCTCGGGCATGGTCTGGTGCGGCGCCAGCTCGTCGGCCGCCATCCCGGTGAGCACGAGGAACGCCAGCCCCTCGGGCACGCCCCGGACCATCGACGGCATCAGCTCGACCACGACGCGGTCGGCTGGCGTGAGCTGGTCGGCGCACGCCAGCGCGTCGGCCAGACCCACCTTGACCTGGAACCCGTCGGCCCGGAGCATCGCGGCGACCAGCCCGACCGTGGTCGACTTGCCGCTGGTGCCGGCGACGCCGATCACCGGTGCGGCGGACCGGGCCAGCAACGTCTCGAGCGCGCTGATCGGGCGCGCCAACGGGCGGCGCAGGAGGACGTGTGGGGGTGCGGTCAGTTGCATGAGGTGCCTCGCTCGACGCACATCGGATCATGGCCGGGCATGGTCAGAGCCCCGCCAGCACGGTCGCGGCCGCCACGCCACCGGCCAGGCCGACCAGCCAGAAACGGCGGACGATCTGGGTCTCGGGCATGCCGCCCTTCTCGAAGTGGTGGTGCAGCGGTGCCATGCGGAAGAACCGCCGCCCGCCCGTCCACCGGAAGTAGCCGATCTGGATGAGGTCCGAAACGACCTCGGCCACGAACACCACGCCGAAGATCGGCAGGAAGAGCCACGCGCCCGAGATCAGGCACAGGGCTGCCAACATGCCACCCAGCGCCATCGAGGTCACGTTGCCCATGAAGACCCGCGCCGGGTGGCGGTTGTGGATCAGGAAGCCCAGGCACGCGGCGGCCACCACGGCGGCCAGCGTCGCCTCGGTCCACGCCGAGGCCAGCCACGGCCCGGCGTCGCCCGCGACGTCGGCTGCCGAGGCCAGCGCCAGCTTGCGCGTGCCGAGCCACGCGACCCAGCCGAACGCCAGCGCGAGGAGCCCGGCCGCCAGACCGTCCAGGCCGTCGGAGAGGTTGACGCCGTTGACGGTGCCGACGACACCGATCACGGCGATCGCGGCCGCCGCGGCGAGCGCCGCCGCGCCGGCGGGCACCGGGAAGAGCGCGGCGCGGTGCGCGGCGGCGACGACCACGACGGCCACGCTCAGCTGCGCCGCCAGCATCTGACGCGCCGTCAGACCGACCCCGATCTCGCGCGACCGGCCGCGGCGGGCCAGCCCCTGAAGGTCGTCGATGAGGCCCAGGACGCCGAAGCCGAGCCCGGCCGCCAGCGGCAACCCGAGGCGCCATGCCGCGCTCGGCTGGCCTGCGCCCAGCGCCTGCCACGCCAGCCAGGCCGCGATCGCGGCGACCACGGCCAGGAGGCCGAGCCCGCCCATCGTGGGCGTGCCGGCCTTGGCGGCGTGGTCGGGGCCGTCGACGCGGATGGCCTTGCCGAGCTGACGGCGCCGCAGCCAGCCGGTGAGCGGCCCCGTGACGGTCGCGGTGGCCGCGAACGCGACGGCCGCGAACAGCAGCGCGAGGGTCGCCGTGGCCGCGCCGGGCGCGAACGGGTTCATCGCGCCGCCTCCGCCACCGGCCGATCCGGCGGCAGGTCGAGCGCGTCGATCACGGCCGCGGCCACGGCGCGGAAGAGCGGTGCCGCCACCTCGCTGCCGCGCACGGCCTCGGGCCGGTCGACCTTGGCGAGGATCACCACCCGCGGGTCGGCCGCGGGGAAGAACCCGCAGAAGCTCGCGATCGTGGCGTGTTCTTCGTAGCCGCCGTCGGTAGGGATCTGCGAGGTGCCGGTCTTGCCGGCGATGGCGTGCCCGGGGATCGCCGCCTGGGTGACGTGGTTGTCGACGACCGCGAGCAGCATGCCCCGCACGGTGCGCGCCGTCTCCGGGCCGATGACCTGGTGCCTGGCGCGCGGCGCGACGGGCACGGGCGCGCCATCGGGCGGGAGGATCTCGGCGACGACGTACGGCGTCATCAGCACGCCGTCGTTGGCGATCGCCCCGATGGCGGCCGCCATCTGCAGCGGCGTCGCCGACATGCCCTGCCCGAAGCTGTTGGTGGCCAGGTACACCGGCGCCCAGCCCGGATCGCGGTCGGGCCAACGGACGATGCCCGCGACCTCGCCCTCGAGGTCGACGCCCGTCGGGGATCCGAACCCGAACGCGGCGAGGGCGGGGTAGAACCGCGGGCCGCCGAGGGCCTGCGCCACATGGACGGCACCGACGTTGAGGCTGTGCTCGAGCATCTCGGTCAGCGACGTCATGCCATGGGCGAGATGGTCCCAGTTGGCGATGGTGACGCCGTCGATCTCGATCGTCCCGGTGTCGTGGTACTGCGTGTCGGCCGAGACGGCGCCGACGTCGAGCGCCGACGCCACCGTGACGGCCTTGACGACGCTGCCGGGTTCGTAGATCTTGCTGATGGCCGGATCGAGGAAGGCATCGGGGTTGGCCTGTGCGTACTGGTTCGGGTCGTACGCCGGCCAGCTCGCCATGGCCAGGACCGCGCCCGTCCGCGCCTCGAGCACCACCACGGTCCCGCCCGAGGCGGACTGGTCCTCGACGACGTCGCGCAGGGCGCGGCTGGCGGCGACCTGGATGTCGCGGTCGATCGTCAGCCGCAGGTCGGCGCCGGGGCGCGACGGGCGGAAGGCCCGCGGATCGGTGCCCTCGTAGCCGGCCAGCGTCCCGGCCCGGCCGGTGAGCTCGGCGTCGTAGCGGCCTTCGATGCCGTAGTGCGCTTCGCCGTCGAGGTTGAGGAAGCCCGTGACGTGCGCGGCGTCGGCGCCGAGCGGGTAGCTCCGCCGCGGGAGGCGCTCGGTGGTGAGCCCCATCGCCTGCAGGCTGACGGTGTCGTCGCCAACCGGAACGCGGGCGCGCCGCAGCGCGTCGAGCGTGTCGGCGCCGACGCCGCGGGCGAGGCTGATCCAACGGCGCCGGACGTCGGCGCGGCCTTCGGCGATGGCGGCCTCGATGTCGGCGGCGGGTCGGCCGAGCACCGGGCCCGCGACGGCTGCGAGGGCGGCCGCGTCGTAGCCGCCCAGCGTCGGCAGGTCGACGCCGATGTCGTAGGCGTACGTCTCGACGGCGAGCAGGTCGCCGTCGCGGTCCCAGATCGACCCGCGCGGCGCCTCGATCGCATAGGTCGAGACGGCCGCGGCCTGCGCGCTGTCGGCGCGCGTCGTCAGCCACGCCAGGCGGGCCGACAGCGCGACCACCGTCGTGGCCACGGCAGTCGCCACGACGGCGATACGCGGGTAGAGCGGCTGCTCGCGCTCGGGCGTCATCGCCCGCTCGCCTCCGCCGGTGCGATCTCGTCGGCATGGGCCCGTTCGGCCGCGCCGACCGACAGGAGCAGCGCGGGCATGTCGGGGCTGCCGCCTTCCGCCGGGCCGGCCGTGCCGGCGCGGTCGGCCGCACCGCGCATGATGGCCAACGGGCTTCGCGGATCGAGCCCCGGCCCGCCGGCAGCCACCGGGGCGATCGCGACGCCGAGCCGCTCGACGGCGGCGACCGGCGCGAAGCCGAGGGCACGCGCCGACTGCTCGAGCGCGCGCGGATCGCTGGCGGCGGCGTAGGCCGTCAGCGCGACGGCCCGGCGCTCGAGCAGCTCGGCGCGCTCGGCTTCGAGGTCGTTGATCATCCGGCCGGTGGCGGCCAGTCGGCTCGACACCGACAGCCAGGCCATGCTGGCCGAGGCCAGCACCACCGCCGTCGCCAGCGTGGCCGAGCGGGCACCGCGCCCGGCGCGCCGGGCCGGCACGCCGGGCGGCATCGCGTTGCGGCGTGCGGCCGGTACGTCGATGGGATTGGTCATGATCGCATCTCCTCGGAGGCGTGCGTCGTTCGATCAGGCGGCCAGGCGCTCGGCGACGCGCAGCCGGGCGCTGCGGGCGCGGGGGTTGGCGAGCACCTCGGCGGCCGACGGCTCGATCGGCCGGCGGGTGACCAGGCGCAGGCGCGCCCGGTGATCGCAGCGGCACACCGGCAGCTCGGGCGGGCACAGGCAGTCGCGCGCCTCGTCGCGCAGCGCGTGCTTGACGATCCGGTCCTCGAGCGAATGGAAGCTGATGACCGCCAGCCGCCCGCCAGGCACGAGGCGGTCGACGACCTGCGGGAGCACGTCCGTCAGCGCGTCGAGCTCGCCGTTGACCGCGATGCGCAGGGCCTGGAAGGTGCGGGTCGCGGGGTGGATCCGCCCGGCGCGGCCGCCGGCGGCGCGCGCGACGATGGCGGCGAGCTCGGTGGTGGTCTCGACGGGCCGGCTGGCGACGATGGCGCGCGCGATGCGCCGGCTGCGCCGCTCGTCGCCGTAGCGGTACAGCAGGTCGGCCAGCGCGTCCTCGGGCAGGTCGTTGACGAGGTCGGCCGCGCGCACCGGTGCGCCGGGGTCCAGCCGCATGTCGAGCGGCCCCGCGGCCTGGAACGAGAAGCCGCGCGCCGGATCGTCGAGCTGGTCGGACGAGAATCCGAGGTCCAACACCACCCCGTCGATCGGCGTGAAGCCGTGCCCGTCCGCCACGGCGCCGAGGTCGCCGAAGCTGGCGTGGACGCACACCGCGCGCGCGCCGAACGGCGCCAGGCGCTCCCGGGCGCGCGCGAGGGCGGCCGGATCGCGGTCCAGCCCGAGCAGCCGGCCATCGGGTGCCGACGCTTCGAGGATGGCACGGGCATGGCCGCCCCCGCCGAGCGTGCCGTCGACGTAGCGCCCGCCGGCGTGCGGCCGCAGCGCCCCGACCACGGCCTCCAGCAGCACCGGGACGTGGCGAGCGTCGGCGTGCGCGGCCATCACAGCCCCAGCTTGCTGAGGTGTTCCTGGAACACCTCGCCCGCCTGCCCGGCCTTGGCGGCCAGCGCGCGCCAACGTTCCGGCTGCCAGATCTCGATGCGTTCCTCGGCACCGGTCACGATCACGGTGTCGACCAGCGTCTCGGCGCCGGTGTCGTCGGTCTCGACCAGCCCGGCGTACCGCCGCAGCTCGGCCGGCAAGGTGAGGCGCCCCTGGTTGTCGAGCTTGGCGGGCTCGCCGGCAAACAGCAGTCGCTTGAAGTTGCTCGGCATCGCCATGGCCTGCGCCTTGGCCTCGACCTCTTCCCACTTCTCGATCGGCAGCACCCAGATGCAGTGGTCGATCCCGTAGGTCACGAAGAGACCGGCCTCGAGGTCGGGGCGATACCGGACCGGGATGATCACCCGGCCCTTCGCATCGATGTTGATGGGGTGCGTGCCGTAGAACATGTGTACTAAGATTCTCCACTCGAAGGGCGATTTCCGTGGCATTCGTGGGCAGAATCGCCTCAAATCTCCACCAAACCGCCCCGTAACACCATTCTACAACAGTTTTCCTCCCTTGTAAACCCCTTTGAGCCTCTTGCCCCCATTTCTTAAGGATTCCCCGCGGCAGCGGCGTTCGGCGGGTGTCGCGCACGTGTCGCGCGACGTGTCGCCAAGGCCGTTGACACGGCGTTGCGCGTGGGTATAATAGACAGCACAGTAGAACATCTTTTCTACTGCAAGACCACCACGGCAAGGCCGTCACCCACGATCCAATCAAGGAAGGGAGCATCACATGTATCAGCGCGTCGTCATCGTGGGCAACCTCGGGCGCGACCCCGAGTTGCGTTACACCTCCAGCGGGGCGCCGGTCGCCAGCTTCCCGGTGGCCACCAACCGCAAGTGGACCGACACCGACGGCACGAACCACGAGGAGACCACGTGGTTCAGGGTCAGCGTCTGGGGCCGCCAGGCCGAGATCTGCAACCAGTACCTCGAGAAGGGCCGGCTGGTGTTGATCGACGGCGAGATCCGCACCGGCCAGTACGACGACCAGCAGGGGGTGACGCGCTACACCTGGGAGCTGCGGGCCGGCAACGTCAAGTTCCTCGGCGGACCGGGCGACCGCGCCGCCACGCCGGCGTTCGACGGGCACATGCTGCACGACGAGGCGCCGCAGGCCGGCGCCGGCAAGGGCACCGCCGCCGCTCCGATGCGGGCCGACATGGCCGAAGAGGACATCCCCTTCTAGCCGATCGCCGTGCCCACGCGCGACCCATGGCCGGGTTGGCGCCGCCGCCGGCGGCGCCGCCCGGAGCTGGGCGGTCGAGGAAGGGGAACGGCCGTCCACCGTCGTGTTCATCGGCATGCGCCATGCAAGGAGCATGCCAACCGGGGGCCGCTCGCCGTCGGATGCCCCGCAGGAGGCAGGCGGCGCGCGCCCAGCGGGAGGGGCAGGCGCCCGCGGACGGCCATGCAACGAAGAACCCTCCGTTCCGGACTCGGAACGGAGGGTTTTTCCTCAGGCGGGTGGGTGATCCCCACCACGCCGCGCGGCCATCGCGCGCCTGCGGCGGCACGCCGCGCACACCCGACGGGTCATGCCCTCGGCCGGAGCGGGCCGGTGCCCCGGCGGCGCCGGGTCAGGGCGTTGGCTCTGGCAGCCTGAACGTTTGGACCCGATTGTTGCGGGTGTCCGCCACGACCAGCAAGCCGTCGTGGACCTCGAGCCCGCCCGGGCCGTTGAACTCGCCCTTCGTCATGCCGGCATGCCCGCCGATCACGCCGAGATAGCGCGTCGGGTCGGCCAGGTCGAACGCCTGCACGGCGTGCGACATCGACTGGCTGACATAGATCCGCCCTCCCGCCGCGTCGATGGCGATGCCGGAGGTCCGGAACAGGTTCTCGTCGAGCGTTCCCTGGCCGAAGGTGTCGAGGTAGGTGCCGTCGGGGTTGAAGCGCTGAACCAGGAAGTCGTCGCCGCTGCCGACGTAGATCCGGCCCGCGCCGTCCACCGCCACCACGCGCGGCGCCGTGAACTGGCCGCTCTGCGATCCGCGCTCGCCGATCGTCAAGAGGTGGCGGCCGTCCGGTCCGAACTTCTCGACGCGGGCGTTGCCGCCGTCGGCCACGTACACGTTGCCGGCCGCGTCGACCGTCACCCCGCTGGGCTTCTTGAGCTGCCCCGGCTGCTCACCGGCCTGGCCGAGGGTTCCCGCCGGATTGCCGCCGGCGTCGAAGATCAGCACCTGCGGCCCGTGCCCCGCCACGTACAGCCGGCCGTCGGGCGCCACGGCGAGCCCCTCGGCCACGGGCAAGGTGCCTTCGCCGATCCGGCGGATCAGCGTTCCCGAGAGGGTGAAGAGCTGCACGCCGGTCGAATCGCCCACGTAGACGTTCCCGTCGCCGTCGACGGCGACGTCGAACGGCAGCATGATCTGCCCGGGCTGCGAGCCCGCGACCCCGAAGCTCGCCTCGAACCGCGGCATTTGCGCGGCCTGTTCGGCCGCCTTCTGCCGCGTGGCGTCGGCGGCCGCCTCGGCCGTCGGGCGCGGGGTGCCTGCCGTCACGGCGGGCGACGCGATCGGCGCGGCGGTGATGATCGTGCCGGCGGCCGGGCCGCTCGGCGTGGCGCCGCTCTCGACGACGACGGTGCCGGCCGCGGCCGGGTCGGCGAGGCCGCCGGCGTCGGTCGGGGCCTCGGCGGTGCGGCATGCCCCGCCGAGGGCCGTGAGGGCGGCGACGGCACACAGGCTTAGGGCACGACGCCGGGCGGACCGGGCGGGTTCGGTCATGGGCTGCATGGGAGCATGTCTCCGTGGGGCGGCGGGTGTCGCGCCGAGCCGGCGCGATGGGCGTGGAAGCCGTCGTCGATCGATGGGCGGCGGTGGTCGGGCGCACCGATCGGACGGACCCAATTATACCGATGGTCCGGACGCGACGTCCGTCGCGGCCGCGTCGGCCGCGGGTGCGGCGGGCGCGGCCCGGATGCCCACCAGATCGAGGACCTCGGTCAACGCCCGCACCGTCGCGCAATCGGCGTGGCCCACCCGCCCGGCGCGGTCGAGCAACACCGGCGTCAGGCCGGCGGCACGTGCGCCGAGGACGTCCTTGACGTAGGTGTCGCCGATGTACACGGCGCTCGCTGGCGGGACGTGGATGCGGTCGAGCGCCATCCGGAACACCTCGGGGTGCGGCTTGCTGATGCCGAGCCGCGACGAGACGACCAGGAAGGTGAAGTACTCGCCGAGCTCGAGCTCGAGCAGGATGCTCTCGAGACCGTGGCCCCAGTCCGAGATCACGCCCATCGTCACGCCGGCGCCGCGCAGCGCCTCGAGCGTCGGCACGACGTCGGGGAAGGCCGCCCAGTGCCGGATGTCGTGATAGGCGGCGTAGATGTCGGCCGCCAGGCGATCGGCCCGCCCGGAGGCGTCGCCGACCCCGGGCAGCGTCACGAGCCCGATCCGGTAGGCCGTGATGAAGAGCTCGCGCACGGTGTGCTCGCTCGCCCACCAGTCGCCATGGTGCCACGTGGCTTCGAGGTAGGCGTCGGCACGGGCCATCGCGGTCGCCAGGGTGGCGGGGTCGAAGGGCAACCCGGCGCGGCCCAGCACCTCGGCGGCCACCCCGGCCACCGGCGTGACGCTGCGGATCAGCGTCAGCCCGGCGTCGAAGACCACGGCCCGCAGCGGCGGGTCGCTTCCGACGCGGGGAACGCCGGCCGCGTGGGTCACGGCGTCGCCGGCCGGCGAGGCGGTGGCGCAACCGGGCAGGTCACGCGACGGGATCGAGCACGACGACCTGCGGCTCCTCGGGGAGCCGCGCGGCGTCCACCTTGAGCATGGCGCGCGGCTCGATCGCGACGCCGCCGAGCTCGAGGACGAAGCGGTCCATGGGGCCGCCGCCGCCCGGCGGTTCGGCCGGGTCGTACAGCGGGACCACGATGCTAGGCTCGATCTGGTTGACGACCTCCAGCGCGTCGGCCGGGGCCAGCGCATCGCCGCCGTGGCCGATCGGGACGAGGAGCACGTGAACCACGCCGAGGGCGTCGACCTGGCTCTGCGTCAGCCGGTGGCCCAGCCGGCCGAGGTGGCAGACGGTCACGTCGTCGAGGTCGATGCAGTAGGCGGTGTTGCGCGGCGCGTCCGCGCCGGTCGTGTCGGCCACGGCCGTGTCGACGCCGATGAGGAAGATCCCGCGCGCCTCGTACTCGCCTGGTCCGGTCACGACGAACGGCGTGCCGCCGACCGGGAGGTCGGCGCCGGCCGGTGCGGGCGGCGCGCTCAGCGTGGCGATGTCGGCCTTTAGGCTGGCCAGGCGGGTGCCGCCGATGGCCGCCGGCGGGTCGGTGACGACCACGGCGCCGCCGGCGCGCAGCTCGACGCAGCCGCGGCCGTGCCAGATGATGTCCATCGTGTTGCCTCCTCGCGCAGACGCACGGCACGGTGAGCCCGTGCCGTGCGTCAGACCCTCGACCGGTCGGCGGGCCGCCCCACCGGCGGCACCGCGTCCCGACCGACGATTCGAACCCGTCGTCGTCGAGCGTGTGGAAACGCCCTAGGTCCCGGAGGGCGTCGTGCCGGCTGGCACGGGGTCGGCCGCGTCCTTGAGGTCTTCCACCATGATCTCGATCTTGGCCGCCTTGCGCCGCTCGTCCTGCCAGGCGATCAGCTTCTTCTCCTTCAGCCGCGTCCGCTGTGCCTCGTCGAGCGCGCGCTCGGGGTCGCGCTCGATCAGCTCGATGACGTGGAAGCCGAAGTCGGTCTGCACGACGTTGGAGCGGGTGCCAGGCTCGAGGGCGAACAGCGCGTCCTCGAGCTGCTGGCTCGGCAGCATCCCGCGCGTCACCCAGTCGAGGTCGCCGCCGCGGTCGCGCGTCGTCGGGTCCTCCGACACTTCCTTCGCGACCGCCGTGAAGTCCTCGCCGCCCTCGAGCCGCAGGAGCGCATCCTGACACACGTCGGCCGACTTGCACAGGATGTGCCGGGCGTGCACGAACTCCGCCGTCGTGGGCACGTCGCCCGCGATCTGGTCGAGCATCTTCGTGCCGATGATGCTCGCCCGCTCCATCTCGGTGACCTGCTCGCGCGTCGAGCCGGTGTCGGCCAGCGACTGCTCGAACTTGTCCTCGCCGCCGAGCTCGTCGATGTACTTCTGGAGGCTGGCCTGGATCTCTTCGTCGCTCGCCGTGATGCCGAGCTCGGTGGCCGCCTGCTCGATCAACGTCTGGTTGATCATGTCGCTCAGCACCTGGCGGCGCAGGAACAAGAGCTGCTTCTGCCCGTCCTCGGTGTTGGGGTCGATGCCGCCCTGGTCGACGAAGTAGCGCTGCGTGTCGAAGGCCTGGCGCTGGAACTCGCCGAGCGAGATGGCCTCGCCGTTGACCACCGCGATGACCTCGCCGGTGTCGGTTCTGCCGCCCGACACGGCATCGGATCCGACCTCCGCCGTCGCCGCCGCGGTGGCGTCGCCGCCCGCCTCGGCTCCGGTGCCGCCGCCGCCGGCCGCCTCACCGCCGGCCTCGGACGCAGCGGTGGGCGCGCCGTTGGCAGCGCCGTCATCCGACTTCGAGCCGTCCTGTCCCGTGCAGGCCGCCAGCGCGATGCCGGTGGTCAGCGTGATCGCAAGGGCCGTCCATTGACGCATGGTCGATCTCTCCCACTCCGTGTGTGGCCGTGTCGTGCGGCCCCGGCGCGTGCCTCCGGCGCATGCCGGCCGCGCGTCGTGCGCGGCGCGTCGAACCGGCGCCGCCGGGGGCCGTCCCAAGCCCGCGAGTATAGGCGGGCGCCGTTGGGTAAGCAAGATGCGGGCCACGTGGTCGCCGCCCGCCGGCGCCGCTCAGCGTCGGTGCCGGAGCCTGCGCCACCCGAGCGGGGCGGCGGCGCGCACCAGCCGGTCGCGAAGGTGGCGCCACGCCGTGGCCAGCCGACCCGACTCGGCGTCCGGCAGCGGCTGGCGGCCGAAGCGCTCGCGCACGTAGGCGTCGACGATCGTGGAGATTTCCGCATCGGTGTCGGACAAAGACGCAGCCAGGCGCTGGCCGTACTCGTGCGGGGTGTCGCTCGGGCGTGGGCGCAGCCCGAGCCACGTCGCGACGCGCACCAGGCGCGCGAACATCCCTTCGGCGGCGCTGAGGCCGCGCAGCGGGCGCTCCCATGCCAGCCAGCCGATGCCGGCGATCGCGGCGACCGCGGCGGCGATGGCCACGAGCGTCCCGAGCGGGAGGTT
>QEVT01000463.1 GCA_003576755.1 bacterium | reverse complement strand
TGCGCCGCGAGCTGGCGCTGGCGGCGTTCCGCGCCAGCGTACAGACCAACGGCGACCGCGTGCGGATCGAGGGCCACCGCGGCCTGGCGGCTGCGGTCGAGGTCGAGCGCGACGGCCGCGTCGTCGCCACCGGGCGCTGCGTGGTGGCCGGCGGCCCGTGCGACGCCGTGCTGACGGGCGCCGACGGGCGCCCGGCCGGCGCGCGGGGCGGCGACCTCGTGCTGGTGTTCCCGGAGGGCGGGGCGTCGACGACGCTCGACGTGTTCCCGATGACCGCACACATCGACCGGTCGGGCAGCGACGTGGTGGGCCTCGCGCCGCCGCTGCGGTCGGTGGCGATCCTGTTCAGCCACGACCAGGGCAGCGCGACGCCGATCAACACGCTCGCGGACACCGACGAGGCGGGCGTGTACGACCTCGAGATCAGCCCGAGCCAGTCCGAGCTGATGGTGCCGGGGCTGGTGGCCGACGTGTTCCACACGCTGACCGACGGTCAACGGCTGTGGGCGCGCGGGGTGCTGGAGGTCGTGCGGGCGACGGTGGGCGACGCGGTCGTGCGCGGCATCGCCGAGCCGGGCGCGCCGGTGCGCGTGACGGCGGCGCGGCCGGATGGCTCGGTGCTCGCCGGCGAGGGGGCTGCCGCCGGCGACGGGCGCTTCGGTGTCGCCGTCCGCGACCTGCGCACGGGTAGGCCGGCGGCGCCGGCGGCCGGCGATCGGCTGGAGGTGGCGGCGGGCCGCGCCACGCACGCGCTGGTGGTTCCGCCGCTGGCGGCGTGGCGGCTCGGCGACGACGGCGCGGTGGCGGGCATCACGTCGCCGCTGGGCCGGGTCGAGGCGTTCCACCACGTCGCCGGGGCGTCCGGCGCGGCGTCGTTCGTCGTCGTCGCCGGCGCGGCGGACGCAGCGGGGGTGTTCGTGCTGGCGCCGCCGGCGGTGGATCCGTCACGGGTGCGCTCGATCGAGGTCGTCGAACGGCTGCCGGGAGGCGAGGTGCGGCTTTGGTTGGGCGGCGCGGTCGGCGGGGGACGCGCCTACCTGCCGGCGCTGTCGGCGGGCCCTGGCGCGGGGTAGCCGAACCGCCACGGCCGGTCGTCCATCGGCAGGTCGCCGAGGCGGGCCTGGCGCAGCGCGGCGAAGCGTGGGCGCATCTCGGCAAGGCTGTCGCCGCCGAGCTTCTCGACCAGCGCGTCGGCCAGGACGAACGCGACCATCGCCTCGGCGACGACGGCGGCGCGCGGGACGGCGCAGAAGTCCGACCGCTCGTAGCGGGTCTCGGCGGGCCGGCCGGCGGCGAGGTCGACCGACGGCAGCGGGGTGAGGGTGGTGGCGATGGGCTTCATGGCGGCGCGGACGACGATGGGTGCGCCGGTGCTGATCCCGCCTTCGATGCCGCCGCCGCGGTTGCCGCGCCGCGCGACGCGGTCGCCGTCGGCGTCGAGGTCGAACGGGTCGTGGACCTCGGTCCCGAAGCGGCGGGCGTTGTCGAAGGCGGCCCCGATGGCCACGCCCTTGACGGCCGGGATGCTGGCGACGGCGCCGGCCAGGCGCCCGCCGAGGCGGCGGTCCCAGTGTACGTGGCTGCCGAGGCCGGGCGGCACGCCGAGCGCGACGACCTCGAACGCGCCGCCGAGGGTGTCGCGGGCGGTGATCGCGGCCTGGATGGCTGCCCGCATCCGTAGGGCGGCGTCGGAGTCGGGGCAGCGCAGCTCGGACGCCTCGGCACGGGCGAAGCGGGCCGGGTAGTCGCCGGTCGGGGAGGGCGGCGTCCTCCGCGCCGATCGCGACGACGTAGCTGCCGACGGCGGCGCCGAACGCGGCCAGGAGCTGGGTGCACAGGGCGCCGACGGCCACGCGCGCGGCGGTCTCACGCGCGCTCGCCCGCTCGAGGGCGAGCCGGAGGTCCCCGTAGCCGTACTTCACGGTCGCGGCGAGGTCGGCGTGCCCGGGCCGGGGGATGGTCATGGGCGGGATGTCGCGGTCGGCCCAGGCGGCGTGGTCGCGGTTGCGGATCGTGAGCGCGATGGGCGCACCGGTGGTCCGGCCGTCGAGCACGCCGGCGGTGAGCACGGCGGCGTCGCGCTCGATCCGCATCCGGCCGCCGCTGCCGAAGCCGACCTGGCGGCGCGCCATGGCGCGATCGAGGGCGGCGGGGTCGATGGGCAGGCCGGCGGGCATCCCTTCGAGGATGGCGGTGAGCGCGGGGCCGTGGGATTCGCCGGCGGTG
>QEVT01000462.1 GCA_003576755.1 bacterium | reverse complement strand
CGAGGCCGTGAGCATTAGACGCCGGCTGGCCGCGGACCGGCCCGATGCCTTCCGGCCCGACCTGGCCATGAGCCTGAACAACCTGAGTGCCAGCCTCAGCGACCTGGGGCGGCAGGAGGAGGCCCTCGCCGCGGCCGACGAGGCTGTGACGTGCTTGCGGCAGCACTTCCTTGGGATCCCGCGAGCGCATGCCGGCAACATGCTGATGTTCTTGCGAAACTACATCGATCGAGCCGAGGAGGCCGGTGCTACTCCCGACATCGATCTCATCGGTCCCATCGTCGAAGTGCTCAACCGACTCCAGAATCCGCCCGACGACGAGTGACAGCGCGCCGTCTCCCCACCGCTGCCCCCGCCTCCCGCCGGGCCCTCGCCCGCCCAGCCCTGGCCGCAGCACCACGGCCTTCATCGCGCCCCACCTCGCCGCCTGCGGCCCTTCTTCTCGCCGTGTTGCACCGCTTCGCCGTCCGCCACCGCCGCCGCGGACGACCGCCCGATATCGCCCGCCAGCTCGCCGCGCAGCGCCGCGGCCCAGGTCCGGCACGCCTTCGCCATGGCCGGGTCGGTCTTGTCGAGCCGCACGGCCTCCCAGGTGCACGCGGTCGCCCACGCTTCGGCGAGCCGCGGGTGTAGGCGTTCAGCGAGGGGTGGATCGGCAGTCCGCCGCAGGGCGCTGCCCGTCGAGCCGATCCGGATCGCGCCCCGCGGACGACCCTGACGGCCCGTCTCTGCCCCCCGTCGGTGCCTGCCGGCGGCGCATGTGGGCACTAACGGTGTGATCGGTGATCAGCGGCCGAACGCTTACCCCTGCCCGTTCCAACCAGAACGACCGCTCCCCATTCCTCTCCCCTCACCGCACGTCGTACAGCCGGAACGCGTCGAAGCGCGCGTCGAGGCCCGCGTCGATCGCCTCGCCGAACAAGCCGACGCGTCCGCGGGCGCCGGCGGGCTCGGCGACCACCGCGAGCAGCCTGCCGTTGGCGTACAGACGCAGCTCCGAGCCCATCCGGGCCAGCATGACGTGGTTCGCGTCCGGGGCGACGGCGCCCGATGGCGTGAGCGCATGCACCGCCTGCCAGGCGCCGCCCGCGCGCCGGAACAGCCCGAAGCGCCCGTCGCGGACGACGACGAAGACCGTGAAGGCCTGGCCGTCGGCGCTCATGCCCGACACCAGGCCGGCCGCGCCGGCGGCGCTCCCGGCGAACGCGACGTCGGCCTCCATGGCGAAGTCGGCGACCGAGTCGTTGGGGGTGTCGAGGCGCCAGAAGTTGGCGGTGCGCACCAGGATCTGGAACGCGCCGTTCAGGTAGCCGCTGCGCACGTCGGCGTCGGCGTGGCTCGTCCAGCCGCTCGCGGGGTCGTCGAAGTCGTCCACGCGCCGCACGGCGTCGGCGACGAAGAAGTCCGCCGTCGCCGTGCTCGATCGGCCGCCGAAGCCGGCGCTGACGAGCAGCCGATACGGCCCCGCCGGCATGCCCGCCGGCACCGCGCGCTCGAGCTTGAAGCCGCTGGCGCCGGGCGCGAGCTGCAGGGTCCCCCGCCAGGCGAGCGTGTCCGGCGCGAAGCCGTTGTCGCCGACCACCACGAACTCGAACGCCGCCGCGGCCGGGCCGCCGGTGGCGTTGTCGACCCCCACGCTGAGCTGGATGGCCTCGCCCGGGGCGAAGGCCTGGCGCAGGCGCGTGGGGTCCGCGCCGGTGGTCCACGCGTCGGTGACCTCGACGCCGCCCGCGAGCGGGGTCGGCGACGTCGTCGACGACGGTGCCGGAGTGGGCGTCGCGGGCGTCGGCGATCCCGGGGTCGACGACGGCGGGGCGGGGGTGGTCGGCGGCACGGCGGACGGCGGCGTGGTCG
>QEVT01000461.1 GCA_003576755.1 bacterium | reverse complement strand
GCCGCCCGGGCGGCGGAGGCCGCCGCCGCGGCCGTGGCGCACGCCGTCGCGGCGATCGCGGACGCGCTGGGCGCGGCCGTGGCCGTGGCGGACCCCGCACGGAACCGCGGGCACGGCATCGGGGGCATCGGGAGCGACCTGGGCATTCCGCCGGACACGGGCGGGGTGCGGGAGACGGGCCACGGCGGCGACATGGCCGCCGACGGCTACCGCCTGGCGCTGGACACCGGCTTCCGCGCCGCGCGCGCCGCGCTCGAAGACCTGGCCGTGGCCACCTGGGAGCCGCTGCGGGCGTTCGCGTGCACGCTGACGTGCGCGGTGGCCGGGCCGGACGCCCTGGGCGTCGCCCAGATCGGCGACGGCATCGCGGTCGCCCGCCGCGACGGCGGCGACCTGTTCGCCGCCAGCCGGCCGCAGAAGGGCGAGTACGCCAACGAGGCGCACTTCCTGACGCGGGCCGACGCGCTGGCACGCGTCGAACACACCGTGGCGTCCGGGAGGGCCGACGCCGTGGGGCTGACCACCGACGGGCTCTTGCGGCTGGCGCTGCGCTGGCCGGAGCTGGCGCCGCACGCCCCGTTTTGGACCCCGCTCCTGGCGTTCGCCGCGCGGGCGGGCGACCCGACGTGGGCGGGCGCGCAGCTCGCCGGCTTCCTCGGCTCCCCGCGCGTGGCGGCGCGCACCGACGACGACACGACGCTGGTCCTGGCCGTCCGCGGGGGCTCCGGGACGGCTGGCGGCCCGTGAACGTGTACACGGCCGCGCGGGCGCCGGTGGCGCTCGGCGACCTCGTCGCACGCGGCGGCGAGGCCTCGGTGTACCGCGTCCGGCGGCGCGACGCCGTCGTGGCCAAGATCTACACCCACCCCCGGGCCGAGACGCACGCCAAGCTGCGCCGGATGCAGGCCAGCCCGCCGGCCGACCCGACGGTGGCCATCGGGCATGCCTCGATCGCCTGGCCGCAGACGCTGGTCTACGACGACCGCGGGCAGGTCGCCGGCTACCTCATGCCGTTCATCCGCGACGCCGCACCCGTCGTCGAGGTCTTCAACCCGCGCCGGCGGGCGGTGCGCATGCCGGGCTTCAGCGCGGCCTACCTGCACCGGACGGCGCGCAACCTCGCCTCGGCGCTGGCGGCGCTGCACGCGCGCGGCTACGTCGTCGGCGACCTCAACGAGCGCAACATCCTGGTCACGCCGCGGGCGCTGGTGACGCTCATCGACTGCGACTCGTTCCAGGTCGAGCACCGCGAGGGCGGGACGATCGTGACGCATCCCTGCCCTGTCGGCCGGCTGGAGTACACGCCGCCCGAGCTGCAGGGGCAGGCCTTCCGCGACATCCGCCGGCTGCCGGAGCACGACGCGTTCGGGCTGGCGGTGCTGGTCTTCCAGCTCGTGATGGACGGCAACCACCCCTTCCGCAGCGCATGGGTGGGGTCCGACGAGCCGCCGTCGATCGAGGCCAAGATCGCGCGCGGCTGGTTCCCGTGGGCCGACATCGGCGTGCCCGCCGTGGCCCCGCCTCCCAACGCGCCGGACCTCGATCGGCTGCACCCGGACCTGGTCGAGGCGTTCATGGCCGCCTTCGTCGACGGCCACGCCCGCCCGGGGTCGCGGCCGACGGCCGAGGAGTGGGCCAACCACCTCGCAACCGCCGAGGCGCACCTCGTGGTTTGCCGGTCGGGTCACGTGTTCGGCGACCACCTGCGCCGCTGCCCCGCGTGCGGGCAGCGGCGGGACCGGCCGGCCGTGGCGGACGCGGCGCCGGCAGGGCGGGGCGGCCCTGCGCCGGGCACGCGTCCCGCCGCTGGAGCCACCTCGCGCAGGTCGGTCGGGGGCGGCGGCGGCTGGATCGGGCGCA
>QEVT01000460.1 GCA_003576755.1 bacterium | reverse complement strand
CCGCGGCACGGGCAGGCCGAGGACGGGCGGCGCTGGCCGTCGCGGCGGCCGCCGCGGGCCTCGTCGCGGCCGTCGTGGCCCTCAACGTGGCGGCCGCCCGCGGCGACTGGCCGACCGGCGCCGTCAGCGCGGTGCCCGTGGTGGACCGGCTGGCGCATGCGCTCGACCCCGACAACAGCACGACGCGGGTCCGCCTGCGGCTATGGGAGGGGACCGTCGCCGCGCTGGCCGCGACCCCGCGGCGCTGGCCGACGGGCCACGGTCCCGAGACGATGGACCTGGTGTGGGCACCCCATTATCCGCCCATCCTGGCCTACGACGAGCCGCGGGGCTGGGTGCCGGACCGGGCGCACACCTGGGCCCTCGACACGCTCCTCACGACCGGCGTGCTCGGCCTGGCTGCCGGCCTGGCGCTCTGGGCGACCCTGGTCGACGCTTGCCTCACCGTGTTGGGGGTCGTCGGTGGGCGCACAGACCGGCGGCGGTGGCTGGGCGCGGCGGCGGCCATGGCCGTCGCCGCCGTGATCGCCGCGCGGGGGTTCGACGGCGGCTGGCGCCTGGCGTCCCCGGCGCTGGGCCTGGGGTCGGTGGCGGGCCTGGGGCTCGCGCTGGTCGGGCTGGCGCGGCGACGTGGCATCTGCGACGATGGCCACGAAGCCGGGCGAGGCGGTGTGGGCGCGCGGCCCGTGCGCGCCGTCGACCCGTGCGCAGGGTTCGCGCTGGCGGCGCTGGCCGCGGTGGTCGCGCACGCGGTCGAGGTCCAGGTCGGGTTCGAGGTCACGACGACGCGCTTGTTCGTGGCCCTGATCGCGGGCGCGCTCGTCGGTGATCGTTGCCGCCGCCCGGTGCGGTCCGATTCGGTCAGGGCGGGCGTTGCACGCGCGGGCGCGGCGGCACCGTTGACCCCGGGCGACGGTCTTCGGCGCCCCGCGCCGCCCGATCGCGTCGGATCGCGCTGGCGCCCCGACGGCGCATGGCTCGCCGCGCTGACCGGTGTGACGCTGACGTTCGGGTTCGCGCGCTTCGGCCTGGTGGGCGGCGGTGCGCCGGTGGCCGCGGCGTTGGTGGCCGTGCCCGCGCTGCTCGCGTTGGCGCTGCTCGCGGGGCCGCCGACCGACGCACCGCCCGTGGCGTCCGACGGGGGCGGCATCCCGCCGACCCCGTGGCGCTCCGCCCGCCGTGCCGTGATGGACGCCGCTCCGCCCGTTGCCGCGGTCGGCGCCCATGCCGCGGTGCACGTCGTGCTGCTGACGGCGGGGACGGCCGGCACGGCGGACGCCGGGCGCGCCGTGGCCGGGACGACGGCGTGGTATGGGATCACGGTGCTCGGGCTGTTGGTGGCGCACGCCCGGGCGGTCGCGGGGAGCGGGGACCCTGCCCCCGCCGGCCCCGCGGTCGTGGACAACACGGATGCCGCACCCACCGGCCACGCACCCCCGGGGACCACGGCCGCCGCACCCGGCCTTGCCCGCCGGGCCGCGGCGCTCGGCGCGGCTGCGGCGGCCGCGGCCGGGGTGTGGCTCGGGCCGACCTGCGCCGACGCGGTCTACAAAGAGGGCGCGCGCGCCTGGCAGGCCGACGTGGCCGGCCTGCAAGCCGACGGGCTGAGCGGCAAGGCCGAGTCGTTCCTCGCGCGGGCCATGGCGCGCTATGCCAACGCCGCGCGCCTCGCGCCGTGGGAGCCCGCCTACCGGCTCGCCGTGGCGCGCGCCGAGGTCGAGTGGGGCGACCTGCTCGACGCCCGGCTGTCGCGGGCCCTGGCCGCAGCGGGCGACGCCGGTGCCCCCGACGAGTACGCGCCCGGCCTGCTCGGCGGCGACGCCGCGCGGCAGGTCGGGGCGCGCGACGCCCGCTTCGCGGCGGC
>QEVT01000078.1 GCA_003576755.1 bacterium | reverse complement strand
CCGCCGCCGGAGCCCACGGCGACGGCGACGCGGATCGCGCTGGGGGGTGGCCGGCCGACGGCCGGCCACCGGGGCGCGCCGCCGGCGCGCTAGCCGCGCGACGCGTCGGGGCGGACCGGCCGGTCGGCCGCATTATTTGGCAATCGCGGCCGGATCGTGATAAATATCCCTGTTCTTTCAACCGTCCATCCACCCGTCGGTCCCATCGAGGCCAGGCCTTCCATGTCCCACGCGTACAGCTTTACCGAGCAGGTCAACCGGCAGTTCGACCGCGCCGCCGTCTTCACGCCCCACGATGCCGGGCTGCTCGAGCAGATCAAGCGCTGCAACGCGGTCTACCGCGTCGCCTTCCCCGTCCGCCGCGACGACGGCTCGGTGGAGGTCATCGAGGCGTGGCGCGCCGAGCACAGCCAGCACAAGCTGCCGACCAAGGGCGGCATCCGCTACAGCCTCGGGGTCAACGAGGACGAGGTGATGGCGCTGGCGGCGCTGATGTCGTACAAGTGCGCCGTCGTCGACGTGCCGTTCGGCGGGTCCAAGGGCGGCATCCGGATCAACCGCGCGCACTACTCCGACGGCGAGCTCGAGCGCATCACGCGGCGCTACACGTTCGAGCTGATCCGCAAGAACTTCATCGGCCCGGGCGTCGACGTACCGGCGCCGGACTTCGGCTCGGGCGAGCGCGAGATGGCGTGGATCGCCGACACCTACCAGGCGATCACGGCCGGGGAGCTGAACGCGCTGGCGTGCGTCACCGGCAAGCCGGTGGGGCAGGGCGGCATCCGCGGCCGGCGCGAGGCGACAGGGCGCGGGGTGTATTTCGGCATCCGCGAGGCGTGCCGGTTCGGCGACGACATGCGGGCGCGCGGGCTGTCGACGGGGCTCGGCGGCAAGCGGGTCATCGTGCAGGGGCTCGGCAACGTCGGCTTCCACGCGGCCAAGTTCCTGGTCGAGGGCGGTGCGGTGCTCGTCGGCATCGCGGAGTACGAGGGCGGGATCTACGCCCCGGACGGGCTCGACCTCGACGCCGTGGTGGCGCACCGCGCCGAGAACGGCTCGATCCTGGACTACCCGGGCGCCGAGAACATCACGCCGTCGATCCGGACGCTCGAGATGGACTGCGACATCCTGGTGCCGGCGGCGCTCGAGAACCAGATCACGGCGGAGAACGCGGGCCGCATCCAGGCCAAGATCATCGGCGAGGGCGCCAACGGCCCGGTGACGGCGGACGCCGACACGATCCTGCTCGACAAGAACGTCCTGATCATCCCCGACACCTACCTCAACGCGGGCGGCGTGACGGTGTCGTACTTCGAGTGGCTGAAGAACCTGTCGCACGTGCGGTTCGGGCGCATGGAGAAGCGGTTCGAGGAGGGCGCCTACCGCAAGCTGCTGCACGCGGTGGAGAACGTGACGGCGCACCACTTCTCGGAGGACGAGGTGTCGGTGTTCACGCGCGGCGCGGCGGAGGAGGACCTCGTCAACTCGGGGCTCGAGGAGACGATGGTCGGATCCTACAACCAGATCCGCGAGGCGCAGGTGCGCCACGGCTGCGACCTGCGCACGGCGGCTTACGTCACGGCGATCAACAAGATCGTCGCGGCCTACGGCAGCCTGGGGCTGTTCCCGTGACCGCCTGCGCGTGAGCCATGCCGTGGCCGCGGGCCGGCGATCGTGGCACGCCCCTTGCTGACGCCGTCGCGGGAGGCACGACACCGCCCATGACCATTCGCCAGACGGCTGGCGCCACGCTCGGGCTGCTCGCCGGGTTGACCGGCGCCGCGGCGCCCGCCGCGGCCGAGCCCGGCCATGCCCCGGCCGCCCAGGCCGGCCCCAACCCCCGCTTCGGCCTGGTCCACGTCGACGGGCTCGACCTGCACGCCGTTCGGTTTCCGGACAAGCCGCCCGCCGATCGCGAGGCCCTGCCCCCGGACGTCGTCGCCGACCGCTACCGGCGCGCCGCCGAGTCCGGCGCCGGGTGGAACCGCTGGTCGCTGTACTGGGACCTCGTCGAGCGCGCCGGGCAGATGAGCTGGGCCGCCAGCGACGGCATCGTCGCGCGCGACGTCGCCCACGGCCTGCGCACGCTCGCGGTGCTCCAGGGCAACCAGCCCGGCGTGGCCGTCATGGACGGCGCGCCCGAAGGCCTCGACGCCGGCATCTTCACCACGGCCGGCGGCGCGCTCACCGACGACCCCGCCCAGGCCGCCGCCGTCAACCCCGCCAACCGCTGGGCCGCGTTCGTCGACGCCGTCGTCGAGCGCTACCGCCCGGGCGGCGGGCTCGCGCAGGCCCGCGGCTGGGGCGCCGGCGCCGGCATCGGCGCGTGGGAGATCGGCAACGAGCCGAACCTGCGGGCGTTCTGGCGCGGCACGCCGGCCGAGTACGCGCGCTACCTCGAGGTCGCCTACCTCGTCATCGAGCGCCGCGACCCCGAGGCCGTCGTCATGCACGGCGGCATCGCCGACGACGCCGGCGCGCAGGCGTGGTACGGCCAGCTCCTCGACGCGCTCAAGGCCCGCGCGGCAGCCTCGCCGCTGCCGGCCCGCCACGGCTACTACTTCGACAAGGCCGCGTGGCACTGGTACCGCTCGCCGTCGCTCCTCGAGACCGGCCCCGATCGGGCGCGGGCGCTCCTGGCCGAGCGCGGCATCCCCGCCAAGCCGATCTGGGTGACAGAGGCGGGCCTGCCGATCTGGGCCGAGCACCCCGGGCCGTGCTGGGACCCCGCGAGCCCCGGCCGCGCCGACCTGGCCGAGCAGGCGGGCTACATCTGGCAGGCCCTGCCCGAAGCCCTCGCCGCCGGCGTCGAGACGCTGTTCTACTTCCAGCTCTACGACGACTGCGGCAACGGGCCGACGAGCTACGACGCGTTCGGGCTGGTGCGCAACCACGCCGGCAACCAGTGCTGGGCGCCCTTCGACCGGCCGTGCTGGCAGATGGACCCCAAGGTCGCCGGCACGCCCCGCCCCGCCTACGCCGCGTTCCAGGTCGCCGCCCGCGAGCTGCGCGGCGCCCGCCTCGTGCGCCAGACCCCCGCGGCGGCCGGCGGCCGGCGGATCGTGTTCGCCCGCCCCGACGCGCGCGTGACGGTGGCATGGAGCGCGGCGGGCGCCCAGTCCGTGGCCGTCGACGCGGCCGCCGCGAGCGCCACGCTCCACACCATCGACCTTGCCGGCGCCGTGACGTCGCGCACGCTCGCCGCGGCCGGCGGGCGGTACACCGTCGGGCTGGCCGCGCCGTCCAACCACAACGGCATCGGCGGCCGGCCCATCGTCGCCGGGCTGCCGGTCATCCTCGTCGAACGCGGCGCCGGCGGGGTTCGCGTCGACGCCGGGGCGGCCGCGGCGCCCGGCGTTGCCGGCCCGTCGTCGGCAGGGGCCGCCGCCATCGCGCGCGACGTGACCCCGCCCGTGCTCGCCGTCGTCGCGCCCCTCCCCGCCACGTCGCCGCGGCGGCTCGACCTCACCGTCGTGGCCGGCGACGACGGCAGCGGGCTGGACGCCTTCCTCGTGTACGCCGCGCGCGGGCCCGGGCTGCCCCGCCTGGCCGAGGACTGGACCGTCGTCGGCACCGTGCGCCCATGGCCCGCCGACCGCCGGGCCGGGCAGGCCCGCGTGGCGTTCGAGGGCAAGCCGGGCGAGACGTGGTACTTCACGGCCCAGGCCGGCGACCGCGCCGGCAACTGGACGGCGCTCCCGGCCGGCGCCCAGGCGACGACGCGGATCGCCGGCGCGGTGCGCGGCGGCGGGTCGCCGGCACGGGCGCGGCCGCGTTAGGCGCCGACGCAGGCGCGTGTCGGTGGCTGCGCCCGCGTCGTACGGGCCGACGCATCCCGGCCCGCCACGGAGCGGCGACAGGCGATGGCTCCTGGGACCGCGGGCGCCCTGGTCCCGCTTGTCGCGCATCGTCATCCTGACGCATCATATAAAATACATGAAGCTGCCGTACGGCGCGCGTGCGCGCCAGCCGCGATGCGAGGGAGCGTGGGCGATGTCGAACCGATCTCGGCACCGGCCGTTCGGGCACGGGCGTCCGGCCGCCGGTCGAACGATGCCGGACGGGCGCGAGGATCCCGACGCGCGCGGCCGCGGCAGGGCCGGCCCGTCGGCGGCCGCGGCCGGGCCGCAGCGCCCGGCGGCCCTCTCGCGCCGGACGTTCCTCGGCCTGGCCGGCACGGCGGCGGCCGGGATCGTCGCCGGCGGCTGCCAGCTCCCGACGGTGGGCAAGGGGCCGCACGGCGGCGACACCCTCGAGCTGGTCTACCAGGACTGGCGCACGCCGTGGTTCCCCGGCCTCGCGCAGCGGATGATCGAGCGGTTCCAGGCGGAGCACCCCAACATCCACGTCTTCTACACCCCCGACCCCGAACAGCTCGACGAGCAGATGATGGCCGACTTCCAGGCCGGCACGGCCCCGGACGTCCTGGCCGGCTGCTGCGAGTTCTTCCCGGCGTGGGCCCAGGCCGGCCACCTGCTCGACCTGCGGCCGTTCGTCGCCGCCGACCTCGACCGCGCCACCATCGAGGACTGGGATCCCGCGCAGTACCGGGCGCTCTTCACGCGCGACGGGCTGCAGTTCGGGCTGCCCAAGTACCACGGCGCGCTCGCCCTGTTCTACAACCAGGACCTGTTCGACGCGGCCGGCGTCGACCGCCCCGACCGGAGCTGGGACCACGACGACTACGCGGCCGCGCTGGCCCGCCTGACGCGCCCGGCCGGCGCCGGCCAGCCGGCGACGTGGGGCGGCATGATCGACATCAGCTGGGACCGGCTGCAGGTCCACGTCAACGCCTGGGGCGGCCACTTCGTCGACCCCGACGACCCGACGCGGAGCTTGATGGACCAACCCGAGGCCCTCGCCGCCTTGGGCTGGATCCGCGACCGGATGTGGGCGGACCACAGCCTCGCCGGCCCGCTGGACGTCCAGAACCAATCCACCCGCGACGCCTTCGCGGCGGGCCGCCTGGCGACCGTCGAGGAAGGCTCGTGGGCGCTCAAGGACATCCTCGACAAGGCCGCGTTCCGCGTCGGCGTGGCGCCCATGCCCGCCGGGCCGGCCGGCCGCGCGACGCTGGCGACGACCGACGGCTTCGGGGTCTACGCGCACACCGCCCATCCCGAGGCGGCGTGGAGCCTGCTCAAGTACCTCACCGGCCCTGAGTACGGCCTGGCCATGGCCGAGTCGCACCTGCTGCAGCCGGCCCGCGCCTCGCTGGTCTCGGCGTGGGCCAAGCAGGTGCGCACCAGCTATCCCGAGGCCGCCCGCGACCTCGACCTCGACGCCTTCGCCGAGGGGCATGTCCAGGGCTACTCCGTCACCGCCGAGGTGTTCGCCAACATGTCGGAGGCGCGGCAGATCGCCCGCGAGGCATGGCAGCGGATCTTCGTGCTCGGCCAGGCCCCGGTGACGCTGATGCACGACGTCTCGGCACAGATCCAGCGGACCCAGCCCGTCTCCGGCGCGGGGAACGCCCCTTGATCCGGTGGGCCGCGCTGCGCGCGCGCCGCGGCAACGCCACCCTCTGGGGGTTCGCGATCGCCACCGTGGCCCTGGCCACCGCGCTGGTCGGCGTGTTCCGGGCCTACCAGGCGGTGACCTGGGACCTCATCCACGAGCGCGACCTCCAGGTGGCCTTCCTGTCGGCGGCCCGGCTGCGCGAGGAGCTGGCGCGCTACGGCAGCGAGCTGGCCACCGTGACGCGCCGGCCCGAGATCTACGGCGGCAGCACCGCCGAGCGGCGCGCCGGCCTTGCCGACGCCGCGCCGCAGCTCTCGGTCTTCGACGGCGGCGTGGTGCTGCTCGACCCGCTCGGGCGCGTCCAGGCCACCCAGCCGGCCCGGCCCGAGCGCTACGGCGAGGACTGGTCGAGCCGGGAGTACTTCCGCTCGCAGATCGTGTCGCCCCGCACCACGCTCTCGGACATCACGGAGGACGACGCGCCCGCGCGCGCGCCGGCCGTGGCGGTCAGCGTGCCGATGACCGACGCCGACGGCGCCTTCGGGGGGGTGTTGATCGGCTTCTTCCGCATCGGCGAGTCGGGCGCGAGCGCGCTGTACGCCAGCATCGCGCGCCTGCGCATGGGGCAGCGGGTGCACACGTACGTCGTCGACAGCCGGCGCGACATCATCTACGACTCGGCCTTCAACGCGGCCGGCGCCCCGCTCGCGGGCCCCGGCCCCGAGGGCCTCGGCGACCTGACGCGGGCCGGCACCTTGCGCACGCGCGACACGGCCGGCAACGACATCCTGGTGGCCTTCGCGCCGGTGCCGGGCACGCGCTGGGCCCTCGTCATCGAAGATGACTGGACGCTGCTCACGGCACCGGTCGCACGGTACCGGCAGGTCATGCTCGGCCTCCTGGTGCTCGGCATCGCCGTGCCGCTCTCCGGCCTGGCGTGGACCGTCCTGCGGCAGCGCGGGGGACGCGGCGCCGGCGTGGCGGTTCGGGGCGGCACGGACGCCGTGTCCGCCCTGCACCGCGTCGTCAACGCGGCCCAGATGCCGATGCTGCCCGGATGGAGCCTGGCGATCCACCAGCAGGCCGGCGGGCGGCGGCCGCGCGACTTCTGCGACTACCGGTTCCTCCCCGACGGCCGCCTGGCCCTCGTGGCCTGCCGGCTGCCCGCCGACGAAGCGTCGGCCGTGCGGACGATGACGCTCGTCCGCGCCGGCCTGCGCGCCGCCGCCCGGCACGGATGGGGCCCCGCGGAGGCGGCGGCCGAGGTCGACGCCATGGTGGCGGCGGACGTCGGCGCGGAGCCGGCGGTCGCGTGCCTCTGGTTGGAGCTCGACCCGCCGACGGGCCGAGCGCGGCTGGTCAACGCCGGCTACAACCCGCCGCGGCTCGTGCTCGACGACGGGATGGTGGACCTGCCGGCCGGCGGCGGCGCGCTCGGTGCGGCCGCCGGCGCCGGCCCCGCCGCGCACGACCTGGAGCTCCTGCCCGGCCAGTGCCTGGTGTGCCACAGCCTGCCGGTCGACGAGCTCGGCGGCGAGGGCGGCCACGTGCTCGACGCCGCGTGCGCCGCGTTCCAGCACCGCGACGAGTCGGCGCAGTACCGCCTCGACGACCTCGTCGAGATGCTGCGGGCCCGACCGGACCACCCCACGGCCGAGGCGGCCGGCTACCAGGTCCTGCTCGTCGCACGCGCCACCGCGGCGCCGTCCGGAGCCGGGGCGTGACGTCGAAGACGGTCCACGTCGCCGAGGACGCCGCCCGCATCCTCGAGCGCCTGAGCCGCGCCGCCACCCTGCTGACCTTCGCCATCGCGTGCGCCGTGTGTCTTTCGGCGCCGCTGCTGGCCCTCTCGTTTGCCAACCGGCCGTTCCTCGGCATGCTCGTCGAGCCGACGCTCGTCGTCGCCACGGTTGCCAGCGCGGGCTGGACGGGCCGCGAGGCGGGCGTCGAGCCGGGCCCGCGCGTCGTGCGCGTGGACGGGCGCGCGGTGGCGTCGTCGGAAGCCTACCAGGCCGTCGTCGCCGGGCTCCCGCTCGGCCGGCCGGTGTCGGTGATGGTCGAGCACCGCGACGGGCGCCAGCAGCTCCACCCGTCCGTCACGCCGATGGCCTTCCCGCGCGACGACCTCCTCCGGCTCTTCGGCGTGCCGTACCTCGTGGGGGTGGCCTACGTGCTGATCGGCGCGTGGGTCTACCGGCTGCGCGGCCAGACCCGGCCCGGCCGCGTGCTGGCCTTCTTCTGCTTCGCGGCCTCGATCACGTGCGCCCTGATCTTCGACATCTGGACCACGCATGCCATGGTCGGCCTGTGGTCGGCGGCGGTGGCGCTCTCCGGCGGGGCGATCTTCAGCATGGCGATGCGCTTCCCGGTCGAATGGGGACCGGTGCGCCACCGCCCATGGCTGCTCGCCGTGCCGTACCTGCTCTCGATGGCGCTGGGCCTGCGCAGCTTCGTCAGCGTGCGCGACCTCGCCGCACCCTACGCCTACGTGCGGGACTGGCAGGCGAGCTACTTTTACGTCGCGCTCGCGATCGTCGGCTTCCTCTTGATCACGCTGTACCGGACCCGGCGGGCCGAGTCGCCGGCCGCCCGGCAGCAGGCCCGCCTGATGCTGGGCGGCAGCGCGATCGCCTTCGTGCCCGTGATGTTCTGGCTGCTCGGCGCCGCGGCGGGGTTCAGGCTCGTCTTCCGCCCGCTGGTCTACCTCCCGCCGATGCTGCTGTTCCCGATCTCGATCTGGGTGGCGATCCTGCGCTACCGGCTGCTCGACGTCGACGACTTCCTGAGCCGGACCGTGCTCTGGGGCGCCCTCACGGCCATCCTGGCGGGCATCTACACGATCTCGATCACGATCTCGCAACGTCTGTTCGTGTCGATCACCGGCGAGAAGAGCGACGCGGCGATCGTGCTGACGACGCTCGTCGTCGCGTCGCTGATGACGCCGCTGCGCGCGCAGTTGCAGGGCATGCTGGACCGCCGCCTGAAGTCGGTGGGCGAGCGCGGCGCCGAGCTGCGCCGCTTCGCCGACCAGGTGACCCTGAACAGCCAGCTCGGGCGGCCCGAGCGCATCGCCTGCCGGTTCCTCGACGAGGCCGTCGCGGCGCTGCGCGCCGAGTCCGGCGCGCTGAGCCTGCGGCGGGACGGGCGCTGGGAGGTGGTCGAGACCCGCGGCCGCTGGGCGGGCGACGTCTGGCTGCAGGTGCCGCTCGCCTGCGGCGCCGAGCGCTTCGGCATGGTCTGGCTGGGCCGGCCGCTGGGCCGCCGGCGCTACACCGAGCAGGAGCGCGACACGATGGCCGCGGTGGCCGTCGACATCGGGCGCGCGATGGGCGACCTGGCGGGGTCGGCGTAGGGGCGCCGGCCCCGCCAGGTCGGGGAATGCGTCACGGCCACTCCGGCTGGCACGGGATCTCGTACACGATCCGCGCGTAGATCGCCGCCAGGTCCGACGTGTCGGGCGCCGCGAAGTACCACTCCGGCCGCGAGGCGATCTCGCGCAGGAGCGCCTCGTCGAGGTCGCGCCCCAGCCCGATCGTGAACACCAGGACGCCGGCCGCGATGGCGCGCGCCGCCGCCGCCTTCACCGCCTCGGGCGTCGTGCCGCTCGGCGCGCCGTCGGTCAGCAGGATCAGCACGCGGTTGTTCGTCGCCCGGTGCGCCGGGCCCTCGAGCTCGCCGCGCGCCAGGTCCAGCCCCTCGTCGATGCGCGTCCCGCCCCCTTGCGTCAACGTGTCGAGCGCCGCCGAGACCCGCGCCGGGTCGTCGGTGAGGCCGAGGACGCGCGTGGCGGCGCTGTTGAACTGGACGACCGCCGCCTGGTCGCGCCCCGGGACGAGCTGCAGCACGAACGCCCGCGCCGCCTCGCGCGCCGCCTCGAGCTTGGTCGGGCCGTCGGGGCGCGTCCGCTCGCTCATGCTGTTGGACGTGTCGATCACCAGCGCCACGTCGGCGTTGCGCGTCTCGGGCTTGCACTCGCGCGTCTTGAGCAGCAGCGGCAGGTAGACGGGCTTGGGGATCGGCGTCGGCGTCGGCGACGGCGTGATGGTCGGCGACGGCGTGACCGTCGGCGTCGCCGTCGCCGTCGGGGTCGGCGTGCGGCTGGGCGTCGGCGTGGCGGTGGGCGGCGGCTCGCCGTACACGCGGATGCGCGGCACCGGGAGCGTGACCTTGAACGGCTGGTCCCAGCCGTCGGTGCCCTCGGCCACGGCGTCGACGTTGGTGGGCCACAGGCCCTCCTGCCGCGGCCGGATGCGCAGGCCGAAGCGGTGCACGGCCGACCGGTCGAGGCCGGCGAGGTCCCACGTCAGCGTCCGGGCGGCCGGGTCGTAGACGGCCGGCGGCACGGCGCTGCCGGGCACGTAGTCGATGTTGGCCGGCAGCCGGTCGACCAGCGTGCCGCGCCGCACGAGGTCGTCGGGCCACGCGCGGGACATCGCGCGCCGCAGCGCCGGCCGGCCCACGCCCTGGCCGCGCGGCGCCACCGGGATGTCGCTGAACACCTCGTTGGACGCCGCGATGCTCGGCTCGTTGACCGCCACGATGACGACGCCCTGCGCGCGGAGCTGGTCGGCCGCCGCGGCGATGCGCTCGATGTCCCACGCGCACGTGCCGGGCGGCAGCTCGGCGCCGGGCTGGACGATGATCAGCACCTTGCGCCGCCCGGGGAGGGCGTCCTGGAAGATCTCGCCCGCCGTCTTGATGGCCGCAACGTTGCTCTCCTGACACGTCGGCACGGGGCGCCCGACGGTGAGGTTGGCGAGCTTGCGCACGAGCAAGAGGCGGTCGCTGGTCAGCCGGGTCTGGATCTCGGCCGCGGCGGTGAAGCCGAGGATCCCGACCCGGTGGCGGTCGAGGTCGACGAGCGACAGGATCTGGCGCGCGACGCGCAGGTTGTCGTAGTTGGCGTTGCTGTTGGGGTACTTGGTGTTGATGGCCAGCACGATGTCGGCGGCCCGCTCGCTGTAGCCGCACGAGCCGAGGAGCGTCAGGAAGAGCTCGGCGGTGTCGCCGAGCAGGATGTCCCTGGGGGCGACCCACTTGTCGCCCTGCACGCTGCAGCGCGCGCCCTCGAGGACGTCGTCCTCGGTGCCCTCGGGCTCGAACACCGTGACCTGGTCGTACAGCGTGTCGACGGTGTACACCCGCCCCCACGCGTCGACCGCCAGGTCCTCGAGCGCCGTGGCGGGCGCGAAGTCGTTGGGCATGCCGACGAACCGGCTGAGCACGGTGCCGTCGGCGGCCATGCGGACGACGTGGCCGTAGGTGGTCAGGACGAAGATCTCGCCGTTGGGCCCGCCCGCCACCCGCCAGCTGTCCTTGGGCGTCGGCACCTGCCCGAGGTCCTCGCCGGCGCCGCCGAGCACCTGGACGCGGTCGCCGAGGGTGTCGAGCACGTACAGCCGGCCGTCGGGCCCGGTGTCGACGTCGGTCCACAGCGCCTCGCGGTCGGTGCCGTCGAGCAGCACCTCGGTCTTGCGGCCGTGGCCGGCCACCGGGAACAGGAACAGCCGGGCGGGGTACTCGAGCGTCGACGGGTTGTCGGCGAAGTGCTGCAGCAGCACGTACTGCTGGCGCACGGGGTCGAAGCTCGCGGCGTAGTTGTAGTCGAAGGCGCCCCGGCCCTGGTTGTTGTTGACGAGCGTGGTGTCCCAGATCGTCTCGAGGAACACCCCCCGGCGGCACTCGCCGTCGAAGCACGTGCGGCGGTTCACGCCCTGGCCGTAGACCAGGACCATGAAGTCGCCGCGCCGGCCGTAGACGAACCGGGCGATGCCCATGACGCGCCCCGGCTCGCCCGTGGCCACCACGAGGCGCGGGTCGAGCGTGAGGGCGCTGTGGCGGCTCGGGAAGCTCGTCGTCGGCAGCACCTCGACGGCGCGGCCGTCGGGCGAAAAGCGGCGCAGACCGAGGTCGTCGGACAGGATCAGGTTGCCGTCGGGCAGGGTGCTCAAGCGCGCCGGCTGCTGCACGGCGTCGGGGTCGGCGTTCGTGGCGTTGAACGGGCGCCCGCGCCACGTGTCGACCACGATGTCGAAGCCGGCGTCGAAGTAGCGCACGACGCTCGGGAACGTGTCGTTGTTGGGGTCGTTGCGGTCGACGTCGTACGTCGCCAGCGCAAAGTACAGCCCCGCCCGCGGGTTGGCGGTCCGCAGGCGGGCCTGGTACAGGTCGCTGCCGCGATGGTTGGCCGGGAACGTGTCGGCCACGCGGGCGTCGACGAGCAGACAGGCGCCGGCCAGGAGGGTGTCGTCGGCCAGCGCCTGCAGGCGCGCGCCGGTGCAGCCGTTCGCCGCGAAGCCCGGGTTGGTCAGGTCGACGGTCCGGACGCGCGTGTAGCCGCCGGCGCCGGGGTCGTAGGCGCGGATGCGGTCGCCGTCCTGGTCGGCCACCCACACCCGGCCGCGCGGCTCCTGGGTGACGGCGACCAGGCCGACGAAGCCGTCGTCGTCGCCGGGGCCGTAGCGCCCGATGCGCTCGAGCTCGGTCCCGTCCCGGCCCAGCCGCCGCGCGCCGCCGGCCAGCCGGTCGGCGACCCACAGCGTGCCGTCGGGCCGCACCTCGAGGTCGACGCCGTACACCTCGGGGATGGTGCGGACGAGGCGGCCGTCGCGGTCGTAGACGATGATGGTCTCGGTGCCGATGTCGGCCACGTAGAGAAGGCCGTTGGCCGAGTCGACCGCGACCGCGCCGGCATCGGTGATGCGGTCGGGCCCGCTGCCGGTGCTGCCGATGGCGTCGCCCCACGTGCCGTCGGGCAGCAGCCGCGCCAGCCGGACGGGCGCGTCGTCGAGGATGTAGACCGTGGCGTCGTCAGCGACGGCCATGTCGACGGGCATGCCGAGGACGTCGGGCGGCGCGGCGGGCGCGGCGGGCCACTCCGCGATCTTCTTGAACGCCGCCCGGCCGGTCGGCGGCTGCGGGCTGGGGCGCGGGGTGGGCGTCACGACCGGGCCGGGCGCGGTGGGCACGACGAGCGGGCGGGCGCCGGCGGTGGACCACAGCTCGGCGCCGTTGGCGCGGTTGTCGGCGGCGGCGTACAGCCGGCCGCGGTGGACGATGGCGGCGGCGCCGGCGGCGTCGGCGTTGTTGTCGTCGCCCCACCCGCCGACGAGCACGGGCTCCCAGTCGAGCCCGTCGGGCGCGCGCCAGGCCTGGAGGCCGCTGGCGGGGTTGCCGACGAACGCGTAGAGGTAGCGGAAGGGCGGCTCGTCGAACGCCGCCAGCGCCACCTCGCCGCGGTTCTGGCCGTCGGCGAAGCCCTGCGCGGCCGCGTAGTCCCAGTCGGTGCCGTCGCACTTGCGGCAGCGCATGACCTCGGCGCCGCCGCGCGGCCCGCGGTACTGGCCGCGCGCGACGTCGTTGCCCATGCCGGCATACAGGTAGCCGTCGAAGGCGGCGAACGACGTCACGCAGCCGGTGCTCCCGGAGCCGACCTGCGGCACGATCTCCGGGCGGTCGGTGCCGATGTCGGTGCCGATGGGCTTCCAGCGCGCGCCGTCGGCGCTGGCCCACATCTGGGTGCGGTCGGTGGCGCACGTCCCGACGATGAGCGAGCCGGTGAAGACCGTCATCGCCGAGATGGCGGTGTTCTTCGGCCAGTCGTCGCGGCTGAAGAGGTCGATGCGCACGTTCTGCCACGTGCCGGGGTCGCCGGTGGGGCTCTTCCAGAGCTCGGGCGCGGTGCTGGCCTCGAGGCGGCGCGTGCCGGCGTACAGGTTGCCGTCGAAGGCCTGGAGCGCGCTGACCGACCAGTTGTTGGCGTTGCCGAACCCGCCGGCGGCGACGTTCTCCCACGCCAGGCCGTCGGCGCTGCGCCACAGCGCGCCGCCGCGGGTGGTCGGCTGCGGGGCGGCGCCGGGCGGGCCGGCCACGGGCCGGGTGTGCTCGGTGCCGGCGTACAGGCGGTCCTCGAAGCCGGCGAGGGCGCCGACGGCGACGTGCTCGGGGTCGCCGAAGCCGGCGGTGGCGGCCTCTTCCCAGCGGCCGGTCTCGTCGCGCCGCCACAGGCTGGCGCCGCCGGCCGACGCGCGGGTGCCGGCGTACAGGCGGCCGTCGAAGTCGGCCAGCGCCTCGATGCCGTCGTGCGCGCGGCGGCCGAAGCCGTTGACGGCGGCGGGCAGCCACGGGTCGGCGGCCGGGGTGAAGACCTGGATCCGGTGGTTGTAGGTGTCGGCGACGTACACGCGGCCGTCGGGGCCGACGCCGACGCCGCGCGGCTCGCGCAGCCCGCCGGTGCCCTTGCCCGGCACGCCGCCGAGCGTGCCGACGTACGCGCCGCCGGGGGCGAACACCTGCACGCGGTGGTTGCCGGTGTCGGCGACGAGCAGGCGGCCGGCGGGGTCGACGGCCAGGCCGCGCGGACCGTCGAGGTGCGCGTGGTCGTCGCCGGGGGTGGACGCGACGCCGATGGCCGGCCCTGGCCGTCGTAGGCTTCGACGACGTGCGCGGCGCGGTCGCTGACGTACCAGTTGCCGGCGGCGTCGACGGCGACGTCGGCGGGCGCGCCGAACGCGAGCGGCTGGCCGCCGGGGCCGGCCAGGCTGCCGGCGGGCTGGCCCTGGGCGTCGAAGAGGCGCACGCGGCCGGCCCCGGCGTCGGCGACGGCGACGCCGCCGTCGGCGAGCACGGCGAGCCCCTCGGGGGCGACGAGCGGCGCGGCGGCATCGACCCACGCGGCGGCGGACGACCCGTCGGCGGCGACGGCGAGGACGCGCCGGTTGTCGGTGTCGGCGACGACGAGCCGGCCGTCGGGCAGGAAGGCGACGTCGGCTGGGCCGGCGAGGCGGTCGTGGGCGTCGCCGGCGAACCCGGGCTTGCCGAGGGTCCACGGCACCGCGGGCGCGGGCGGGCGCACGACGAGGCGCTGGCCCTCGGCCTCGACGACGGCCAGCGCGCCGTCGGCGGCGACGGCGGCGGCGGCCGGGGCGTTGAAGTGGTTGGGCGTCGTCAGGTACGGCGTGTCGAACGTGCCGTAGCGCGTCACGACGGCCCGGTCGAAGGCGTCGCACTTGGCGACGACCATGCGACGCGGCACGGCCACGTAGACGTTGCCGCTGTCGTCGAGCGCGACGTCCGACACGTGCTGCCAGGCCAGGTCGGGGTCGCCGTCGCCGCAGCCCTCGGTTGCGAGGCCGTCGAGGGTCTTGAAGGGCTTGCCGTCGCGCCAGCCGACGATCTGGACGCGGCCGTTGCCGGCGTCGGCGATGTACAGGAACGTGGCGTCGACGGCGACGCCGAGGGGCTGGTCGAGCTGGCCGGGCCCGCCGCCGGCCTGGCCGGTGCCGTAGGTCTGGACGTGGCGCGGGGCGGCGGGGTCGAGGACGTCGAAGGCCTGGACGCGGTGGTTGCCGCTGTCGGCGACGTACAGCCGGAGGTTGGCGCCCAGGGCGAGGCGGGCGGGGGTGTCGAGCTGGTCGTCGCCGGCGCCGGGCTGGCCGGTCCGGCCGATGGTGGCCAGGTGCGCGCCAGTCGGGTCGAAGACCTGGACGCGGTGGTTGCCGGTGTCGCTGACGTAGACGTTGCCGGCGGGGTCGACGGCGACGCCGGTGGGCCGGTCGAAGTGGGCGTCGTCGGCGCCGGCGACGCCGGGCTCGCCGAGGACGATGGGCGTGCCGAGGCGGCCGTCCGTCGCGACGGGGATGCCGACGACGGCGTGCGCGCCGCTGTCGGCGAACCACACCTCGCGCGGGCCGGGGGCGGCCTGGCCGCCGCCGGGGGCGGCGGTGGGCTTGGGCGCCTGGGTCGGGCCGGGCTGCGGGCGCGGCT
>QEVT01000459.1 GCA_003576755.1 bacterium | reverse complement strand
CCTGGTCGCCAAGCCCGGCTTCACGGACTTCGCGATCTACATCTACGACCAGAACGGCCTCCTCGACTTCGTGTGCGAGAAGCTGCACAGCCGCCAGGTCGAGTACATCGACCTGAGCACGTGGGGCTACATCAACAACGGCTTCAAGGGCAGCGCGATCATCAGCGCCACGTTCTGGGAGCACGACGTGTGGGGCCCGACGGGTCGGTTCGAGCGGAACCTGCTGGGTCTCGGCGCGGTCAGCGTCGAGCGCACGGGCACCCGCCTGGGCGAGGACATCCCTGGCGACGAGGCGGCCGGCTCGCGCGGCATCCCGTTCGCCAACGACAACAAGATCACGCTCTGCTTGCTGGGCTTCAAGCCGTCCTGCCCGGGCCAGCCGAGCTTCCCGTGATCTGATCGCCCGCGGCGCGCTCGTCCGTCACAAGCGCGCCGTCGACTGGACGAGCAAGCCGGCCCCCCGCCTTCCTGGGGGGTCGGCTCGCGTGCTCTGGACGCATCGGCCGGCGGGCATGGCCGGGTTGCCCAAGCAGACCGCGTCCGGCGGCGGCATGGCGCGTGCCTTCGACGACGGAGGCCTCGCGGACCGTACGGGTTGGTGTGCACGCCACCCATTCCGAAACAGACCGTCGGGTGGCCTGTGACCAGCGCCGCCCGCCGTCAATTCGCCGGCGCCACCGTCTCGACGGCGCGTGCCGGCACCCAGCCGTCGCCGTCGGTCCCGGGCCATGCCAGGCGCACCCAGTCGCGGCGGCGCTCGAGGATGCGGACCTCCACGCCGGCGGGCAGCTCGGCCACGGTCCGGAGCTCCTCCGGAGAGCCCGGCCCGTCCGACACCGGCACCGCCTCGACCACGAACGCGGCGGGCTGCGTGCGAGCGTCGGCGATCCATGCCGCGGCGGCCGCCCCGCACGCCATCAGCACGGCCGCCGCCGCCGTCGCGACGAGACGGGCGATCCGCCGCATCGCCCCCGGGCGTGCGCGGCGGCTTGCGATGGCCGCGGCCGCCAGCGCCCACCAGGCCGCGAGGGCCAGGCGACCGAGATCGGCCATGCCGATCCAGGTTTGGGACACGGCCACCGCGCCCCGCCAGCCCGTTGCGGGTGTGCCCGCCAGCGCCGGCGGGAGCTGCGCGCGCAGCGCGGCGCGGTTGTGGCGGATGTCGGCATCGCGCGGCGCGAGGGCCGCGGCGCGCGCGTAGGCGACGGCGGCACGCCCCGGCGCGCCCGCCGCGAGCCAGGCGTTGCCGAGGTTGAAGTGCACGGCCGGATCGCTCGCCCCGCCGGAAACGGCGGCTTCGTACAGCCGTGCCGCATCGTCGTGCGCGCCGGTGCCGGACGCCCGTGCGGCCTCGGCCAGGAGGCGTTCCACCGCCGTCGGGCGCGACGGCGCCTGTGCCTGTGCCGGTGCGGCCAACCGGGATCCAAGCATCGTCAGCAGCACGGCCGCGGCCGCGAGGCCGGCGCGGCGCCGCGGCGTCGACGGGCTCAGGCTCATCGGCATCGGCCTCCGCGCGTCGGCGTCACGCCGCCGGCTCCGCGGCGAGGCCGGTGAGGATCGCTTCGGCCTCGTCGACCAAAGCCGCGATCGGGGCCGCTGCGGCAAGGCCGGCGGCCATCGCCCCGCCGGGCCCGCTGCCGGGCGCCGTTGCGTCGGTGGAGGAAGCCGCAGGCGCGAACCGGAGCGCATCGCAGGCGCGCAGGCATGCGTCGAGGCGGGCGATCCATGCCGGATCGACGCCTGCGGCGCCGAGGCGCGCGGCGAGCGCGCCGCGGGTGAGCCCATCCGGCCGCTGCCCGAGCCTGTGCGCGGCGTAGGTTGTCAGCGCGTCGGCGACACACGCAGGCGCGGCGGCCCCGCGCCCCCGCGCCTGGCGCACGCGTTCGCGTGCCT
>QEVT01000458.1 GCA_003576755.1 bacterium | reverse complement strand
GCCGCGCCGGCCCCGGCCGGCTTCGGCTACGGCGTGCAGCTGCACGCGCCGGGCGGTGATCAGCGCGCCATCGACATGGCGCGCGGGATGGGCTTCAACTGGATCAAGCAGCAGATCGAGTGGAAGAACTACGAGGGCTCCAAGGGCGCCTACAACTTCGGCGGCCTCGACGGCCTGGTGAACCAGGCCAACGCGGCGGGGATGAACGTCCTATTCAGCGTCGTCAAGGCCCCGGACTGGGCCCGCTCGCCGGGCTCGGACCGCTCGGTGGAAGGGCCGCCGGCCAACCCGCAGGACTACGCGGACTTCGTCGGCGCCATGGCCGGCCACTTCCGCGGGCGGGTCAAGGCGTACGAGATCTGGAACGAGCAGAACCTGCACTACGAGTGGGGCAACGAGCCGCTCTCGGCCGGCCGCTACGTGCAGCTCCTGTGCAGTGCCTACGGGGCCATCAAGAACGCCGATCCCGGCGCCATCGTGCTGACGGGCGCGCTGACGCCGACGGGCGTCAACGACGGCGCCCGGGCCATCGACGACGTGACGTACCTCAGCCAGATGTTCGCCAACGGCGCCGGCCGCTGCTCCAACGGCGTCGGGGCGCACCCGTCGGGCTACAACAACCCCGCCTCGGCGCGGCCGGGCTGGAACAACCCCGGCGAGCCGCAGTTCAAGGGCCACCGTTCGTTCTACTTCCGCGGCACCATGGAGGCCTACCGCGCCGTGATGGCGCGCGCAGGCCAGGGCGGCAAGAAGATCTGGCCGACCGAGTTCGGCTGGGCGTCGGTCGAGAACATGGGCGCGGGCCCCGCCGGGGGCTACGAGTATGCCGGTCAGAACACCGAAGGCGAGCAGGCCCAGTGGCTGGTCGAGGCGTTCAACCTCGCCCGCAGCTGGGGATGGGTGGGCCCGATGTTCGTCTGGAACCTCAACTTCGCGCCGGTGGCGGGCAACGCCGACGAGAAGGCCGCGTTCGGGCTCCTGCGCTCCGACTGGTCGACGCGGCCGGCGTACGAGGCGCTGAAGAGCATGCCGAAGTAGCGGCGACGCGGGCGGTCTCCGCCCGCGGAGCTTGGATCGCCGATCACGCTGCCGGGCCGGCGGCTCGGCGCGATCACGGGGGGCCGCGACAGCGTCGCGGCCCCCCGTTGCTTGCGCCGGCGCGTGCCGCGGCTGAGGCTCCGCGCGAATCGGCCGTATAATAGCGCCGATGAGCCACATCCAAGCCGGCGCAGAGCGAGGCGGCTGCCCGCCGGCCGTGCGTTGCCGTGCGGTGCGACGGGCCGGAGCGCGAGCCGCATCGCGCGCCGTCCTGTTCCTGGCGGCTCTCGCCGCCGGCTGCAACCGCGACGCCACCCGCGTGCGGCCCACCGATGCGCCTCCTGCACCGACCGGTTCGGCCCCGAGCCTCGAGCTCACCGCCGACCCCATCTCCGGCGAGGTCCCGCTGCGGGTGCGGTTCGAGGCCCGGCTGGTCGGCGACGTCGGGGCCCCGGAGGACTTCGGGTGCCCCACGCTGGCGTGGACGCTCGACGACCGCGACGACGGCGAGGTCGTCATCGCCCAGCCGTCGGGCTGCGCCCCCGGCACCGTGGTCCGTGCGTTCACGCTCGACCACACCTACGCCACCGCCCGCAAGTATCAGGCGTCGGTCCGGCTGATCGCACGGGACGTCCCGCCCAGCAACGGTGTCGAGATCGTCGTGCGCGGCGCCACCCCCACGCCTGCGCCCCAGGTGGCCTTCCCCGGCCCGACGATCATCATCGCCACGCCGGCGGGCGCCACGCCCGAAGCCGCGACGCGGGTCGCGGTCGTCGCAGCGCCGTCGCCGGGCGCCGGCCTCGCGCCGGCGCCCTCGGCCAGCGCCGGTTTCGACACGGCCGTCGCCGCGACACCCGTCGCGACCCGCACC
>QEVT01000077.1 GCA_003576755.1 bacterium | reverse complement strand
GATGGGCGCCGGCGACCTCTTCGGCGAGCTCGCGATCTTCGACAAGGAGGCCCGCTCGGCGACCGCCGAGTGCGTCGAGCCAACACAGGTCGTCGCGCTGACCAGCGGCGACGTGGCCAGCCCCCGGCGCGCCTGCAGCACGGCGCCGGCGCCCCACGAGATCGGGGCGACCAGGAGCGCCGCGATGGCCCACAGCGTCGAGGCGCTCGCCCCTCGGAGCTCGGGGACCGTCAGCGCCGCCACGCCGGCGAAGCCGACGGCGAGCGAGGCCGCCAGCCGACGCGACGGCCAGCGGCGGTCGAGGATGGCCTCCATCACCGACGTCCAGATCGGCATGGCCCCGATGAGCAGCGCCGCGTAGCCCGAGCTGGCGTACTGCTCGGCCCACGTGACCATGCCGTTGCCGCCGATCCAGAGCAAGAGCCCGGACGCCGCGACGGTGGCCGCGTCGCGGCGCGTCACCCGCAGGCTGCGCCGGCCGAGCCGTGCGATGACGCCGAGCAGCAGGCCCGCGACCAGCAGGCGCAGCCCGCTCATCGTGAACGGCGGGAAGCCCGACCCCGGCGCGACGGCGATGCGGATGGCGAGGTAGGTGGTGCTCCACACGGTGTAGAGCACGAAGAGGTAGAAGAGGCCGGCGGCGCGCCGGTCGTCGGCGTGCGTCGCCGGTCCGGCGGCGGGGTTGGGGGCAGCGTCGTCGGTGGTCATGGCGGGGCCGGAGTGTAGGACCGGCGCCGCCGGCCGGTCAACAATTCGCGCCTGGGGGGTGGAAGGCTCCGGCGCTGCCGCGAGCCGACACGCGCCTGCCTGGTGCTCCGCGGCGGGGCGGCCCCACAACCCCCCGCATCGCCAGCGTCACGCTCCCAGCCATGCCAGGAGCGGCGTCAGCGTCAGCGGGCTGAGCACGGTCGACAGCACCACCACCCGCGTGACGAACGCCGCGTCCAGCCCGTAGGTCTCGGCCAGCACCGTCGACACCACGGCCGTCGGCATCGCCGCCTGCACCAGGCCCGCCTGGCGCGCCGGCTCGCCGAGGCCCAAGAGCGGCACGAGCGCAAGCGCGAGCGCCGGCGCCGCGACCAGCCGCAGCCCCACCGCGAGCGGCACGCAGCGGCTGTCGCCGACGTCCCGGTTGTGGTAGAGCTGGGCGCCCAAGAGCACCAGCATCACCGGGATGGCCGCCTGCGCCAGGAGCCCGACGGGGCGGTCCAGCGCCGGCGGGAGCAGCCAGCCCTGGCTCTTGAACACCAGGGCGGCGGAGACGGCGTACAGCGGCGGCACCCGGAGCACGCCGCGGAGCGCCGTCGCCAGGTCCGCGGTCCCCAGCGACGCCACCACCACCCCCAGCGTCCACGTGACCGCCACCGCGACCGCGAAGAAGATCGTGGCCTGCGTGAACGCCGCGTCGTCGAACGCCAGCGTCACCACCGAGAGCCCGTAGTTGCCGGCGTTGGAGAGCAGCACGGTGAGCACCAGCGAGGTCGCCAGCGCCCGGTCGAGCCGCAGCACACGGCCGATGCCGGCCGCCGCCAGCGCCGGCACCAGCAGCGTGGCCAGCGCGAAGCCGCCCATGCGCGCGAAGTCGGCTGCCCGCACGTCGCTGTGGACGATGGTGTGGAACACCAGGCTCGGGCCGAGCGCGTTGAACGTCAGCGTGCCCAGCGGCCGCGCCTCGAGCCCCACCGACCGTGCCAGCACGAAGCCGACGGCCGCGGTCAGCAGGATCGGCAGCAGGTTGTCGGCGAAGACGTGGACGAGGGTGGTCATGAGTCCTTGCGCTTTCCTTGCGTTCCCGGGAAGGATCCTTGTCCCGCCCCGTTGTGCGGCACGGTAGACTGGTCCCGGATCGGCCACACCCGCGGCGGCCGGTCGCGGCCACCGGAGGGATCGCCATGGACATATTCTATCTTGGACTCGGCGCAGTCCTATTTGGGCTGTCGTACGCGCTGATCGCCGCATGCGACCGGTTGTGAGGGGAGGGGGAACATGGACAGCCTTCACCTGGTCTGCGGGCTCGTGACGCTGGTGCTCGGGGGGTACCTGCTCGTGGCCCTGCTCCGCCCGGAGGTGTTCGGATGACGCCCGGCCACCTGCAGATCGCGCTCTGCCTCGGGCTCGCGGCGCTGTGCGTCAAGCCGCTGGGCGGCTTCATGGCCCGCGTCTATCAGGCCGAGCCCACGCCGCTGGATGGGCTCCTCGCCCCCGTGGAGCGTGCCATCTACCGCACGTCCGGCGTCCAGCCGGCGCGCGAGATGCGCTGGCAGGCATACGCCGGGGCCGTCCTGGCCTTCAACGCCGTGGGCTTCGCAGCGGTGTACCTCGTGCAACGGCTCCAGCCGTGGCTGCCGCTGAACCCCGGCGGTCTCGGGCCCGTGGGGCCGGACCTCGCCTTCAACACCGCGATCAGCTTCGCGAGCAACACCAACTGGCAGGCGTACGCCGGGGAGGCGACCCTGAGCCACCTGACCCAGATGCTCGCCCTCACCGTTCAAAACTTCGTCTCGGCCGCGACGGGCATGGCGGTGATGGCCGCGCTGTGCCGCGGCCTCGCACGCGCGTCGGCGTCGACCCTCGGCAACTTCTGGGTCGACCTCACCCGCGGCACGCTGTACATCCTTGCGCCGCTGTCGCTCGCGCTGGCGCTTGCGCTCGTATCGCAAGGCGTGGTGCAGAGCTTCGAAGCCACGTCGACGGCAATCCTCGTCGACCCGGCGACGGGCGTCGACGGCGCGCCGGTGGCGCGGCAGGTGCTGCCGCTCGGGCCGGCCGCTTCGCAGGTGGCGATCAAGCAGCTCGGCACCAACGGCGGGGGCGTGTTCGGCGCGAACTCGGCGCATCCGTTCGAGAACCCGACGCCGCTGTCGAGCTTCCTCGAGCTCTTGGCGATCCTCTTGATCCCCGCGGCGCAGTGCTACACCTTCGGGCGCATGGTCGGCGACCCGCGCCAGGGGTGGGCGATCCTCGTCGTCATGACCCTGATCTTCGTGCCGCTGCTGGCGCTCGCCGTGGCGGCCGAGTCCGCCGGCAACCCGCGGCTGGCGTCGCCCGCCATCGCGGCGGTGGCGCCCCATGGCGGCAACATGGAGGGCAAGGAAGTGCGCTTCGGCGTCGCCGCGAGCGCGCTGTGGGCGACGGCGACGACTGCGGCCTCCAACGGCTCGGTCAACGCCATGCACGACTCGCTGATGCCACTCGGCGGGCTCGCCGCGCTGTTCCTGATGCAGCTCGGCGAGGTGGTGTTCGGCGGCGTCGGATCGGGCCTGTACGGCATGCTGGTCTTCGCCATCGTCGCCGTGTTCGTCGCCGGCCTGATGGTCGGGCGGACCCCGGAATACCTCGGCAAGAAGGTTGAGGCGCGCGAGATGAAGCTTGCGTCGCTCGTCATCCTCGTCCCGCCGTTCCTCGTCCTGGGCGCAGCGGCGCTCGCCGTCGCCCTCCCGCAGGGCCGCGCGTCGATCCTGCAGCCCGGCCCGCACGGGCTGAGCCAGGTGCTCTACGCCTTCACGTCGATGGGCAACAACAACGGCAGCGCGTTCGGCGGGCTCGACGCCGACACGCCGTTCTACAACACGCTCGGCGGGGTGGCGATGGCGGTGGGACGGTACTGGCCCATCGTCCTCACCCTGGCGCTCGGCGGGGCGCTCGGCGCCAAGGAGCGGGTGCCGCCGGGCCCCGGCACGCTGCCGACGCACACGCCGCTGTTCGTGACGCTGCTCGTGGCCGTCGTCGTCGCCGTCGGAGCCCTGACATTCGTCCCAGCGCTCGCGCTCGGCCCGATCGTCGAGCACCTCAACTTGCAGCCCCGTTGACCCGCGAGGCCACACCATGATGCTCTCGACCGCACCTTCGCACCATCGCCGGCCTCGATCGCTGGCCGGCGCCCCGCTCGCCCGCCGCGCGCTCGCCGGCGCCGTGCGCAAGCTCGATCCCCGCCACCAGGTTCGCAACCCCGTGATGTTCGTGGTGTGGGTCGGTTCGGTGTTGACCACGCTGCTGTGGGTCCAGGCGGTGCGGGGGCGCGGCGAGGCCCCGGCGGGCTTCATCCTGGCGGTCACGGCCTGGCTGTGGTTCACGGTGCTCTTCGCCAACTTCGCCGAGGCCATGGCCGAGGGTCGGGGCAAGGCCCAGGCCGACACGCTGCGCCAGGCGCGGCGCGAAGGCACGGCCAAGAAGCTGGACCGGCCGGCGTACGGTGCGGCCTGGCAGGCGGTGCCGGCCGGGCGCCTGGGCAAGGGCGACGTGGTGCTGGTCGAGGCCGGCGACACCATCCCGGGCGACGGCGAGGTCATCGAGGGAGCCGCCAGCGTCAACGAGAGCGCGATCACGGGCGAGAGCGCGCCGGTGGTGCGCGAGAGCGGCGGCGACCGCAGCGCGGTGACCGGCGGGACGGAGGTGCTGTCCGACTGGCTGGTCGTACGCATCACCGCCGACCCCGGCGAGGCGTTCCTCGACCGCATGATCGCCATGGTGGAGGGCGCGCGGCGCCAGAAGACGCCCAACGAGATCGCCCTCGGCATCCTGCTCGCCGCCATGACCCTGGTCTTCCTCGTGGCGACCGCGACGATGCTGCCGCTCTCGGCCTACAGCGCCGCCGCGGCCGGTCGGGGTGCGCCGGTCACCGTGACGGTGCTCGTCGCGCTCGTGGTTTGCCTGATCCCGACGACGATCGGCGGGCTCCTCTCGGCGATCGGTATCGCCGGCATGGACAGGCTGATCCAGGCCAACGTGATCGCCACCAGCGGGAGGGCGGTCGAAGCGGCGGGCGACGTCGACGTGCTGCTGCTCGACAAGACCGGCACCATCACGCTCGGCAACCGTCAGGCGGCCGCCTTCCTGCCGGCCGACGGCGTCGTCGAGGCCGATCTCGCCGATGCCGCACAGCTCGCATCGCTGGCGGACGAGACGCCCGAGGGCCGCAGCATCGTCGTGCTGGCCAAGACGCGCCACGGCGTGCGCGAGCGCGACATCGGCGAGCATGGCCTGGCCTTCGTGCCCTTCACGGCGCAGACGCGGATGAGCGGCGTCGACGTCCGCGGCCGGCGCATCCGCAAGGGCGCGCCCGACGCGGTGGAGGCGTTCGTGGCGGCCGGCGGGGGACAGGTTCCAGCCGACGTGCGCGCGACCGTCGACCGCGTGGCGCGCGCGGGCGGCACGCCGCTCGTCGTGGCCGACGACGCCCGCGTGCTCGGGGTGGTCGAGCTCAAGGACATCGTCAAGGGCGGCATGCGCGAGCGCTTCGCCGAGCTGCGCCGCATGGGCATCCGGACGGTGATGATCACCGGCGACAACCCGCTCACCGCGGCGGCGATCGCCGCCGAAGCCGGGGTGGATGACTTCCTGGCGCAGGCCACGCCCGAGACCAAGCTCCGGCTCATCCGCGAGCACCAGGCCGGCGGCCACCTGGTGGCGATGACCGGCGACGGCACCAACGATGCCCCGGCGCTGGCGCAGGCCGACGTGGCCGTCGCGATGAACACCGGCACGCAGGCCGCCAAGGAGGCCGGCAACATGGTGGACCTGGACTCCAACCCAACCAAGCTGATCGAGATCGTCGCCATCGGCAAGCAACTGCTCATGACGCGCGGGGCGCTGACGACGTTCAGCATCGCCAACGACGTGGCCAAGTACTTCGCGATCGTGCCGGCGGCGTTCGCGACGACCTACCCCGAGCTCGACGCGCTCAACGTCATGCGCCTGACCACGCCCCAGAGCGCGATCCTGGCGGCCGTGATCTTCAACGCCGTGGTCATCGTCGCGCTGATCCCGCTGGCGCTGCGCGGCGTGCCGTTCCGACCGGTGGGCGCGGCGCGGCTGCTGCGCGACCACGCGATCGTCTACGGGCTGGGGGGACTGGTGGTGCCCTTTGTCGGCATCAAGGCGATCGACGTGCTGCTCGTCTGGCTGAAGCTGGCCTAGAATCACGTCGACGGCGTATCTCGCGGTGAAGAGGTGACCGACATGCAGGTGCGACCCGCGCTCGTGGTGTTCGCATGGCTTTCCGTCCTGACCGGTGTGCTGTACCCCGTGGTCGTCACCGTCGCGGCCCGCGGGCTCTTCCCGTCCCAGGCCGGCGGGAGCTTGATCCGAGAAGCAGACAGCGTCGTGGGGTCGGCGCTGATCGGTCAGCCGTTCGACGACCCGCGCTATTTTTGGGGCAGGCCGTCGGCCACCGCCGGGTTCCCGTACAACGCGGCGCTTTCCGGCGGCAGCAACCTCGGACCGACCAACCCCGCCCTTATCGAGGCGGTCCACGCCCGCGTCGATCGGCTCCGGTCTGCCGATCCCACCAACCCGGCGCCGATCCCGATCGACCTCGTCACGGCGTCCGGCAGTGGGCTGGACCCGCACATCAGCCCGGAGGCGGCGCGCTACCAGGTCGATCGGGTGGCCCGGGCCCGCGGACTGCGGCCCGACGCGGTGCGGGCGCTCGTGCTCGCCCACGTCGAGGGCCGAGCTGCCGGCGTGCTCGGCGAGCCGCGGGTGAACGTGCTTCGGCTCAACTTGGCGCTCGACGCGCTGCCGTGACCCAACGAAACAGCGCCGCGACATCTCCACGATGACGGACACTCTTCGACCCGACCCCGACGACCTCCTGGCCCGGATCGCCACCGAGGAGGCGCGCCGCTCGCGGGGGCGGCTGAAGGTCTTCCTCGGGGCCGCGGCCGGCGTGGGCAAGACGTACGCCATGCTCGAGGCCGCCCAGGCGCGCCGCGCCGCCGGCGTGGACGTGGTGGTCGGCTGGGCCGAGCCCCACGGCCGGGCCGAGACCGAGGCGTTGCTCGAAGGGCTCGACACGGTGCCGCCGCGCCCGATCGTGCACCGCGGCGTGGCGCTGCGCGAGCTTGACCTCGACATGGTCCTCGCGCGCCGTCCCGCGCTCGTCGTCGTCGACGAGCTCGCCCACTCCAATGCGCCCGGGTCGCGCCACGCCAAGCGCTGGCAGGACGTCGAGGAGCTCCTGGACGCCGGCATCGACGTCTACACGACGCTCAACATCCAGCACGTCGAGAGCCTGAACGACGTCGTCGCCCAGATCACCGGGGTCGTCACGCGCGAGACCGTGCCCGACACGCTGCTCGAGGACGCCGACGAGATCACGCTCGTCGACTTGCCGCCCGACGACCTCCTGCGCCGCCTGCGCGAGGGCAAGGTATACGTGCCGGCGCGGGCCGAGACGGCCATGGAGCGGTTCTTCCGGCCCGGCAACCTCATGGCGCTGCGCGAGCTGGCGCTGCGGCGGACGGCGGACCGCGTCGACGCCCAGATGCGCGACTATCGGCGCGACCACGCGATCCGTCAGGCCTGGCCGGCCACGGACCGCGTCCTCGTCTGCATCAGCGCGAACCCCTTGGCGCCTCGCCTCGTGCGGGCCGGCCATCGGCTGGCGCAGCGGCTCGGCGCGCCATGGGTGGTGCTCCACGTCGAGGTCTCGCGCTACGCGCCGGAAGCGGAGTCGGCGCGAAACCAGGTCGCGCAGGCGCTGCGCCTCGGCGAGCGGCTCGGCGCCGAGGCCGTGACGCTCGAAGGCGACGACGCGGCCACCCAGATCCTCGACTACGCCCGCCTGCGCAACGCGTCGCAGATCGTGCTCGGCAAGCCCGCGCGCCCGCGCTGGCGCGAGCTGGCGTTCGGGTCGATCGTCGACGACGTCGTGCGCGGCAGCGGGGCCATCGACGTGCACGTCATCACGGGCGAGCCCGGCGACGACGTGCCGGCGGCCATGCCGCTGCGCCTGGTGCCCACCAGCCGCTGGCCGGGTTACCTGCGGTCCGTCGGCGTCGTGGCGGCGGCCACGCTGGCGGCGTCGCTGGCGTTCGGCCGCCTCGCCGAGGCCAACTTGGTGATGGTGTACCTGCTCGCGGTGGTCGTGGTGGCGCGCCGCGAAGGGCGAGGCCCCTCGACCCTCGCGGCCGTCCTCAGCGTGGCCGCGTTCGACTTCTTCTTCGTCGCGCCGCATCTCACGTTCTCGGTCGCGGATACCGAGTACCTCGTCATGTTCGCGGTGATGCTGGTGGTCGGCCTGGTCGTCAGCACGCTGACGACCCGCTTGCGCCGCCAGGCCGACAGCGCGCGCAGCCGCGAGCGCCGGACGGCCGCCCTGTATGGGCTCAGCCGCGACCTCGCCCGTCTCCGGGGCCTGGATGCGTTGATCGACGCCTCGGTGAGGCATGTCTCTGGGGTGTTCGGGCGCGGCGCGGCCGTGCTGCTGCGGGGCACCGACGGGCGACCGGCCGTACGGGCTGCGCGGCCGGCGCCGTTCGATCTGCCGCCCGACGAGCTGGCGGTGGCCGCATGGGTGCTCGAGCGCGGCCGACCGGCAGGGACCGGCACCGAGACGCTGCCCGGCGCCAGCGCCCTCTACCTCCCGCTCACGACGGGCGAACGGGTCGTGGGCGTGCTCGCCGTCCGGCCGGAACGGGCAGCCGACGTGCAATCCCCCGAGCCGTTGAACCTCCTCGAAGCGTTCGCCAGCCTGACCGCACAGGCCGTCGCCCGCGCCGAGGCCGCCGACGAGGCTGCGCGCGCCCGCGTCGAGGCGGAAGGCGAGCGGTTGCGCGGCACGCTCCTCGGCTCGATATCGCACGACCTGCGCACGCCGCTGGCGGCCATCGCCGGGAGCGCCGAGACGCTGCTGTCCGACGGCGAGGCGATCGACGCGGCCACGCGCCGCGAGCTCGTGGCGGCGATCCACCACCAGGCCCAGCACCTCGGCCGGCTGGTGGCCAACCTCCTCGACATGTCGCGCCTGGAGTCCGGCGGTGTCGACCTGCGGTGCGAGCCGCAGTCCATGGAGGAGATCGTCGGCGCGGCGCTGGCCCGCCTGGAAGCGCTGTTGGGCACGACGCCGGTATCGGTCGCCATCCCCGCCGACCTGCCCCTGGTGCCGTGCGATGCGATCCTCGTCGAGCAGGTGGTGTTCAACCTGATCGAGAACGCGCTCAAGCACACGCCGCACGGGACGGCGATCGACGTCGCGGCGCACGCCACGCCCGACGCGTTGGTGATCGAGGTGTCGGACCGGGGTCCGGGGTTGCCGGCCGGCGCCGCCGAGCGGGTGTTCGAGAAGTTCTATCGGGGCCGTTCGGGCGCCATGCCTGCCGGCGCCGGCCTGGGCTTGGCGATCTGCCGGGCGATCGTCGAGGCCCACGGCGGGTGGATCACGGCCGCCGGCCGAGCCGGCGGTGGCGCGGTGTTCGCCTTCGCGTTGCCGTTGGATCGGGCGGGCGAGCCGACGCCGTGAGCGCCGCCGCCGTCCGTCCCAAGGTGCTGGTCGTCGAGGATGATCCCGCGATCCGACGCTTCCTGCGCGCCACGCTGACGCAGCGCGGCTACCGCCCGCTCGAAGCGCCCGACGGCGCGGCCGGTGTGGCGATGGCGGCCGAACACCTCCCCGACGTGGTGATCGTCGACCTCGGCTTGCCGGACGTCGACGGGCTCGAGGTGATCCGCCGCTTGCGCGCGTGGAGCCCCGTGCCGATCATCGTCGTCTCGGCGCGCGGCCACGAGCGCGACAAGGTCGAGGCGCTCGACCTCGGCGCCGACGACTACCTGACCAAGCCGTTTGGCGTCGACGAGCTGGCCGCCCGCATGCGGGTGGCGCTGCGGCACGCCGCGGGGGCGGCGGGCCCGGACGCGTCCCCGGAGTTCGCGGTGGGCGACCTGCGGGTGGACCGAGCCCGCCGCCAGGTGTTCGTGCGCGGCGCCGAGGTGCACCTCACCCCGATCGAGCACCGGCTGTTGGACTTCTTGGTGCGGCATGCGGGCAAGGTCGTGACCCACCGGCAGCTCCTGCGCGAGGGTTGGGGCCCGGGGTACACCGACGAGACGCACTACGTGCGGCTGTTCATGGGCCAACTGCGCCACAAGCTCGAGGCGGACCCGGCGCGCCCGCGCTACCTGCGCACCGAGCCCGGCGTGGGCTATCGGCTGATGGTGGAGTAGTGGGATCGGCTCGCCGCGTGCCCGTCACCGGCGGCCCTCGGCGATCCGCCGCCCCAGCGTGGCCATCTCGATCGCGGCGACCGCGGCCTCGGCGCCCTTGTTGCCGCCCTTGATGCCGGCCCGCTCCAGCGCCTGGTCGGCGGTGTCGGTGGTCAGGATCCCGGCCGTGATCGGCACGCCGGTCTCGCGGGCGGCCGCGGCGACGCCCTGCATGGCGGCGGCGGCGATGTGGTCGAAGTGCGGCGTGGCGCCGCGGATCACGGCGCCCAGGCACACGACGGCGTCGTAGCGCCCGGTCCCCGCCAGCCAGCGGGCGGCCAGCGGGATCTCGAAGCTCCCGGGCACCCAGGCCACGTCGACGTCGGCATCGGCGACGCCGTGCCGCCGCAGGGCGTCGGTCGCGCCGTCGAGCAGCGCGCGGGTGATCAGCGCGTTCCAGCGCGCCACGACGATGGCCACGTGCAGACCCTCGCCCGTCGGCGTCCCCTCGAAGATCATCGGCCACCGCCGGCATGGGCGACCGCCGGCCGGCCGTTCGCCGGCGCCGCCGGCCCGGCGACGCCCGGCCGGCCGTTCGACGCCACCTCGCCCAAGAGGTGTCCGAGCCGGTCGCGCTTGGCGGCGAGGTAGCGGGCGTTCTCGGCGTCGGCGGCCGTGAGCAACGGCACGCGCTCGACGACCGTGATGCCCCAGTCCGCGACCCCCTCGATCTTGGCCGGGTTGTTGGTCAGCAGGCGCGCGCGCCTGACGCCGAGCGCGGCGAGGATGGCCGCCGCCGCGCCGTAGTCGCGCTGGTCGGCCGGGAAGCCGAGCTGATGGTTGGCCTCGACGGTGTCGAGGCCGGTGTCTTGCAGCGCGTAGGCCCGGATCTTGTTGGCCAGCCCGATGCCGCGGCCTTCCTGGCGCAGGTAGACGACGATGCCCGCGCCCTCGCGGGCGATGGCGGCCATGGCCGCGTCGAGCTGCGCGCCGCAGTCGCAGCGGCGCGAGCCGAACACGTCGCCCGTCAGGCACTCCGAATGGACGCGGACGAGGGCGGGCGCGCCGTCGCCTCCGGGATCGCCGTGCACGAGCGCCAGGTGGGTCTCGCCGCCGGGCGCCGCGAACGCCGTTACGGTGAACGATCCGTGCGCCGTCGGGAGGCGGGCCGAGGCGGTGCGCTCGACCACGGCGCCGGTGTCGCGGCGGAACGCGATCAGCGTCTCGATGGCCAGCATCTTGAGCCCGTGCGCGGCGGCGAAGTCCGCGAGCGTGTCGCCGCGGGCCATCGTGCCGTCGTCGGCCAGGATCTCGCACAGCACGCCTGCGGGCGCAAGGCCCGCGAGCCGCGCGAGGTCGACCGCGGCCTCGGTGTGCCCGGGGCGGTCGAGCACGCCGCCCGGGGCCGCGGCGAGCGGGAAGACGTGGCCGGGCCGCGCGAAGTCCGTGGGGCGCGCGCCCGCGGCGGCCAGGCGGCGGATGGTCGTGGCGCGCTCGAAGGCCGAGATGCCGGTCGTGAGCCCCTCGACCGCGTCGACCGACACCGTGAACGCGGTGGCGTACGGGGCGGTGTTGGCGTTGACCATCTGCGGCAGCTCGAGCTCGGCCAGACGCACGGGCAACATCGGCACGCACACCAGCCCGCGACCCGCGCGGGTCATGAAGTTCACGGCCTCGGGCGTGGCGTGCTCGGCGGCCATCACGAGGTCGCCCTCGTTCTCGCGGTCGGCGTGGTCGGCGACGACGATCATGCGGCCGGCGCGGATCTCGTCCAGCGCCTCGGGAACGGTGCACCAGCTCATGCGTTTGCCTCCAGGATGGTGGGGACGGCGGCCGGGCGGCCGGCCAGCAGCTGCTCGACGTACTTGCCGAGGATGTCGGGCTCGAGGTTGACCCGGGTCCCGGGCCGATAGGCGCCGGCGGTGGTGTGGGCCAGCGTGTGCGGGATGTACGCGATCCGAAAGCCCTCGGCGTCTCGGTCGACGACCGTCAGGCTGACGCCGTCGACCGCGATGAACCCTTTGGGGACGACATAACGCAGGACGTCCGGCGGGGCCAGGAACCGGACCACGGTCGACTCGCCCTCGGCGGCAAGCCCCTCGACGGTGCCGCACGCGTCGACGTGGCCCTGGACGATGTGCCCGCCGAAGCGCCCGCCGGCCGCGACGGCCCGCTCGAGGTTGACCGCGGCACCCGGCACGAGGCCGCCGAGGGTGGTGCGCCGCAGGGTCTCGGGCGTCAGCTCGACGGTGAAGCCCCCGGCCGCGACGTCCACGGCCGTGAGGCAGGCGCCGCCGACGGCGATGCTGTCGCCGACCCGCGTGTCGGCGACCACGGCGTGCGCCTCGATCTCGACCACCACGATCGCCCCGCGGTGGGCGACGGCGGCCACCCGGCCGACTTCTTCGACGATGCCTGTGAACATCGGATGCTCCTCTTCGAGCCTGAGCGCGCGAACCCTGACGCCCGCCACCTACGCCGCGCTCCCCGTCGCGGCGGGCGCGCCCAAGGTCGCTGCGACCAGCACGTCGTCGTCGATGCGTTCGACGACGACATCTTCCAGGCGCGTGGCCAGCGCCATCGCGGCCGCGCCCACGCCGCCGACGGGCCCCGGCGCCGCCGCGCCCCCGACGAGCTTGGGGGCGATGAACGCCCGCACGCGACCCGCGAGGCCGGCATCGAGGAACGCTCCGTGCACGGCGGCGCCGCCCTCGACGAGGAGGTCGGTGATGCCGCGCCGGCCGAGGCAGTCCAGCAGCGCCGGCAGCGAGACCCGCCCATCCGGGCCGGCCGGCAGGCGGACGACGTCGGCGCCGCGCGCGGCGAGCGCGTCGGCGTAGGCCGGCGGGACCTCGACGCACGCGACGAGCGTCCGGCCGGGCAGCTCGGGGTCGAACACACGGGCGGCGAGCGGGACCCGACCGCGGCTGTCGAGGATCACGCGGAGGGGGTGGTGCGCGTCGCCGCCGTCCGGCCGCGGGCCGTCCAGGCGGGTCGTGAGGCGCGGGTCGTCGGCGACGACCGTGCCCGCACCGACGAGGATGGCGTCGGCGCCGTCGCGCATGGCGTGCACGCGGCGTCGGCTGGCCGGCCCGCTGACCCATCGGCTGTCGCCCGTGTGGGCGGCGATCCGTCCGTCCAGCGTCATGGCGTACTTGAGCGTGACCAGCGGGCGGCCCGAGGCGATCCAGCGCGCGAACGGCGCGATGAGCTCCCGAGCTTCCGCGGCGCCGGTGCCGTCGTGCACCTCGATGCCTGCCGCCCGCAGCGCGGCGGCCCCGGCGCCGTCGACGCGGGGGTTGGGGTCCGGCACGGCGAAGCACACCCGGGCGATCCCGGCCGCGGCGATGGCGTCGGTGCACGGAGGCGTGCGGCCATGGTGGCAGCACGGCTCGAGCGTCACGTGGAGGGTCGCGCCGCGCGCGGCGTCGCCGGCCTGCCGGAGCGCGACGACCTCGGCGTGGGGCCCGCCCGGCGGCTGCGTGAACCCTTCGCCGACGACGGCGCCGTCCCGCACGACGACGGCGCCGACGGGGGGGTTGGGGCTGACGCGCCCGACCGCCCGCCGTGCCAGCGCGATCGCGCGCGCCATGGCAGCCTCGGCACCGCCCACGCCCAGCATGCCACCGGCGGCCCCGGCCGGACCGCCCGTGTCGCCCACGCGTTCGTTTGACAGCGGCTGTGACAAGAAAAAACGCCCTCCAGACCCACCGTCTGCAGGGCAAGGCGACAGCGCGCGATACCGGCCGTCCGCCGGATGTCGCGTCCGTGCACGCGGCGCGCGCGGACATGCGCAACGGGGGTCGGCATGCCCCAGGCATCGACCACCGCGGCGCCGCCGCCGCCGCACCTTCTTTCATCCGGACTATACCGTCGGCCCCGGCCTTGAACCGGATCGTGCCCCTCGCGGAGCTCGCGGGCTCGGGGGATGGCCCCATACCGCCGATCGGGAATTGGCGCACGCGCGCCTCACCCTGCCCTGAAGGTTGGTTTGCGATATGCGGTTGATGGCGCGAATTATAGCACCGCGTGAGCGCGCCTCCGTTTGCCCGGCCGGGGGGCAGCGTCGACTTGAGGTTCGCCCCGGGATCGACTACCCTGTGGGCGATGAACAGCGTTGACGCGATCCACGATCCGGCCGCCGGCGCGCGCCGTGCCGCCCGTGCCGCCGGGATCGAGCGCCGGCGCCGACGCCGCCGGCGCCACGGCACGTCGCACGGGACGCCCGACGAC
>QEVT01000457.1 GCA_003576755.1 bacterium | reverse complement strand
GCCGCGGCCGCGATCCCGACGGTCGCCGCCCCCGCCCCCGCGCCGGCCGCCGCGCCGGTCCCCGCCGTGCCGACCTCGGCCGCCGGCCCGGCGTTCGGCGAGCTCGTGGCCCTGACGCCGATGCGCAAGGCCATCGCCGACCACATGGTGCACAGCAAGCACACCGCCCCGCACGTCACCACCGTCCACGAGGTCGACATGGGCGCGGTGATGCAGGCCTACGACGCGCTCAAGGGCGGCCATGCCGCCGCCGGCGTCCGGCTGACCTTGACGGCGATCATGCTGGAGGCGCTGGCCGCGACCATCCGCGCCTTCCCGCTGGTCAACAGCAGCTGGACCGACGGCGGCATCCAGATCCACACCGACGTCAACATCGGCATGGCCGTGGCGCTGCCGGGCGGGGGGCTGATCGTCCCGGTCATCAAGAACGCCGACGAGAAGAACCTGATCGGCATGGCCAAGGCGGTCAACGACCTGTCCGGGCGCGCCCGCGCGAAGGGGTTGAAACCCGACGACGTCCAGGGCGGCACGTTCACGGTGACCAACTACGGCACGCTCGGCAGCCTGTTCGGCACGCCGGTGATCAACCAGCCGCAGACGGCCATCCTCGGCACGGGCGCCATCAAGAAGCGCGTCGTCGTCGTCGAGGGCCCGGGCGGCGACAGCATCGCCATCCGCCCGATGATGTACCTGGCGCTGACGTTCGACCACCGCGTGCTCGACGGCGGCACCGCCGACCCGTTCATGCAGGCGCTGGTCCGCCGCCTCGAGGGCTACGCGGCCGGGTGACGGCGTGACCGCGGCGGCCGAACCCGGGGCGCCGCCCCCTCGGCCGCCGCGCCGCTGGCGGGGCGCCGTCGCCGGCCGCCTCGGCGACCTCGCGCTCGGCCTGCTGTGCTGCTGGCTCTTCGCCGACCTGGCGGCGCCCGGCCTGCAGCCCGCCGACGCCGGCGAGTTCCAGCTCGTCGCGCGTGACCTCGGCGTCGCCCATCCCCCCGGCTACCCGCTCTACACCATGCTCGCGCACGCGTTCGGCCGCGCGGCGACGCAGCCGTCGGTCGTGGCGCTGTTCGGGGCCGGCGACCTCGCCGTCGCCGACCCGTGGCTGGGGCGGGTGCCGCTCGGCCCCGACCGCTGGCCATGGGCTGTCAACCTGTTCAGCACGCTCTTGGCCCTCGTGGTGCTGGCGGCGCTGTTCGCCGCCGCGCGGCGGTTGACGGGCCTGCGGCTTGCCGGCGTCGTGGCCGTCGCCTGCCTCGCGTTCACGCCGACGTTCCAGGCCCAGGCGTCCATCGCCAACATCCGCATGCCGACGGCCCTCCTGGCGGCGCTGGTGCTGCTGGCGGCGGTGCGGGTGGTCACGCCTTCCCCCGCCGCATCCCCCACGGCCGATCGCGACCTGGTGGGCCTGGCCTTCACGCTCGGGCTCGCGGCCGGGCACCACCCGTCGCTGGCGTTCCTCGGCCTGCCGGTGGCGCTCGCCGTCGCGTGGCGCCGCCCGGCCGGGCTGCGCCGGCCGCGCACGCTGGCGGCGATGCTCGGGGCGGCCGTGGTGGCGCTGGCGCCGCTCGCCTACCTGCCGCTGCGCGACCGTGCGGGCGCGGTGCTGGCCCCGGGGAACCTCGACACCCTGCGCGGGCTCGCCTACCACGCGCTGGCGTTGGGCTTTCGCGGCGACGCGCTCTACTTCGACGACGTGGCGACGCTCGTGGACCGGCTGCGCGTGCTGGCCGACATCGCCGTGCTGCAGTTCGGCGGGTTCCGGTTGGCGCTGGCGGGCCTCGGCCTGGCAGCCCTGGCGCGGCGTGACGGCGCCGCCGCGGTGCTGGTGGCCGGCGCCGCCGGGATCGTCGCCGCCCTGGCGGTGGCCTACCGCGCCCCGCAGACCGTCGAGTACCTCCTGCCGGCGTACGTC
>QEVT01000076.1 GCA_003576755.1 bacterium | reverse complement strand
GGTCGCGGTGCCGGCCGGCGTCGCGGGCGTCCCGCCGGCGGCGGTGGCCGTCGGGGGCGGGGGCGGGACCACCGTCCCCGGGCCGGCGGTGCCCGTCGGCGTGGGCGTCCGCTCCGTCGGCAACACCACCGTGCCACCCGGCTGGGTGGGCGGCAGGACGACCGTGCCGGGCGGCGGGCGGGTCGGGCCGACCGCGGCGCAGCGCAGCGAGAAGACGTCGCGCGAAGCCTCGGGGCTGAGGGGGCGCCCGCCGCTGACCTGCAGCGTGAGCCCGAGCAAGGGGTTGTGGTGCATCACCATCCCGCTGCGGCGGCCGTTGGCCAGCGAGAGGTCCTGCCAGGTCGGCGCGCCGGGCTGCGACAGGTCGAGCGCCCAGGTGTCCATGAGCGACTCGTCCAGCCCCTTCAGGCCGCCGTAGACGATCATCGCCCGGCGATCCGGATCGAGCGCCGCGCCGTGGTTGAAGCGCGGGCCAGGCGCGGCGCCGCCGACGGTCAGCGTCGACCACTGCGCGAGGCCCGGCCCGTTGGCCAGGTCGAGCACGCCGACCGCGTTGACGCCGCGCTGGCCGTCGGGCGTGCCGCCGAACACGAGCATGCGCAGGCCGGCCGGATCGAACACCATGCTGTGGCTGTAGAGCTTGGGGCCGCCGCGCGGGCCGAGCGTGACGCGGCCGGTGTCGACGTCGAGGAAGTACGTCTCGTCGCGTGGCTGCGACACGTCGTCGCGGCCGGTGCCGAGCCGCCCGCCGTGCACGACGATCACGTTGTGGACGGGATCGTACGCCGCGGCGTGGTCGAGCACGCCGAGCGAGCCGCCGGTGACCGGCACCACCTGCCAGCGGCTGCCGTCGGGGTCGAGGCCGAACACCCGCCCGTCCGCCGGCACGTCGTCGCCCCGCGCGGTGGCGCCGCCGATGGCGTACAGCCGCGCGCGCCCGCGCTCGAGCACCCACGTCAGGCTGTGCCCCCAGCGGGGGACCGCCGCGCCGGTGGTCGGGATGCGCGTCACCGGCGGCTGGTCGGCGCGCAGGTCCAGCCGGTACAGCTCGTCGCGCACGACGTTGTCGCGATCGACGCCGCCGTGGACGTAGAGCGCGGCGGCCACAGGGTCCACCGCGCCGGCGGCGTCGTAGACCGCCAGGGGGATCTCGCCGGCACGCGACCAGCTGCAGCCGTCGAGGGCCGGAGCGCCGCGGGCCGGGTCGACGGCGGCACGCGGGACCAGGAGCAGGACGGCCGCCGCCAGGGCGCAGAGGGAGGCGCCGACCAGCTCGAGCAGCCGCCGCCCGGAGATCGGCGTCACGGAGATCGCCGCCTTGCGTTTTCGGTCATTGGTATTATTGTATTGTATCACGTCGCCCGCGGCGATCGTCCGGACGCGTCCGCGCGAGCGATCGATGGATGCGCGCATTGGGCCGGCGCCGCCGCCGAGGGCAGGGTGCACGACCCTGCAGGCCCGCGGAAGCGACACCGCGGGCAGTGGTGCCGGGCCGCAGGCCACGAGCCGGTGGGAGGTGAAGATGAAGCTGGGATCGCGTCGCACCGTGCGCGGGCTGGCCGCGGCGGGTGCCCTGATGTCGGTGATTCCGTCGGGTGGACCGGCTGGCCTCGCGTCGCGGGTGCAGTCGGCGAGCGGCACCTATGTGGTGTCGGAGACGTGGCGGAGCTTGCCCAACGTGCGTGCGTCGGACGCTTGGGCGCAGGCCACGGGCGTCGACGCGACGCCCAACGGACAGGTCTTCGTCGTCGACGGCGACGAGCGGATGCCGCGCGTCACGCTTTGGGATCCTGCCGCGCCTGCGCGCACGCTGGTCGACGGCGCCCCGCTCGTCCAACCGATGCACGTGGCCACCGACCCGACCCGCAACCGGCTCTACGTCGCCGATATCGGCGCCGACGCGCTGCACGTGTTCACGATGGCGGGGGCCCGCGTGGCGACGCATTCCGGCATTCCCGGCGCGCTCGGCGTGGCCGTGGCCACCGACGGACGCGTCTACGTCACCGCCTCCGGCAGCGGAGAGGTGTATCGCTTCACGGCTGCCGGGACACCGCTCTCGAAGTGGTCGGTCGTGCCGCCCTTGGCCAGCAGCGGCCTGCTTGCGGGCATCGACGTCGATCGCTGGGGGCGTGTGCACGTGCTCGACGGGCGGGTACCGGTCGTCCACGTCCTCGACGGCAACGGCCGCGAGCAAGGCAAGGTCGACCTCGGCGCCGACAGCCGCGCGGTCGACCTTGCCGCCGACGTCGACGCCGGCAGCGGCGGGCGCGCGGGCTACTGGCTCGCCACCCCGAGCGGCCTGCGGTGGCGCAACGCCGACGGGGGGATCTTCATGACCGGAACCTCGGGCCTGACGGCTGTGGCCGTCCTCCCGGGTGATGCCGTGGTCTGCGCCACGCAGGGGTTCGCCCTCGGCGTGTCCCAGCTCCTCCACGTCGACTACAAGGCGGCGCTGAACAACCGCACCGTCGTCACCCGCATCGGTGGCATGTTGACGCCGCGCGGCGTCCTCAACGGCCCCGAGCGCATCCACGTCGGCGGCGACGGCCATGTCTACCTCCTGGACCGGGAGCAGCGGGTCCAGCGATTCGACGCGGGCGGAGCGCCGCTGCGCCAGATGCGGCTGCCGACAGTGCTCGCGGTGGATGCCGGTCCCGACGGCACCGTGTTCGCCGTCGACGGCGATGGCGTCCGATCGCGTGCGTTCGCCGCGCCCGACCTCGACGGCGAGGTGCGCTGGGACGCCGATCTGGCGAGCGGCGGACAGCCGCCAGAGGCGTTCGTCTCGGACATCGCCCTCGACCCGTCGGACGGCGCGCTCGTCGTGCTCGACATCCTCGACCGCTCCATTCGTCGCTTCGACCAGGCGGGGTTGGCGGGCGCGGTCACGCCGCTCCCGCCCGGCCCGGGCGGCGCGGCGGGCTGGTCCGACCTGGCCGTGGACGGGCGCGGCCGGACGTTCGTCATGGATCGCACCGGGCGCTACGCGGTGGTCATCGCCGGCGGTGCCGTGGTGGACCAGATGCCGCTCCGGTCGCCCGCGCGGCGCATCGAGGCCGCAGCCGACGGGACGCTGTTCGCGCTCGATCGACAGGGCCTGGTGTGGCACTACGACGCGACCGGCGCCCTGGCCGGGGTCTTCGATGCCCACCGCCCGGACCTCGCGGCCGGCTCGCGGCCGATCGACCTGGCGGTCGACGCCGACGGCGACATCCTCGTCGCCGACCGCAACGCCAACGCCGTCACGCGCTTCGTGTGGGACCCTGACGCCCGCCCGATGGTGCCGCCGCCGACCGACCCGACGTGCGAGGCGCAGACCGACAAGTCGCTGGCGCCCGACACCGTCCTCATCGGCCAGGCCGTCGACGTCACGCTGACGGTGAGCGGCGGCTGCGGGTCGTCGATCATGGCCCCCACCCTCGACGTGTACCTCGTCCTCGACGAGTCGGGCTCGATGCTCGAGCAGCGCCGCATGGACCTCCTCCGCCAGGCGGCGCTCGACTTCATCCACGAGATCGACCTGTCGCGCTCGCGCGTCGGGCTCGTCACCTTCAGCCATGTCGCGACGCTCGCGTCGAGCCTCACCGGCGAGGAGGGGCGCCTGTGGCGCGCCGTCAACCAGATCACGCCGTTCGGCGGCACGCGCATCGACCTCGGGCTGCAGACCGCACGCGAGGACTGGCTGACGCGGCGACGGCCCGACGCGAAGGCGGTGTTCATCGTGCTGTCCGACGGTGTGTCGGAGCGCGGGCCTGCGATCGCCGAGGCCGATGCCGCCAAGGCCGAAGGCGTCGAGATCTTCACGATCTCCGTCGGCTCCGACCCGCAGCTCATGCAGGACATCGCCACCGACCCGTCGCGGTTCTTCCGGGCCGACGACCCCAACCTGCTTTTCCAGGTCTTCGACGCGATCGTCCAGCGGATCACGGCCCGCATGCTCTTCCAATCCGTCGACGTCGTCGACCGGCTCGCCGGCAACATCGACTACGTGCCGGGCAGCGCCGTGCCGGCGGCCGCGTTCGACCCGGCGACGCGGGCCTTGCGCTGGACGATGCGCGACGTGCCGTTCGGCAGCTTCGAGCTGCGCTACCGCGTCCGACCGACGCAGGCAGGCGACTGGCCGGTCAGCGTCGGCGCGGTCGCGGCCTACGTCGACGGGCTCGGCATCCCCGGCCAGATGGACTTCCCGAACCCGCTGGTCAAGGTGCTCGCGCCTTCGCCGACGCCGTCCCCGACGCACACGCCCGTTCCGACGCCGACGCCCACGCCGGCCGACCTGTACTTCCCGCTCGGGCTCAACGAGCGGTGCGACCCCGAGCAGCGCTTCACCGATGCCGTGCTCGTGGTCGACGCCTCGAACAGCATGGCCGGCGAAAAGTTCGAGGCGGCCAAGGCGGCCGCGGCGACGTTCGTGGCGGCGCTGGACTTCTCGCCCGACGCGCGCGGCCGGCACGACCAGGTGGCGGTGGTGGTCTTCAACCGCGAGGCCCGCCTCGCGCACCGTCTGAGCAACGACGCCGCCGCGATCCGCGCCGCCATCGCCGGCCTGCAGATGGCGCCCGGCACGATGATCGACCGCGGCCTGCAGGTCGCGTGGGACGAGCTGCGGAGCGGGCGCCGCCGGGCGGGGAGCACGCCGACGGTGGTCCTGCTCACCGACGGGCGACACAACGACGACCTCGCGGCGGTGGCGGTGCTCGGCGACCTGATCTGCGAGGGGCGCATCAGGCTCTACACGATCGGCCTCGGCGACGACGTCGACGGGGACTTCCTGCGTTCGCTGGCGTGCGAGCCGGGTATGGCGTACCTCGCCCCCGGGCCCGACGATCTGGCGCGGATCTACACCGAGATCGCCGGGGACATCCCGTGCGCGCCGGACGCGTTCTGGGGCGGTCGGTAAGGCCGCGCACGCGTCGGGCATCCCGTAAGGGCGGGGGGAGGTTCGCGCTCCCAGCGCCAAGACCACGACCACTCGATGAACGTGCCCATACCGATGAAGGACCAGAGATGCCGAAGACGACGCAAGCTGTGACCACTTCCGCGGTGCGCGGTCGGATCCACCACTTACGAGGCCCCGGCGTCGGCCGCCGCGCGACGCGCGCCCGGACGGCCGGCCCGTGGCGCCTCGCCCCGATCCTCGTCGCCGCCGGGCTCGCGCTCGGCGGCGCGCGGGATGCCGCGGCGCAGATCGGGCTCCTGGGCGGACCGCCGCAGGCGGTGTCGGTCCGCGCGGTCGCCGAGCGGGCCCGTGTCGCCCCGGGCGATCGGCTGGCGGTCGCGGTGGTGCTGGACTACGCCGAGTCGTACCACTCGTGGCCCAACCCGCCGATCATCCCGCCCGAGTTCGGAGCGGACTTCCCGGCCATCCCGACGACGATCGACATCGTCCAGGTGCCCGAGGGCGTCAAGGTCGGGCGCGTGCAATGGCCGGCCCCGGTCGCGGTGACCGTCGACTACGGGACGGGGCCGATCGAGCTCATGTCGTACGCCGGCCGCACCGTGGCCTACGTGCCCGTCGTCGCCGATACCGACGCGGCCGAGGGGCCGGCCACCCTCGATCTATTGGTGGGCTATCAGGCGTGCGACGAGACCACGTGCTACCCGCCGGAGTCCCTCGCCGTGCAGGCCGCGTTCGAGATCGCGGCGGCCGGCGGCAGCAGCGCCCCGCCCGCGGACCCCGCGCTCTTCACCGGGTTCGACCCGGCGGGCTTCGACGTCGCGCAGGCCGCGGCCGCCGGCGGGGCGTCGGGCGACGTGGCGGTCAACGTGTTCGGCCGGACGCTGCGGTTCAGCCCCGAGGGCGGGCTCGGCCTGGGCCTGCTGCTCCTGACGGCCGCGCTGGGGGGCATGCTGCTCAACTTCACGCCATGCGTGCTCCCGGTGTTGCCGCTGAAGGCGATGGCCCTCGGCCGGGCGGCCGGCAGCCGCGACCGACTCGTCGTGCTCGGCGCCAGCATGGCGCTCGGCGTCGTGATGTTCTGGCTCGTCATCGGGGGGGCCATCGCGTTCATCGCGGGCTTCAACTCGATCAGCAGCCTGTTCCAGACCGGCTGGTTCTCGCTCGTCGTCGGCCTCGTGGTCGCGGTGATGGCCGTGGGCATGCTGGGCGTGTTCGAGGTCAACGCCCCGCAGTGGGCGTATGCCGTGAACCCGAGCCAGGACACCCTGCAGGGATCGTTCCTCTTCGGCGTCATGACGGCCGTGCTGTCGACGCCGTGCACGGCGCCGTTCATGGGCAGCGCGGCCGCATGGGCGGCGCTCCAGGCGCCGCCCGTCACGCTGGCCACGTTTGCGGCCATCGGCGCCGGCATGGCGCTGCCGTACCTGCTCTTGTCGCTCTTCCCGCGCGGCGTCAACGCCGTGCCGCGCAGCGGCGCGGCCGCGCTCGTGGTGCGTCAGGTGATGGGCCTGTTCATGTTGGCGGTGGCCGTGTTCTTCCTCGGCGTGCCGCTGGCGAGCTACCTCCAGACGCCGCCCGACCCGGCCACCCGCGCGTACTGGTACGCCGTGGTGTTCTTCGTCGTCGCGGCCTGCGGGTGGATGGCGTTCCGCACGTTCCAGATCACGCCGGCCTGGTCGAAGCGCGCGGCGTTCGGCGGGCTCGGCCTGGCGCTGGCCACGGCCAGCCTGTGGGCCGTCCGCGACCTGGCCAGCCAGGGCCCGATCCCGTGGGTCTACTACACCCCCGAACGGTTCGCCGCCGCGGCCGCGCGCGGCGACGTCGTCGTGGTCGACTTCACGGCCGAGTGGTGCCTCAACTGCAAGGCGCTGGAAGCGGGCGTGCTGCACCAGCCGCCCGTCGTCGACCTGCTGCAGCAGCCGGGCGTGACGCCGATGAAGATCGACCTCACCGGCGACAACCCCACGGGGCGGGCCAAGCTCAAGGAGCTCGACTGGGTCGGGATCCCGCTCCTGGCGGTCTACGGACCGGCGACCGGCTACGACGACACGGCGCTCAAGTTCGACTCGTACACCGCCGGAACGGTCGAGGACGCGCTCGCCGCTGCACGGCAGGTGGCCGCGGGGGCGGCGCCGGAGTAGGACGCCTGGCTCACGGGACGGCTGACAGGTCCACCACTCGCGCCAGCCACGGCAGGTAGACGCCGATTGTGGCGTCGCGCGTGGCGGTCGGCGTCGGGGTGGCGGCGGTGGGCGTCGCGCTGGGCGGGCCGTCGGTCGGCGTCGGCCCGATCGCCGTCGGCGTGACCGTCGGGGTCGGCGAAGCGCGCCCCGGGGTGGCGTCGCTCGCCTTGACCGCCTCGGCGAGCTCCGATGTGTTGCGGCCGTCGGTCGCCGTGACGGCCAACCACTCCCCGGCGAACCCCGCGGCCTTCTCGAACCGAAACGCCCCCGCCTCGTCGGCGGTGGTGGCCCCCTCGAACCAGCCGGCCTCGCGGTCGGGATCCGAGAACACCTCCACCCGGCAGCCCGGGCAGGCGGTGCCCGCCACGGTGGTGCGCGTGGCGGACGTGATCCGCGGCACGCGCACGCCGCGGTTGGCGCCCTGGCTCAACGTGATCGGCTTGCCCGTGTTGCGCGTGATCCGGTTCTCGGTGATGGTGACGTCACGCGTGTTGGTGGCCTGCAGGAAGATGCCGCCCTTGTCGTTGCACAGGATCCGGTTGCCCTTGATCTCGGTCGCCTGCGGGCCGCTGACGAGCCACAGGCCGTAGCCCGCGTTGCCGCGGCACAGCTCGCCCGTCGGGTCGCCGCCGATGATGTTGTCGGTGATCACGGTCTCGGTCATCGCCTCGGCCAGGCGGATGCCGGTGCCGCGGCGGTTGCTGATGACGTTCTCGATGATGCGGTTCCCCGGCGATCCGATGAACGTCACGCCGGTCTCGAGGCCGTAGGAGCTCGCACCGGTCGCATCGAGGCCCAGCCAGTTGCCGCGGATCTCGTTCAGTCGGGTCGGCTCGAACTCGACGCCCGGCACGCGGATCTGCTCGATCCGCAGGCCGCTGCCTTCCGCTGCCGCGAGCACGTTCGGCTGCTCGACGTCGCCGATGACGTTGCCGAAGGCGCCTTGCTCGATGTAGATGCAGTCCTCCTTGATCGCGCGCACCTCGGTGCCGTCGCCGGTGATCCCGCACCAGATGCCGAACACCTTGTTGTTGAACGCCTCGGTGCCGAGGATCCGCACGCCGACGCCCTTCGTGATGTCGGTCAAGACCACGCCGGGGCCGATCTGGTTGTTCTTGGCCGGGTCGCGCCGGAGATTGGGCTGGATGAGGATCGCCGCCGACTCGAACGACCCGCGCACCTCGAACCCCGACAGGATGTTGGTCTCGCTCTCGAGGCCGAACAGGTGCTCCATGCCGAGCGAGGCGTCGATCACCACGCGGTTGTCCTGCGGGCCCCGCCACGTCAGCATCCGCTTGAAGTCGACGAACGTCTGCCGCGCGGTCATCTGGATCGGCTGTCGGTTTTGGATCTTGATCACCCACTTGCCGGTCGCGGCATCGTAGTTCGGATCGGACTTCCGCAGCGGGCGCTTGCCCTCCGGGCAGGGCTTGGCGCCAGGAACCTCGGCGGGGTCGAAGCATGCCGTCACGAACGCGCCGGTCTCCTCGATCTGCCCCGTGCGGATGGCGAGGCGGAGCGAGCACGGGTTGGACTCGCCGCACACCTCGTCCGCGCTCGACGGCACGATATCGACGGTGGTGTTGACGTAGATGGTGGGAATGCCGCCTTGGGCGCGGCCGCTCGACGCGGTGCCGACCAGCGCGAAGACGACGGCGCAGCCCGCGGCCGCCAGCGCGGCGCCTGGCCTGAGGGTGGTCATGGACGGTGCCTCCAACGTGGGCTCTGGATCGAAAGCGTGGCGCATCGATAGCGGCCCGCCCGCCGTGCGGCGGAGGACGTGCGTGGCATGGCAAGGGGTGCGGGCGCATCCGGCAAGGGGACGGTCACCGGCGGCGCATGCCACGGCATGCGCCGCCGGTGCGTCTGGCAATCGGCCTCCGCGGCGCGACGGCCGGGAGGCACGGACGTCATGGCATGGGCGGGCCCACGACCTCGATGTTCACGGCCGGGAAGTCCGCCTTGCCCGGGCGGGCCTCGCTGTCCTTCCACTCGACGCCGGCGCTGGCGCTGATCGGCAGGCTGCCCGTGCCTTGCGGCTTGATGTCGTAGGTCACGGTGATCCGGTCCGATGGCATCGGGAACACCCACTCCATCTTCTGCCCGTTGATCGTCGCCGCCGCGGGGTTGGGCGAGCCGGCGACCAGCTGGATGTTGGCGCTCAGCTCGTCGCGCAACGTGAGCTCCGTCATCTTGACCGGCCGGAACTCCGGCAGCGGGTTGGGCGTGCGGGTGTTGGTGTAGAGGAACATCAGCTCCTTCATGTCCCGCAGCGTCAACGCGTACTCGGTCTCCGAGGCGATGTCGCGCATCTTGCGCAGGTTGGCCGACCGGCCGGCCGCCAGCGTCACGACGTCGATGCGCTTGTCGACCTTGACGCGCAGGTCGCGCGAGCAGAACTGACCGTCCGACACGACGACGATCACGCGGGTGCGGTCCTTCTCGCCCGTGGCGCGGTTCGGCGTCTTGTCGAGAAGCGTGCGCTCGGCCGTGCGCAGGCCGAGGTCGATGCGCGTCTTGCCGCTGCCGCGCAGGAGCCCCAGGCGGTTGGCGATCCGCTTGCCGTCGCTCGAGAGGCTGACGAGCCGGCGGCCGCGCTCGTTGAACGACACCAGGCCGAGGCGCAGGTGGCTGGAGGTCAAGTCCTTCTGGACTGCCGGCTGGTCGATGAACTCGCGGATGAACGCGCGGGCCTCGCGGATGAGGTCCTCGGTGCCCGCGGCTTCGTCGTTGGCCGGCTTGCCGGAACCGGCGCCGGGGTCGGAGCCGGGGTTGGTGCTCGGCGTGGCCAGGCCCGGCAGCGGCGGGCCTTCAGGCGTTGGCGTGCCGCCCGGGTTCGAGATTCCGGACGACGCGCCCGCCCCCTCGCAGCCCGACGGCTCGGCGCCCGGGCGGGACGGCGCGCCAGGGTTGAGGCCCGGGTCGGTGCCCCCGCCGGGGCTCGGCTGGTCGGCGCCGGGCGCGAACACCTCCGCCAACCCCAGGAGGTTGAGCGGCGGCTCCGGCGGGATCGGATCGGGCGGCGGCTGCGTGGCCAGGCCGGGCGCCTCGGTCGGCTTGCCGGTGCCCGGGTCCGCCCCGAGCGCGCTGCCGCGCGTCATCGAGTTGGACACGTCCACGAGGAAGATCATGTCCATGGGCAGCCTGTAGTCCGCGCAGGTGTGCGTGATCACCATCGTCACGCGGGCGGTGTCGCCGGGCTGCACCTGGGACGGGTCGACGGTCTTGCTCAGGCCGGTGGCGCAGTCGCTGGTCGCCGGGGCGATCGGCTGGGCCTGCAGGCGGGGCACCGACAGCAGCCCCACCGCTCCCAGCACGGCCACCACGGGCGCGAGGCCCACCGACCACAGCTTGTAGCGGCGCATCATGTGGTCTCCTTGGTTGCTTTCGAGAGTCTCTCGACGGTTACGATCTTCCCTCGGATCGGCGCGGCCGCGCGTCGGCGCGCCGCCGATGCCCCTCACCCCACGTCCGCCCTGACGGCGCTTGCCTTCCCGGCGGAAGCATCGTAACTATAATGGTACACGAATCCCGGGTGGAGGTGAACTGCCGCGGCCCGGGCGACCGCGCCGGCTCGATGCGCCTTGGAGTGATGCCACATGCCTACCCGACCCTTCGTACGGCGGCCGGCGCCGCCGCTCGCCCTGCTGACGATCCTGGCGCTGACGCTGGCCGACCCCGGCGCCGGACGGGCCCTTGCCGCGCCGCCCGCGCCCGGGCCGGCCGACGGCCTCGACGCGACCGTCACGGTGTGCCCGAGCGGGTGCGACCACACCAGCATCCAGGCCGCCGTGACGGCAGCGCAGCTCGGCGACACCGTGTTCATCGGCTCCGGAACCTACAAGGAGACCGTGACCATCGACAAGAGCCTGACGCTGCGGGGCGTCGGGCCCAAGGTGGCCATCGTCGACGGCAACGGGCAGGGGCCGGTGATCACCGTTCGGCCGGGGGTAGGCGCGGCGATCAGCGGGCTGTCGGTGATCGGCGGGCGGGCCGCTTCGGGGGCCGGCATCTACAACGGCGGCGCGCTCAACCTGTCGGATTGCGTGGTGTCCGGCAACGCCACCAACAGCGCGACCGAGGGCTGGGGCGGCGGCGTGTTCAACTACGGCGGCGTGATGAACGTGACCGAGTGCACGATCGCCGACAACCGCGGCCGTCTCGGCGGGGCGATCATCAACGCGTTCGGGACGCTGGTGCTGTCGAACAGCCGCCTGACCGGCAACACCGCCGCCAAGTACGGCGGCGCGCTGCACAACGGCGCCGACGCCAGCGTCCGTTTCGACACCGTCCTGCTCGCCGACAACAAGGTCGACGCCGCCGAGCCCAACGGCCGCGGCGGCGGCATCTTCAGCGCCGGGTTCACGTACGTGTCGCGCAGCACCTTCACGGGCAACTACGCCCCGGAGTTCGGCGGGGCGGTGTTCCAGTATCAGGACACCATCATCCTCGCCAACAGCACGGTCAGCGCCAACACGGCCGACGTCGGCGGCGGCGCCATCTACATCGCCGGCGGGTCGATGCTCGTGACCAACGGCACGTTCGTCAACAACCGCGGATCGTTCGGCGCGATCTGGAGCAACGACACCGTGACGCTGCGCAACTCGCTCCTCGGCAACAACCCCGGCGGCAGCTGCTTCGGAGAGATCACGTCGATCGGCTACAACCTCGACAGCGGCAACTCGTGCAGCTTCCGCTCGCCCGGCGACCTCGTCAACGTCAACCCCCGGATCGGCCCGCTCACCGACAACGGCGGGCTGACCCCGACGTACGCCATCGGCGCCGACAGCCCGGCCGTCGACGCCGGCGACCCGCTCGGCTGCACCGCCCCCGACGACACCCTCCTGGGCACGGACCAGCGGGGCGCCCTGCGTCCGGTCGACGGCAACGGCGACGGCGTCAAGCGCTGCGACATCGGGGCGTTCGAGTATCAGCCCGACGCACCCTACTTCACGACGCCCACGCCGACGCCGGTCCCGGTGCCGCCGGGCGCCGTGACGGTGTGCGCGAGCGGGTGCCAGCACACGTCGGTGCGGGCCGCCGTGGCCGCGGCCCCGTCCGGCGGCACCGTGTTCATCCAGGCCGGGACCTACGTCGAGAGCGTGGCCGTCGACAAGAGCCTGACCCTCCAAGGCGCCGGCCAGAGCGTCGCCGAGATCGACGGCAACCGCACCGCGCCGGTGCTGACCGTGGCCGCCGGCACCAGCGTGACGGTGCGCAACCTCGGTCTCGTGCGCGGCCAGGGCGTGGTCAACGCCGGCACGCTCACGCTCCAGAACGCGACGGTGGCGTACAACGCGAGCCCGACCACCGGCGGGATCCGCAACACCGGCACCCTCAACGTGCTGGACTCGGTCGTGGCCAGCAACGTCAGCCTCGAGGACAACGGCGGCGGCATCTACAGCAACGGCGGGACGGTGACCGTGCGGGGCAGCACGATCGCCGGCAACGCCGCCAACGGCAAGACGGGCGACGGGTTCGGCGGCGCCGTGTACGCCCGCGGCGGCAGCCTCACGGTCGAGGACAGCACGATCGGCAGCAACGAGTCGCGGCAGGGCGCCGGCATCGCCGGCAACAACAGCCAGATCACGCTGCGCGGAACGACGATCTCGGGCAACCGGGGTCAGTTCGGGGGCGGGGTCTACACCTATCTCGGCCAGACCAGCGTGACCGGCGGGGCGATCCTCGGCAACACGGCCGGGCTCGGCGGCGGGATCTACGCGTACGGGCCGGTGACGCTGACGAACGCCCGCGTCGCCCAGAACGTGGTGTCCGGGCAGTACGGCTACGGCGGCGGTGTCATGAGCAACGGCGCGTCGGTCACGGTGAGCGGCGGCTCGATCAGCGACAACGAGGCGCTCCAGGGCGGCGCCATGTACGCCTACAAGCCCGACGCGCGCATCAAGGTCGACAACGCGACCCTCTCGGGCAACAAGGCATCGTACGGAGGCGCCATCAGCCTGTGGCAGGGCGAGGCGGCGTTGACCGGCGTGACCCTGCAGGCCAACGCCGCGTACCTCGACGGCGGCGGCGTGTTCGCGCAGGAAGGGAAGATCACGCTGCGCACCAGCCAGCTCGTCGGCAACACCTGCGACCGCAACGGCGGCGGGCTGTACGTGGCGGCCGCGGGCTCGGTCGAGGCGAGCGGCACGCACCTCGTCGGCGGCTCCAGCGACGGCAGCGGCGCCGGGGCCTACGTGGCAGGCCAGCTCGTCTTCGAGGGCGGCAACATCGCCGACAACGTCACCAGCGACGCCACCAGCTTCGGCGGCGGCGTGTTCAACGACGGCGGGCGCGTGACGCTCCGCCGGGCCGCGATCGTGCGCAACACGGCCGCCGACGGCGGCGGCATCGCCAACCGCGGGGCCCTGCAGGCCGAGAACGTCACGCTCTCGGGCAACCGGGCCACCCGAGGCGCGGGCCTGAGGAACGCCGCCGGCGGGACGACGTTGGTCAACGTGACCATCGCCGACAACGCGCTCGAGGTCCGCGTCGTCGAGCCCACCGAGACCCCCGAGCCGACCGACGCGCCCGAGCCCACCGAAGACCCGGCCCCGGCCGGCGCGGCGGGCCCGGCCATCGCACCGTCGAACCTCGCGCGCGATCGGTCGCGGGCCCGTCCGCACGGCGTCCAACAGGACCCGGGCGGGGCCGGCGGCGCGATCCACAATTCCGAGGGCATCGTGAGGCTTCACCACACCGTCCTCGGCCCGAGCATCGACGTCGGCAGCTGCTCCGGCCGGCTGACCTCCGACGGCTACAACCTCGACGCCGGCACCACGTGCGGGCTCGCCGGAACCGGCGACCGCTCGGGGGTCGACCTGCGGCTGTCGACCTTGGTCGAGAGCGGCGGCACGTGGATCCACGGCCTCGTCAAGAGCAGCCCCGCCCTCGACGGGGGCAACCCGGCCGGCTGCCGCGGGCTGGACGGCGCCGTGCTGGCCGTGGACCAGCGGGGCCGCCCGCGGCCGGTCGACGGCGACGGCGACGGCACGGCCCGCTGCGACGTCGGTGCGGTGGAGTCCGAGCTGGGCGGCTACGTGGCGCCCACGCCGACACCGGCCGGCGCGACGCCGACGGGCCCGACGCCGACGGGCCC
>QEVT01000075.1 GCA_003576755.1 bacterium | reverse complement strand
CGACGAGCTCGAGGATCGGCGCGAAGGGCGCGGTCGAGTCGAAGCCCACGCGCATCTTGACGGTGAGCAGCCCCGGCACCGCGTCGCGCAGGGCGCCCAAGAGGGCATCGACGTGGCCCGGGACGCGCAGCAGGCCGCCGCCGACGTTGCGCCGGTAGATCTTGGGCGCGGGGCAGCCCATGTTGAGGTCGATGCCGGCCACCGGGTAGGCCTGGAGCGCCCGCGCCGTGCGCACCAGCGACGGGATGTGCTCGCCGATCATCTGCGCGAACACCGGCCGGCCGGTGTCGTTCTCCGCGACGGCGCGCAGGCTGGCGGCGTCGAGCGCCGAGCCCTCGTACACCCGGAAGTACTCGGTGAAGTAGTAGTCCGGCGGCCCGTAAGCGGCGATGATCCGCATGAACGCGAGGCCCGTCACGTCCTGCATCGGGGCCAGCGCGGTCAGCGGGCCGCCCGGGGCCAGCCCGGCCGGGAGGCCGGTCGTCGATCTCGCGCCGATTGTCATTGCCGTCACCCTACCCCGGCGAACCCCTCCACCGCCAGCGCGCGCAGCAGCCGCAGCGCGCGGCGGCCCGTGCGCGGCACGCGGAAGTCGAGCGCCGCGAGCGCCGCGGTCGGGTCCACCGGCTCGGCGCCGTCGGCCCAGCGGCGGTGGACCTCGTCCACGGGCGGGTTGGATGGGTCCACGCACCACGCGACGACGTCGAGGAGCGGCGCCTCCAGCCGGCCGCGTGAGCCGTGGAACTTGGGCAGCACCTTCATGCGCACCGCGCCGTCGAAAGCCGCCCGCTCGGCCGCCGCCGCGTCGCCGGCGAAGGCGTACATCCCGTTGGCCCGCGCGGCCGCGACGAACGACACGATCTCGTCGAACACCCGATAGCCGAAGTGCATGTCGTGCCGGGCCAGGCGGTCGTTGAGCCGGGCGAGGTCGTCGCGCAGCCATGGGGCGCGCTGGACCTCGGCGGCAATCGCCGCCTTGTCGATGCGCGCGTGGCGCCCGCCGCGCGTGAATGCCTCGACCAGCGTCAAGCGCTCGTCGAGGGTCAGCGCGGCGCCGGCCGGGTCGGGTAGGGGCGGGTAGCCGCGCAGGTCGACGTCGCCGAGCTCGACGGTGAACGCCCGGTCGAGCACCTTCGGGCTGAAGGCGTACGTCGTCTCGTCCATGTTGACGGTGCCGACCACGTAGAGGTTGGGCGGCAGGTATAGCTCGCGCGGCGGGAGGCGGCCCTCGGCATCGTCCGGCGCCGTCAACCGCAGGGGCGCGCGGGTGAGCCCGTCGGCGTCGCGGCCGGATTCCATGACGCTGAGCACGTCGGCGAAGTAGTGCTCGACGTGGGCGAGGTTCATCTCGTCGAGGATGACGAAGCGCGGCACGCCGTCGCCGGTGCGGAAGCTGTCGGCCGCACCGACGACGAACTCGAGGAACGGGGTCCACTCCCACGTCCGCGCCAGCGGGTTGAAGTAGCCCACGAGGCTCTTGACGTCGCGCCAGTCGGGCCGCACCGACAGGAAGAGGCAGTTGGAGCGGTCGGGTGCGCCGTCCCCGGCACCGGGGGCGCGGCCCGGCTCGGGGTCGGCCAGGAGGTCGGCCAGGTGCTGCACGAGCTTGGTCTTGCCGGTGCCGGTGATGCCCGCGAGCACCACGAACCCCTTGGTCTGCAGGGCCGTGTAGACATCGGCCACGTCCGACGCGGTGAAGCGCAGCCCGGCGGCGGTGAGGGTCCGCGCGACGAGCGCGCGGGGCGGTGCCACGGGCAGGGGCGGCGGGTCGGGCGGGTCGGGCAGGTACGGCTGGGGTAGGTCGCGGCCGAGCACGGCGCCGATCTGGCGTACCATTACGTCGTCGTGCGAGCGCCGGTACGGGGTCTTCACCACGCCTGCGGCGGCGCTGCGCAACACCTGCAGGTGGGCCTCGCGCAGCAACGGGTACAGGTCGGCCACGCGGTCCGAGGGAATCTGGACACCGCATGCGGTCGGCAGCGAGCTGTAGGAGCCGACGCGGAAGAGCTTGCCGCAGGCCTCCACTTCAGCCCTCACGGCGTCGTTGATCTGACCGGACTCGGCCACGAAGTAGACACGGCCGGCGGCGATGACCATGTTCTCGGAGCGGCCGACGTTTAGCCGGAGCAGATGGCCATAGTGCGACAGGCTCCAGACCGCGTGGCCGATGGCGTGGGCGGCCTCGATGGCGTCCGCCAGCGCGCCGAGGACCGCCTGGCGGACGGCGGCGTCGGGGAACGTGGTCTCGAGCCACGCGCGGTCGCGCGCGTCGTGGGGCAGGGGGCGGTCGAGCTCGTCGGGGTCTGTGGGCATCTTGGGTGGTCTCCTCGGTGGACGGTGCGGTCAGCGTGCGGCGGGCCCGCTCGCCGCGGCGGCGTCGGCGGGGGCGTGTCGCGCGGCGGGCGCGGCGGGGCGGGGCGTCATGCCCAGGGCGCCGACGCCTTGGAAGCGGCCTTCGAGAATGTCCGCCAACGTGCGGACGTCCCGGCGGCCGGTCCCGTGGGCGTAGAAGGCGTCGCGGCGGCCGGGGTACACGGCCAGCGCGGCGGCCAGGCCCATCGCGTCGCGGTAGTGGTGCATGCCGCCGATGGCGGGATAGCGCTGGCCGTCGTCGTCGACGACGCGATCGAGCCAGGCGTCAGGCGCGTCTCCGGCGGCGTCGGGGATGGTGGCGGCGTGGTCGGGCCATGGATCGGCGGCGGGGTCGACCGCGGCGTCGCGGGCGCGGCTGGCGGGGGCGCCCGCGGGCGGCGTCGTGGTGATCGCGCCGAAGTTGCCGAGCCGGAACTTGGCGTCGAAGGCCACGCGGGCGCCGCCGGCGCCTTCCCACAGGAAGTCGGGCCGGAGGGGGGTCGAATACGTGGGCGTGGTCTGGTTGTAGGTCAGCGTGCCGTGCGGCCCGAAGCGGGCCTGGGCGCGGCACGCGAGGCCGTGGGCGTCGGTGATGCGCGCCGTCAGGACTGGCGCCTCGCCAAGCGCCTCGCCCACGGCCTCGGCGAGGGCGTAGAAGGCCCACACCTCGTACAGCAGGGCGCTGTCGCGCAGGTCGATGGCCTCGGCGAGCGCGGCGAACACCGGGCGGCGCGCGGTGTGGAAGCGGCGCCACAGGTCGTGCAGCTCGCGGTACCCCTCGCGCCGGGTGAGCACGCGGGACGCGGCGGGGAACCGCGCGAGCCGGCCGGCGCCGGCGAGGACGGGATGGGCCAGGGCCCGGCGGCACGCGCGGCCGACGCCGGCGATGGCGCGCTGCCGCTGCTCGGGCACGCGGGGCCACCATGGGCACCCGGGCAGGACGTCGGCGGCGCGCACGAGGGTTTCGAGGAAGGCGCGCGTGAAGCGGTTCTCGGGGGTGTCGTGGGTGACTTCGGTGACGGGCTGGCGGATGTCGCGCGGGACGTGGCCGCCGAGGCGGCGTGCCACGGGAAGGTCGGGCCGGGGGGCGCGCTCCCAGCGGTGGGGCGCGGTGGCGATGTCGAGGAGGGTGTCGGCGTCGGCCTCGAAGACGCGGGCGGCGTCGAGCCACGTGTCCTGGCGCTCGACGTCGTGGTGGGGGGCGCGCAGGATCATGCGCAGGGCGGCCTCGAGGGGGGTGCCGCAGGCGCTGAGGAAGTGCATGACGAACAGCGGGGTCGGCGGCTGGCGGGCTTCGGTCACGGTTCGAGCGGTGGGGGCGCCGAGGTCGAAAGGCAGGCGCAGCGAGCGCTCGAAGAGGTCGGAGAGCAGGGTGTCCGTGAAGCTGACATAATCGGCGGCGGTGGCGAACTTGCGGGAGATGACTTCGACGTGGAGGGGCGGGCCGACGGGGCCGGTGTCGGCGTGGGCCTGCAGGACGGCGCGGCCGAGGCGGTTCTCGAACCGGACGCGGAACGCGCCGCCGGGCAGCGGTGGCGCGGGCCGGCCGTTGATGGTGAGGGCGGTGGCGCCTGGGCAGGCGGCCCAGTAGTCGGTCCACTCGTGTACGAGGACGGTGGCGGGCCGCAGGGCGGGGGCGAGCGCGGGGTCGACGGGCAGGATGGGGGATGCGTCGATGGCGGTGAGCTGGATGGCGGGGGGCGGTGTGGGGGTGGACATGGTGGGATCCGTGGCTGGCGGAACGACGTCAGAAGTCGGCCCACCGCTAACCCTCATAGAGGCGGGTGCCATCCCACCGCCACCCACAGGCGACGGGCGGCGACAATGTCGGGGTGGTTCATCCGCAAGGCATCCAGGGTGACCCTGCCACAAGGCGTCCGACCGACGACGCGCGTGCCGTCGCCTGACCAGGCGAAGTGATCGCCCCAAGACTGTGTCCTGGGGTTGAACAGCGGCACACGATCACCGGTCTCCGCGTCGATGCCAGCCGTCTGAGTCGATTTGGCTTCGTTGCACCTGCGGCACGCGATGCAAAGATTCGACTCGTCCGAGCCGCCGCCGCGTGCCGACGGCACGATATGGTCGACCGTCAGCGGATGGCCGGTAATCAAGCTCGACGTGCGGCAGTAAGCGCAGCGAGAGCCGGCCTGGTCCCTCAATTGGGCCAGAACACGCTCCGGCAGGGGCATCTACGCCGTGGCTTCCAGGTCTGCCAGGCTGGGTACATGCTGGCCGCGCCACTTGAGTAGCAAAGCCGCGTATGCTTTCTCGAACATCAGTCGATCCGCCTTGAGGCGGAGCTCGCGCAGGCCGTCGCGCCCGGCGTCGTCCAGCGTACCGGCCGTGTTGGCTTCCAGAAGCGCGTCGTAGCGCTCCACATCCTGAGGATCGAGCTGAGCATGGAGACGTTCCCACAATGCATCGTCGGCGAGGCCCTCCATTTGAGCCAGGTCGCCGCGCATCGCCTCGGGCACCGCATCGAGCAGCGGCGGCAGCCCCGCGTCGAGGACCTCGGCGACGACGTCGTCAACCGGCCGGCGCGCGATCTCGGCAACTCGGTGCAAGCGCCGGGCTGAAGCCGCGGGAAGGCGGATGGTCAGTGTCTCGGCGGCGGGTGAAACGGCCATGGAGCCCATTTTAGCATATCGTCGACCCCGGCGATGCGGCGGCCACTCTGACTGCGGTTCCGAGATCGCCAGTCATTCGAGGTTGGGCCTCAAGGCGGCAGCCGCCATCTGGTCGTACATCTCCAGGATGACGCGCTTGGTGCGATACTCGCCGTGGGCGGCCTCGTCTTTGCGGCGGACGATGGGGAAGGTGTCGAGAACGTAAGCCAACTCCTCCCTCGTGATCCCGAACAGGTCGCGTGCCACGATCGCTTCGATCTTTGCTCTCGCCAGTAGCCGTTCATCCTCGTCGACAAGCCCCGGGGGTGCGTTACCCGCATCGGCTGGCAGTACCCAACTCTCGGCTGCCATGGCGTTCCAATAGTCAAGCATCTCCGCGCTCGTGCAGGTGAGCCGCAGGGCCTCGGGAACCAGCAGCGGGACACACGGATGCGACTTGGTCAGGCGTGGAAGTGGGAGGCTGTCAAGCACTGTATACGACATTTTGAGGCTGATCTTCTTGCGGGCAAGGAAGTCCATGCTGAAGGAGTTCGCTACGGCAAGCCACACAAGGTAGGCCCAGTCGGCATCGCGCTCAAACACGATGGTTGGCACTTTATCGCCCGCCACCACCCCCGGCGGCAACAACGCCGCCACCAAGCTCCGCTCATTCGTGGGGCTGGCAACGTCGCAGAACCCGATGCGATATCGCTGGGCACGCTCCCGCACTTTCGTGGGAATACGCGCGACCGGCAAGTACCACTGAGGTTGAATGGACTTGCCCGGGTCGCCCATCGATAGATCCTCCCAGTCAGCCGCACGCCCCCGCCCAGATCGGTAGCCCTTCGCCCGGTGATCATATTGTGCAACCATGCGACCCTCGTACACAGGCAGACCCGTCGGGGCCTCGGTGAACAGGTGTCTATCATTACCCATGTGCACTTCCGCCATGTACTGCCGATGCGGTGGTCCCGCCGTCTCGTCGCCGAACTTCGGCCAGCACGCGTACATCTTGGCCGCTATGTCGATGTCGATCTGGCTTCCGAACTCCATCACCGCCAGTGCGTCCGGTGAGAACTCGCGGACCAGGGTAACGGGCATGGCAAGCGCCCCGCCACGCATCGCCTGGGACAATCCAACTTGATCGCGAATGTTGAAGGCGGCCGGGAAGGTGGTCGTGGGACCAGGTCGGCGGGCGGCGTAAATGCAGAACTTGGTCCGCGAGTCGATGCCAGTGAACCAGATCTCACGGGCGTTCTCGAATCCAAGTAGACCCGTAAGCTCCCACCCTTCGAACAACTCCTCACGGATCGCCATGCAGTTCGCGCCGTTGTACAGGCCCTCCGGAACAATCTGTGACACACAGCCGCCCGAGCGTACCGACTGCAGCGCTCCCTCCACGAAGAATCGGTACAGATTGAAGTCGCCCTTCCCGAGATTGCCGGGCGCGAAAAGCCGGTAGGCGCCGCTGTCCTTGATGAAGTGCACCTCGGCATAGAGACTGCGGCGATACCGTTCCCACGCGGCCGCGATCTCAGGGCTGGCGAGCAACTCCTCGACGATCCGATCCTGTCCGGCCTTGTCCTGAAATCGGACCTCTGGGTCATAGGTGGCGAAGAACTCCTTCGCGTCTGGACTCATCGCCTCCCACGGCGGGTTCCCCACCACCACGTCGAACCCCCCATTCCACCCCGCCTGCGCGTTCTCCGCCGCCGCGCCCGGCGCCGGCATCCGGAACACCTGCGGGAACGCCAGGTGCCAGTGGAAGAACCGATACTGCGCCGCCAGCCGCCGCACCTCCTCCTCCAGCCCGCGCTCCACCGCGTGCGGGTTGCGCTCGATGCGCCGGAACACCTCCTCGGTGATCGGCTGCGGCCCCGCCCCCGACTTCACCCACACGAACGCCGCGCACCACGTGTCGGCCAGGAAGCGCCCGTACCGGTAGTCGCTCCCCCGCACCAAGTCCGCGTAGCGCGTCTCCTTCGCCCGTACCGCCGCCACCGAGTCGTCCGGCGCGTCGTCCAGCGCCGCCATCGCCGCCGCCAAGTTGCCCAGCCGGTCCCACGGCGTGAAGTCCCGCCCGAACAGGCTGAGCTGACCCGCCCGCTGCAGCTTGTTCAGCTTCCGGAACTCACTGCACACCCCCCTGTCGTCCCCCTCGATCGGCGCAAACGCCCCGTCCGGGATCCCCTCCGCCAGCAGCCGCGGCGTCGCCCCGAGCAGGCTGTTGCCACACTGGATGTTCGCGTCCAGGAACCCCAGCGGCTTCCCCGGCTCCAGCGACTCCATCCACAGCGCCACCTTGCACAGCTCCAGCGCCGTCTCGTTGAGGTCCACCCCGTGGATGCAGTGCCGCACCACATCCCGCAGCGCGTTCCGCCGCGCATCCGGCGACGGCTCGTCGTCCCCCGTGCGCGCCCGCGCCAGGTGCCGCGCCAGCCGGTGCGCCGCCCCGATCAGGAAGTGCCCGCTGCCACACGCGCTGTCCAGCACCCGGATGCCCAGGAGCGCCTCTTCCGCCGACCGCCCCTCCCCCCTCGCCGCCGCCAGCCGGTCCGCCACCACCGGCTCCAGCGCCCCGTCCAGCACACACTGGATCAGCGACGCCGGCGTGTAGTGGCTGCCCGTCGTCTTGCGCTCCGAGCCCGCCACCACCCTCAGCGCAAACGACCCCGCCCCCACGTCCAGCACCGGCCGCAGCTCCAACAGCGACTCGTAAACGCTGCCCATCTCCTCCGCGCCCAGGTTGCGGTAGTCCACCGGCCGCCGCACCCGCCCCTCCACCACGAACGCCAGCGCCCGGACCGCGTCCAAGAAGTGCCGGTTCGCCAGCTCCGCCCCGTCCAGGTCCGGCGCCGCCCGGTCGCCGAACAGCAGCCCCCCCAGCCCCGGCAGCGCCAGCGCCTCGTAGCCCCCGTCCAGCAGCCCGAAGACCAGCCGCTGCGCCCGGTACAGATCCCCGTGCGCGCCGCCCCGGCTCGCCGCCGCCAGCTCCCGCAGCCGCCGCGTCGAGTAGTGCGCCAGGTACCCCGCCCGCGCCGCCTCCGGCGCCCCCGGCAGGAGCAGCAGGTCACGGTCCTCCGCCACGAACACGAAGATCAGCCGATACGCCAGCCGCAAGAGCTGCCGATAGAAGTCCTCCACCGCCAGCCCGCCCCCGCGCAGCCGGTCCCGCAGCGCCCCGTTCGCCCCGTGCGCCAGGAACCCCGTGCCCAGCGCCGCGATCGCGTCCCGCACCCCGTCGCGCAGCACCTCCAGCGCCCGCACCCCGTGCTCCGACGCCGCCAGCGACCACCGCTCCAGCCAACAGTCGCTTTGCGGCTCCGCCTCCACCCGGCTCTGGTGGCACAGCAGCCATAGCAGCGCGAAGTCCGAGTAGACCTCGCCCGCCATCATCGCCTCGAGGTCGAACTCCACGAAGGCCGCCCGCGTCAGGCTGACGTTGTCGCGCAGCAAGCGCAGGCGCAGCCCGTTTGACACCATCCCCCACAAGGCGTCCGGGCTCCGGTTCAGCAACTCCTGCACCAGGCTGTGCGGGCTCGCCGTGCGCGCCCCGATCACCTCTCCCCGCCGGTCCAGGTCCTGCCGGAACGTCACCAGGTGGATCGGCGTCGCGCCCCACACGTGGCTGATCGGGTAGCGCGCCCCCTCGACGTCGACCCCGCCCGCGAAGCGCAGCCGCCCGTAGCCCAGCTCCTGGAACAGGATCAAGAGCCAGCGGTCGCGCGTCTCGGTCGTACCCGCCTCCGCGGCCGGCAGCGTCCCCCGCAGCTCGTCGAACCCCCGCCACACCGCCAGGCACCGGTTCCACGACCGGTTGATCGCCTCGTTCAGCCGCTCGCGCGGCGCCAGGTGGTAGTCCTCCGGCCGCAGCCCCGGAAGGTCCGCCCCCTCAGCGATGCGCTGGAGCAGCTCCGCCGGGAGGATGGCCCCCTCCGTGGCGATCGTCGTATACCCGCTCCGCGTCGCGACGTGCATCCCTCATCCCCTCCCGGCGCGCGGCGCCCGGCATGGGCGCCGCCCCGCGCTAGACCGGCAAGAGCACGTACAGCCCCAACACATCCACCGGCAGGTGCGGCACCACGCCGACCGCCCCCGCGCCCGCGCCCGGGCGCACCGCCGCGCGCACCCGCTCGTGCGCCGCCGCCAGCGCCGCCGCGCGGTCCTCGGCCTGCCGGTCCAGCGCCCCGGCCAGCGCCCCGAAGCCAGCCACCACCGCGCGCACGAACCCGCGCGCCTGCTCCGGCGCCACGTTCGCGTGCGGCTCCGCGGCCAGGAGCGCCTCGGCCTCCGCGTCGCCCAGCCACTCCGCCGCGTCCGGCGCCCCGCGGAACGCCGCCACCCGGCACTCCTCCGCCAGCAGCGCCTGCTCCGGGCGGCCGCCCGGCGGCACGATCTGGTAGCGCCCCCGCAAGAGCAGCAGCGTGGTGCGCTTGTCCACGGCCCGCGTGCGGATCGCGCCGCAGCGCGCCGCCACGCCGCCCGCGAGCGGGTCCAGCGCCGTGTCGAGCACGTAGGCCGCCAGGCCCTCGACCACCGGGTGCGTCCGCCCCAGGTAGACCGCTCCGTCCGGCACCGGCAGGTCGAAGCAGGCCGAGAAGCGGTCCTCCAGCGCCCCGCCCGCGCGCACCGCGTCCAAGAGCCCGGTGCGATGGGCCGGCAGCGACAGATCGACCAGCCGGCCGCGCGCGGCCGCCGTGCCGCCGTGCGCCGCCACCGCCGCGCCGACGAAGCGCCGCACGTCCTCGCCCGTCCCGATGGCCGCCCGCACCGCCTCCCACTCGCGCCGCACGTCCGCCACGTCCACCGTGTGGTGCGCGAACAGCGTCCGCGACACCGCCTCGCGCTCCGCGGCGTCCTCCCAGCGCGCATGCAGGTCGCCGAACGCCGCGCCGGCCAGGTCGAACAGCGCCATCTGGCGCGGGTCGACGTCGCCGCCGCGCAGGATCAGGCCGTGCATCAGCGCCTGCATCAGCTCGCCCGTGCTGGCCGGCACGTTCACCGCCACACCCAGCGAGTGCCGGATGACCTTGTGCTTGCGCAGCAGCACCTCGAGCACCAGCCCGTCGATGCGGTTGTCCTTGCCGTACATCGTCACCGCGCGCACGTCCGGCTTCGGCTGGCCGTAGCGGTCCACCCGCCCCTCGCGCTGTTCGTGGATCGTCGGGTTCCACGCCAGGTCGTAGTGGATCACCGCGTCGAAGTGGTCCTGCAGGTTCACGCCCTCGCTCAGGCAGTCGGTGCACACCAGCACGCGCCGCTCGGCCAGCCCGAGCGCGGCCACCCGCTGCTCGCGCTCGGCCGCCGGCAGGACGCCGGTGACCGCCGCCACCTCGACCCCCCGCAGCGCCGACCGCAGCGCGCCCGCCACATACTCCGCCGTCGGGATGAAGCGGCAGAACACGATCGGCTGGCACCCCTCCGCCGCCAGCTCCCGCACCAGCTTCACCGCCGCCGCCAGCTTGGCGTCGCGCTGCGGGCCGTGGAGATCGTCGGCGGCGGCCGCCATGCGCAAGAGCCGCCGCCGGTGCGGCGCTTCGCTCTCGGCGTCATCCCCGTCCTGCCCGCCCGGGATGGCGTCGACGAAGTCCCCCGCGTCGCCGACGTCGAGGTCCAGCACCGCCCGGGCGCCGATCTCGTCGGCCTCGCCGGCGTCCGCGGCGTCGACCGCGCTCGACCGGCTGCGCAGCGTGGCCGCCGCCGCCGCCGGGCTGCTGGCCAGGCTGCGCAAGAGCGCCAGCGCCGACCACCAGCGCACCCGGCGCCGCCGCGCGTCGCCCGACGGGTCCGCCACCCGCTCGCGGGCGTAGGCGAGGGCTTGGTCGAGCAGCGCCCGGTAGGGTTCCGTCAGCGTGTAGGCAACCTCGGCTTCCAAGCGCCGCGGGAAGACCGTCTCGGCGTCGAGGTACCGGCGGATGTCCACGCGCCGGCGCTGCACGAGGTGGCGCGCCACCGCCCGGCGCGCGCCCTCGTGCTCGCGCCCCGAGAGGTCCGCAGGCAAGTCGGCGAACGCCGGCGCCAGGAGGGCGAGCAGCGACCGGAAGGCGCCCTCGTCGCCGCTGTGCGGCGTCGCCGTCACGAGCACGAGGTGCCGGCGCGCGTCCTCAGCCAGCCGGCGCACAAGCGCGTGGCGCTGGTGCTGCCCGCCGCCCGCCCGCTGCGGCGTCGCGGCACACGTGTGCGCCTCGTCGACGATCACCAGCTCCGGGCACGTGCGCACGAACTCGTCGCGGCGGCGCGGCGACTTGATGTAGTCCGCCGAGACCACCACGAACGGGTGCAGCTCGAACAGCGACTGGCCCACGGCGCAGTCCCGCTCCAGCCGCGCCACCGTACTCGTGAGCACGAGCGCCGCCTCGATGCCGAGCTTGTCGGACAGCTCGCGCTGCCACTGCTCGGCCAGGTGCGGCGGGCACAGCACCGCCAGGCGGGCGATCTCTCCCCTGTCCAGGAGCTCGCGCGCCACCAGCCCGGCCTCGATCGTCTTGCCGATGCCGACGTCGTCGGCGATCAGCAGGCGCACCACGGCCTGGCGCAGCGCCAGGAGCAGCGGCACGAGCTGGTAGGGCCGCGGCTCCACGGCCACGCGCGCGAAGCTGCGGAACGGACCTGTGCTCGCGCGCAGGCTCAGGCGCGCCGCGTCGCGCAGCAGCTCAGCGCCGAACGCATCGCCCGCCCGCTCCGGGTCCGGCAGGGCGAAGCTTGCCGGCGCCACGTCGTCCCCTTCCAGCGGCAGGTAGAGGCCCGTCACCTCGCGGTCCGTACCGCCCAGTGGGCGCAGCACGAGCCAGTCGGGCGCGGCGCCCGGCTGCACCACCCACTCGCGCCCGCGCGCCCGGACGATCGACCCGGCGGCGAAGGTCATGCCCGGCCGCCCCCTGGGACCGCGGGCTTCCAGCCCGCATGGGCGGCCGGGCGGGCTCGAAGCCCGCGGTCCCAGGACGTCCAACATCGCCAAGCCGCGCCCGTCACGCCGGACGCTCCGCGAGCAGCGCGGCCAGGAACGGGCTGGGCTCGGCGGACCACGTGACCACGAGCTCGTCGCGCGCCCGGGTCATGGCCACGTACAGCAGCTGGCGCTCGCCGGCCAGCGCCGCCTCGCGGTCGACCGCCTCTTCCACCCGCAGCGCCTTGGGCGCCGGCAGAAGGTCGGCGCGGCAGCCGGCGACGGCGACGGCCTTGAACTCCAGGCCCTTGGCGCGGTGCATCGTGCCCAGCCGGATCCGGTCGGGCGAGCCGTCCACCGGCGTCTTGGACGTGAGCGACAGGCAGCGGATCCCGTGGTCCGCCAAGGCTGCGCCGACGGCGCTGACCTCGTCGTTGGTGCGCGCGAACACCCCGATCGCCGCCGGCTCGATGCCTGCCGCCAGCCAGCCGCGCACCCGCGCCGCCACGTGGCGCCGCTCCGCCTCGGCGTCGTCCAGGCCGGCCAGCTCCGGCTCCGGCCCGTGGAACAGGCTGCGCACGCCCTTGCGGCTCTCGCGGCCGTCGTCCATGTCGTCGACCTCGCCGCCGATGACGCGCTCCGCCGCCCGCTGGATCTCGTTGGTCGACCGGTAGTTCAGGCGGAGGATGTGCGCGCGCCCGCGCACCGGCAGGCCCACCGACGCCAGGCTGAAGCCGCGGGAGTAGATCCGCTGCCCGGCGTCGCCGACGAGCATGAGGTGCTCCGGGTGCCCGCCGGCCAACTCGCGCACGAACGCCAGCTGCGCCGCCGTCAAGTCCTGCAGCTCGTCGACGATCACCGCGTCGTACGGCCGCGGCGCCTGGCCCTCGGCCAGCGCGGCGGCGGCCAGGCCGCAGATGTCCGTCCACGTCACCAGGCCGTCCTTCTCGAGATCCCGCCGCGCCGCCTCCACGGCCTCCCACACCTGCCGGCGCTCCTCCACCCGCAGCGGCCGCTCCCGGCCGACCCGGGCGATGGCCCGGTAGTGCTCCCAATCGGCGACGGCGTGGCGGTCGATGACGTTGTGCCACTCCGAGACCACGAACCCGGGCTCCAGGCCCGGCGCCGCCGTCGGCGCCGCGCGCCGCAGCGCCGCCTCGAAGCGGGTGTCGTCGCCCGGCGCCACCGTCGGCGCCACCTGCTTGGCGGCGGCCAGCGCCTCGCTGAGGACGGTGGACACGCGGATGCGGGTGCGCTCCTGGGGCGAGCACAAGAGGTCCGCCTTCCAGCTCAGGTGCTTGACGAGCGTCGTGACGTACGTGGTGACGAGCACCCGGTGGCCGAGGCCGGCCAGGTGCCGCGCCCGGTGCAGCGCCACCACCGTCTTGCCGGTGCCGGCCGCGCCGCTCACCTTCACCGGCCCGCTGTAGGCGCCTTCCACCAGCGCCCGCTGCGACGGGTGCAGGAAGGTGATCCACTTCTCCAGCGGCGCCCGCAGCACGCGGGCCAGATCGTCCTCGCCTTCGACGACATAGAACAGGTAGCGCAGATCGTCCCGGGCCGCCACCGGTTCGTCGGCCGGCACGGGCAGCGGTGGCACCACCACCTCGCCGTCGGCCAGGCGCAAGAGCCGCTCGCCCACGTCGCGCGGCACGTGCTCCACCAGCTCCAGCAGCTCCTCCTCGGTGCGCACTTCGAGCAGGACTGGCATGACCGCCTCGGGCACGCCGAGGCTGAAGAGGTAGTCGCCGCCGTGGTGGGCGAAGAGCGGCGCCTGGACGACGCGCGGCACCACCACCGTCTTGGTCTCGGTCCGCACCTCGGTCTCGACGACCTGTATGACCCCCGTCTTGGGGTGCCGGGCCGCCGACCGCCGCTCGGCCCAGCGGTAGGCCGCGTCGTGGTGGTCGACGTACAGGGCGATCCAGTGGTTCGAGACGTCGCGGTACAGGATCACGCGCAGATCCTGCGTCACCCGGCCGCTCCACAGCGTGTCGTCCCCCTTCAGCCGCTCGAGCGAGATGCCGGGCTGCGACGGGTCGCGCTGGAACTGGTTGAAGAAGACCAGGGCTTGGGCCTGCTCGGCCGGCTGCAGGTTCGCCAAGCTGTCGTTGAAGGACTCGGTAATCGCGAGCGCGGCAGCGGCCATGCACTACCTCCCCAAGGCCGTCCGAATGGCGTCGATGTCGATGTCGATGTCGCCGGACAGCCGCACGGCGCCGCGATCGCCGCCCGCCCCGCCGAGCGCCGCCAGCGTCGCGCCCGCATCCGGCGCGGCACCGTCGACGAGGTCCACGGTCCGCCCGCCGGCGCAGACGGCGGCCACCGTGGCGCCGATCACCC
>QEVT01000456.1 GCA_003576755.1 bacterium | reverse complement strand
TGCAGGCGGTCCCGCTGCCGCTGGATCTCCCCCCCGTCGCCCCGGACACCGCCGCCCGCGCGCCGCGGGTCGACGGCGACGCGGCGCCCCCCGCCCACCTCGACGCCCGCGCGCTGCTGCGCGACGTCGTGCGCGACGCGGCCGGCGTGTACACGCTACCGGCCGCGGGCGGCACGCTGCGCGACGCCTGCCTCGGCGACGGCGACATGGTCATGCTCCAGCGCGCCGACATCGTCGGGCACGGAGAGCTGGCCGCGGTGCGGGTCAAGCCGGAAGGGGCGACGATGCTGCGCCGGGTGTACTTCGAGAACGGCGGCATCCGGCTGCAGCCCGAGAACCATCGCGTCCCCGCCGCCGTCGTCGCCCGCGACGCCGTGGAGATCCAGGGCCGCGTGATCGCGATCGTCCGCCGATCGGCGTAGCGCCCCCGCGCCCGCCGGGAACCTCGCGCCGGGCCACGTGTGGGCATGGCACGCCCGCCTCCGGCCGGCGCACGTGGTCGGCGCCGGCCGGAGGCGGGCACCACCTCACTCGACCGTGACGCTCTTGGCCAGGTTGCGCGGCTGATCGACGTCGCGGCCCAACGCGGCCGCCACGTGGTACGCGAAGAGCTGCGCCGGGATGACCGTGACGAACGGCGCGAGGTCGTCGCGCACCGCCGGGACGGCGAAGGCGTGCGCGGCGAGCGGCACGACGCCGGTGTCGCCCTCGGTCACGACCGCGATGACCTCGGCGCCGCGCGCGCGCACCTCCTCGATGTTGGCGCGCATCTTGTCGTAGGTCGGCCCGGCGGTGGCCACGGCAAACACCGGGAAGCCCGGGGCGAGCATCGCGATCGGCCCGTGCTTCAGCTCGCCGGCGGCGTAGCCTTCGGCGTGGAGGTAGCTGATCTCCTTGAGCTTGAGCGCGCCTTCGAGGGCGATCGGCTGCCCGAAGCCGCGCCCGACGAAGAACATCGACCGCCGGTGCGCATGGCGCGCCGCCACCGCGGCCACTTCGGCGTCGAGCCCCAGGGCCCGCTCGACCCGCTCCGGCATGCGCCGCAGGCCGCCGACGATCTCCGCCACGGCCGCCTCCGACAGGGCGCCGCGCCGGTGGCCGACGTGTGCCGCCAGGAGCGCGAGGACCGCGAGCTGGCCGGTGAAGCTCTTGGTCGCCACCACCCCGATCTCCGGCCCGACGTTGAGGAAGAGCGTGGCGTCGGCGCCGCGCGCCACCGAGCTGCCCACCACGTTGGTCACCGCGACGGTCGGCGCGCCCGCCGCACGGGCCTGGCGCAGCGCGGCCAGCGTGTCGGCGGTCTCGCCGCTCTGGCTGATCAGCACCACCAGGCTGTCGGGGCCGAGCACGGGGTCGCCGTAACGGATCTCCGAGGCGGCGGCGACCTCCACCGGCAGGCGCGCCCAACGCTCGAGCCAACCCTTGGCGACGAGCCCGGCGTACAGCGACGAGCCGCAGGCGACGACGAACACCCGGCGGACCGCGGCCACGTCGAGGCCGTCGAGCGCGTCGAGTCGCACCGCGTCGCCCGCCAGGCGCCCGCGCAGCGTGTCGGCCAGGGCGCGCGGCTGCTCGTCGATCTCCTTGCGCACGAAGTGCCGGTAGCCGCCCTTCTCGGCCGCCGCGGCATCCCACGCGATCTCGAGCGGCGGGCGCTCGACCGGTGCGCCGTCGGCGTCGACGAGCCGGACGCCGGCGGGGCCGAGGACGGCCAGCTCGCCGTCCTCGACGTACACGACGCGCCGCGTTTGCGGCAGCAGCGCGGGCACGTCGCTGGCCAGGAAGCTCTCGCCGTCGCCGAGCCCGACCACGAGCGGGCTGAAGCGGCGCGCGGCCACGATGACGTCCGGCGCGTCGGCCGCGACCACGGCCAGGGCGTAGGCGCCTTCCAGGCGGCCGAGCGCGGCCCGGACCGCCGC
>QEVT01000074.1 GCA_003576755.1 bacterium | reverse complement strand
TGGTGGGCGGGGCTGGCGCTCAGCCTGGCGGCCTGCGGGACGCCGGCCCCGGAGGCCGGGCCGGACGCGGCGGCGCCCGCCGCCGGCCCGGTCGCGGCGGGGCCCAGGGGGCCCCTGGCCGTCGGATCGAAGATCGACACCGAGGGCGAGCTGTTGTCGGAGATCATTCGGCAGGTGCTCGAGCACCACGGCTTCGACGTCGTCGACAAGAGCCAGACCGGCACGACCGACGTCGTGCGCTCGGCGCTGCTCGACGGCGAGATCGACATCTACCCGGAGTACACCGGCTCGGGGCTGGTGTTCTTCGACGGCGCCGACCCGGCGGACTACAAGGATGCCGAGAAGGGTTACCAGACGGTGAAACGGCTGGACCTCGAACGCAACGGCGTGGTGTGGCTGGCGCCGGCCCGGGCCAACAACGCCTGGGCCATCGCCGTGCGGCAGGACTTCGCCGAGCGCGAAGGGCTCCGGACGATGTCGGACTTCGCGGCCTACGTCTTGGCTGGCAAGCCGACCAAGCTGGCGGCGTCCGAGGAGTTCTTCAACGACGCCGACGCCAACCGGGCGTTCGAGGCGACCTACGGCTACGCGCTGGCAGAGGACCAGAAGCTCACGTTCTCGGGCGGCAACACGGCCATGACCGAGAAGTCGGTGGCCGACGGCACCGACGGCGTGAACTTCGGGATGGCCTACGGCACCGACGGCGCCCTGGCCGACCTCGGGCTCATGGTGCTGGCCGACGACAAGGGCGCGCTGCCGGTCTACTGGCCGGCGCCGATCACGCGTCGGGACGTCGTCGCGCGCTACCCCGAGATCGAGGGCCTGCTGGCGCCGGTGTTCGGGGCATTGACGCTCGAGAAGCTGCAGGCGCTCAACGCGCGCATTCAGGTGCACGGGGCGTCCGCCGAAGGGGTGGCGGCCGACTTCCTGCGCACCGGCGGCTTCTTGGAGTAGCGCGGTCGTCGGATGGCGGTGGACCTCCCGGGGCGCGGCGGCTGCATGCCGAGACCCTCATCGCCGGGGCCGTCACCTTGACCGCGGGCCGGGTCGTGTAGTATCCATGCGTGGCGGCCCGTGACAGGGCCCCGCTTCGCTTCACGCCTGCCCGGTTGACAGCCGGGGGAGGAACATGGACGGGACGCTGGCCATCGAGGCGGTCTTCATCCTGGTGCTGGTGGTCGCCAACGGGCTGTTGGCGCTGGCGGAGATCGCGGTGGTGTCGGCGCGCAAGGTGCGCCTGAAGCAAGCGGCGGCCGCCGGGCGGGCAGGGGCGCGGGCGGCGCTGTCGCTGGCCGAGGCGCCGGGGCGCTTCCTGTCGACGGTGCAGGTCGGCATCACGCTGGTCGGCATCCTGGCAGGGGTGTTCGGCGGCGCCACGCTGACCGAGCGGTTGGCGGAGGGCATCGCGCGCACGCCGGCGCTGGCACCGTACGCCGACGCGCTCGCGCTGGCGGCGGTGGTGGCGGGCATCACGTACCTCTCGCTGGTCCTGGGCGAGCTCGTGCCCAAGCGACTGGGCCTGGCGCATGCCGAGGCGGTGGCGGTGGCGGCGGCGCCGTGGCTCGAGCGGCTGTCGCGGCTCGCGGCGCCCCTGGTATGGCTGCTCGACGTCTCGACCGAGGCGGTGCTGAAGCTGGTGCCGGCCCGGGCCTCGGAGCAGCCCGAGGTCACCGACGAGGACGTGGCGGTGCTGATCGAGCAGGGCCGGCAGATCGGGGTGTTCGAGTCGATCGAGAAGGAGATGATCGACCGGCTGTTTCGCTTGAGCGACCGGCGGGTCAGCGCGCTCCTGACGCCGCGGGTGGACGTCGAATGGATCGACCTCGAAGGCTCCGAGGACGAAGTCCGCCGGACGATCGTCGAGAGCGGGCACGGCCACCTGCCGGTGGCGCGTGGCGACCTCGACGACATCGTGGGGGTGGTGAACGCGCGGGCGCTGCTCAACCAGCTCCTGCGCGGCGAGCCGCTGGACGTGGCGGGCGCGATGACGCCGCCGCTCCTGGTGCCGGAGCTGCTGCCGGCGCTCGACCTGCTGGAACGCTTCCGCAGCGCCCGCACCGACATGGCGATCGTCATCGACGAGTACGGGGGCGCGGCGGGCGTGGTGACGCTGACCGACGTGCTCGAGGCGATCGCGGGCGACTTCGGGCCGGGGCTGACCGAGGGCGACGACGCCGACGCCATCGTGGCGCGCGACGACGGGAGCTGGCTGGTGGACGGTCAGATCGCGCTCGACGACCTCGAGGCGCGCCTGGGGCTGCACGACGGTCTGCCGGACGAGGACGCGCGGGGCTACCACACGCTGGCGGGGTTCGTCATCTCGGAGCTCGGGCGGATCCCGTCGGTGGGCGACGCGTTCACGCGTGCTCGGTGGCGCTACGAGGTGGTCGACATGGACGGGCCGCGGGTCGACCGGGTGCTGGTGCAGCCGGCGCGGCGGGGGGATTGACGGGGCGCGCGGCTCGGCTCACAGCGTCTGGTCGGCGTCGCTGCACGCCCGCTGGGGCTGGGCCGGGTCGCGCACGTGGAACCAGCTGGCGGTGGCGGCGCTGCCGCTGCCGCGGTGGAACACGAGCCGCGCGTCGGCGGCGGGCGGCGCCTCGAACGCCAGCCAGCCTTCGAGTCGGCCGGGGGCGGTGAGCTCGCCCCGCAGCGCGGGTTGGGGCACGGCGACGCCGGCAGGCGCGGCTGCGAAGCGGCGGCCGCCGGCGTGCAGCGAGAACAGCGAGGGGTCGATGCGGGCGAACGCAGGGTCGCGGGTCACCTCGAGGGCGATCCGCACGCGGACGAGGTAGAACCGCATGCCGGCGGCGGGTGGCCGATGGCCGGGATCGAGCTCGGCCAGGGTGGCCATCGCACGCCGGCCGGCGCGGACCTCGTGGATGCCGACGGTGGCGCGGCCGCCGTCGGCGGTGGTGATGACGAGGTCGTGCCCGAGCGGCAGCGGGCGGGCCTCGGTGGCATCGAGGGCTTCCATGGCGGGCAGCGCGACGGCCACGGCGGTCGGCGCGGCGGGCTGCGGTTGGGGTCGGGCGGCGGACGGGACGTCGAGCGGCGGCAGGCTGGCGCATCCGGAGAGGCCCAGCAGGGCAAGCAGGTGGACACCGCGGCGCAAGCGGTTGGCTCCTCTTCGATGAAGCTGAGATAAACTGGTGTTGACAACGCAATGTTACATGACGCCGCGGCGGGGGCAAGCGTGACCGAGGCGGAGGGGTGACGATGCGGGGTTTCCGACGCGCGACGCGCCGCCTGGCGCTGTCAGTCGTCCTCGGGCCAGGTGCCTTGGCCGCGCCGGCGGTGGGCGGTGTGCCGCCGGCCGCCGCCGCGGCGCCGTGCGTGCCTGGCCAAGCGCCGGGCGAGGTCGTGTGGTCGGTGCCGGCGGCGGTCAACAGCACCCTGCGCGGCCCGGCAGTGTTCGGCGACGACGGCGCGACGTATGTGGCGGTGGTCACGGCCGAGGGGATCGCGGCGCTCGACTGCACGGGCGTGGAACGTTGGTCGTTCGACTTCGCAGGTCGGCTCGGGCCCGCGATGGACTTCCAACAGGCCCACCACCCGATGGTGGTGGGCGACGATGGGACGCTGTACGTCGGCACGCTGGCCTTCGAGGGTGAGTCGCCGGGCGCCGTCGTCGCGTTGACGGCGGACGGCAAGCTGCGCTGGGTCTACCGAGGCAAGGTCGACGCCGTGCAGTTCGCGGGGGCGCTCGGTCTCGACGCGGCGGGCCGGCCGGCCGTCGGCGCGGGCAGCTTTTCGGACGTGACGGGCGGGACCACGAACGATGGCCAGCTCATGGTGCTCGACGCGTTCGGGCGGCCGCTGCCGGGCTTCCCGGTGACGACCAACCCCCTCTCGATCGCCCCGGCGACGCTGGCCGACGGGCGGTTGGTCTTCCTCGCCAACCGAGGCCCCGGCGGCGCGGCACTGCCGTCGCCGACCCGCACGGCCACACCGCCGCCGTCGGCCACCGCGACGGCGACGGCGCGCGCGACGTCCACGCCGACGCCCACGGACACGCCGGCGGCGACAGGCACTATGCCCCCCTCGCCTGCGCCGCGGCCGGCGTTGGCGCACCTGCCATGGGTTTGGCGCTCCGGCAACGGCCGGGAACCGGGGGATATGCTCCGCCGCGGCGGGGGCGATCGGGCGTCGGGCGGCAGCCGTCGCCGCTTGGCCGCCGGTGCCGGCAGCGCACAGGCCGCCGACGACGAGCCAACGCCGACGCCCGCGGTCCTCCAGTCGGCGTCGACGGTGGTCTACGTCGTGGACCCGGCGCAGCCGCCCGGGATGGCGTTCGCGATCGACGGGCTGGTGGGCAAGCCGCCGGTCGCGGTCGGCGACGTGGCGATCTTCGAGGTGCTGCGCAACGATGTGCGGCGGCTCGTCGCGCTTGACCTCGGCGCCATGCCTCCGCGCGAGCTGTGGTCGTATGCGTTGTTGGACCGGACGGCGGGCGCTCCGCTGGTCGGGCAAGTGGATTCGGCCACGGGGCGGGCGGAGCTGATCTTCGTCGACCTGGCGGGGATCCTCACGGCGCTCGATGTGCCGATCCGGTCGAGCGCGGGCGGGCAGCCGCGCTTCCGCTGGGCGCGGCGGGTGTCGGACCCGGGCACGGGCTCGCCGGTGCTGGGCGACGCGGGCGTGATCTACATCGCCACGCGCAACGGTGTGGCGGCCTTCGAGCAGGACGACGGCGCGCCGCTGTGGGCGGTCGACCTGGCCCCTGCCCGGCCGATCTCGTCGCTGGCGCTGTCGCCAGGCGGCTTGCTGATGGTCTGGTGCGCCTCGATCCAGCCCAACCCGTTGCTCCCGCCCAACCCGCCGATGCTGTTCGCGATCGCGACGGAATCGCGAGGCCTGGATCCGGACGCGGCGTGGCCGGTAGAGCGCCGCGACGGGCGCAACTCGGGGCGGGCGGGGCGGTGACGTGGGGTGAGGGCGAGGGGCGCGGGGGCGTGGCACGGCGCGCAGGGGCGAGATGGGGCGGCCCCCTTCTCCGGATCGTAAAGCCGGGGAAGGGGGCGTGCCGCGTCACCTCACGGGCACCCGCACTTGTAGACGACGCTGTTGAAGAGCGGGTGGAAGGGGCCGGCCGGGTTCTGGAGGCCCAGGCGGCCGCGCTTGGGGTTGTTGGGGCTGGCGGGCAGGTTGGGGTTGCACAGCTGGTCGTAGCCCTGCACGCTGGCCGGGTTGGCCACGGCGGCGTCGATGGCGGCGCGTGGCACGAGCTTGTCGAGGTTGGGGCACACCGACGGCGCGACGGGGCCGGGCGAGGTCGGGACGGCGGTGGGCACCTTGGTCGGGCCGCCGCCGGGGGTCGGCGGGGTGGGCGGCACGCCGGTGGGCGTGGGCGTCGGCACGGACGCGAACGGGGCGTACGGGTCGAGGCCGGCGCAGGCCTCGCCGGTGACATCGGGGTAGACGGCCCACACGTCCGACAGCTCGGTGAGGTCGGTCTTGCCGCGGCCGGCCATGAGGAACAGGCGGTTCTGCTTCCAGTCGAAGACGCTCGGGATGATGCTGCGGCCCTCGATGCCGGCGAGGTTGTCCTTGGCGAGGCGCTGCCACGTCAGCGGGGCGGCTGCGTCGCCGAGCGCCGTGAGGTCGACGCGCCACAGGCCGGCGGAGCTGGCGGCGCCGTCGGGCACGCGGGGGTCGGCATGGCCGGCCCAGGTGTAGAAGTGCTTGGTGGCGCCGTTGTAGGCGCACGCCATGTCGTAGCGGGCGCCGTAGTCGTTCTGGTTGGCGAACCGGCTGGTGATGTTGGCCCACGTGCCGGCGTTGCCGCCCTTGGCGAAGTCGAGCCACCACACCTCGTTGAACGCGGCGCCGGCGGCGCCGCCGGCGCGCCCGCCCACGACGATGATGCCGTCGACACCGGTGGCCTTGTCGGCGACGTAGGCGGCGCACGACCCGAAGCGGCGGGCGGGCATGCTGCCGCCGGGGCTCATCGAGCGGACGTTCCACTTGAGGCCGGCGGGGGTGGCGGAATACACTTCGTCGATCGACTTCTGGTCGTTGGTGTCGTCGAAGGTGCCCTGGCCGAACACGACGCGGCCGCGGCCGGCGTCGACGACCGACCACAGGCGGGTCAGGCGGCCGGCTTCGCTGGCGAGCTCGGCGGGGACGCTGCTGACGTTGAGGGCGTCCATGGTCCACTTGACGCCGGTGCGGTCGGGGGTGGCGCCGATGTCGAGGATGCGGACGTCGCCGCCGTTGCCGTTGATGTTGCCGTTGTCGCAGCCGTCGGCGCCGAGCACGGACGCCCACTTGCCGCCGCCGGCGTGCATGCTGAACATCTCGCGGCAGCCCTTGCCCTGCTCGCGGACGTAGCCGACGCCGCCGCCGTAGATGACGGTGTTCCACTTGGCGGTCTCGGCGTTCAGCTTGATGGCGAACAGGTCGTAGTGGGTGAAGTACTTGTCCTGGGTTTGCTTGTCGGCGCCGCCGGCGAACGTCAGCACGCCGGTATCGGCGTTGTAGCCGCCGAAACCGCCGTACACGGCCTGGGGCAGATCGGGGAGCTTGACGTAGCAGGCGTTGTCGGCCTGGATGCGCTGGACGGCGGCGGGCTCGGCCTGCGCGGCCGGCATCGGGAGGGCAGCGGCCAACGCGGCCAGCACGGCTGCCCTGCCGATGCCGACGCGCAGGCGCCGGGCCGGGTGATGGGTCTGGGTGAATGTCATGGGTGTCCTCCCCCCTCCTTGGTAGCGGTGAATGGTCTCGGAAGATGAAATCGCGTTAACGATCACCGTGGCATTATCTCCCCGCAACGTCTGGCTTGGGTCATAGACGGGTCCGGGGTGGGTTGGACCGTGGGGAGGGGTGCGACAAGGTGCAGGGAGGCCGGGGAATGGCGACGACGGGCGGAGGGACGAGCGACGGGACGGCGGATGCGATCGTGCTGGGGCGGGAGGTGCCGGCGCACAGCGCGTGCATGGACACGATGACGCCCGCCGGCCGAGCTCACGCCACGACCGCCAACCCTTCCGCGCGCGCCGCATCGGCCAGGCGGCCATCGTGGCTGACGAAGGTGAACGCCGTTCCGGGCACCGTCGCCGCGATGCCGAGCGCTGCTGCCAGCTGAACCGCATCCATGGCACGCAGCGGATGGCGCTGAACGAGCGCACAGGCGGTGGCGTCATCGAGGTCGACGACCGCATAGGAGGGCCAGTCGGCGTCGAGCGCGGCACGTGCCATCGCGAAGGACCCATCGTCGAGATGCCCTTCTCGTCGCCGCCGTGCCAGCGCCGATGTCGCCTCCACCCGGCTGATGTGGGATACCGCGACCGCCGCGCTCTCGACCACCAAGCGACGAACAGGGGCCGCATCCGGCTCGTCGACATAGAGCTTGATCAGACTGCTGGAATCGAGGAACACGATCATCCGCGGTCCTCGATCACCGCATCGGACAGCGATGGGCCGTCGTATGCGATGCGCGCGCCGATCGGCTTGCCGCCGTTCCACCGCACGCGCCCCGATGCCACCATCTCCCACAATCCCCTGACGGCATCGGACACGGGCCCGAGCTCGGCGACTGGCACGCCGCGATCCGTGACGACGAAGCGCTCGCCCTGACGCGCCCGCGTTACATAGGCGGCCATCTCCTCCCGAAGCTGCCGAATTCCAACGGTGTCCACAGGCGCCCCCGTGATGGATGACCGCGACCTCGGTCCAGGCGTACGCGGATGCGGGCATCAAGTGTACACAATGTCATCAGGGCGGTCAACCAACGCTCGATCGCCGCGTATCGACCGCCTCGGCGAACCCTGCGGCGCCCGTGGCCCGCGAGCCCTACGCCACGCCGCGCCGCCTCCGGAGACCTCCCGCCCGTCGCCCCGCCGCCCTGTGGTACAATCCGCCCGCACACCGGCCGCCGGCGTCGTGCCGGCGATCGTCGCGGGGCGCTCCCCAAGCCATGTCCCGCGCCGGTCCCAGGCCGCGATCCGCCAACTGCCAGGAAGGAGCACACGCCATGTTGCACGGCAAGATCGTCGTCCTGCGCGCCATGGAGCGCGCCGACATCCCCCGCCTGTGGGAGTTCGCCCAGGACATGGACCTCGGCCTCGTCACCGGCGGCGGCGGTCGCCCGACGCCGCTGGCCACCATGGAGCGCATCTACGAGGAGAAGTGGTCGGGCCGCGAGGCCGACAGCGTCCGGTGGGGCATCGAGGCCCACGGCAACCTCATCGGCGGCGCCGAGCTGCACGCCATCGAGTGGCTGAACCGCTCGGCCGCCCTCGCCGTGTGGATCGGCGACCGCGCCTACCGCCGCCGCGGCTGCGCCAGCGACGCCATGCGCCTGGCGCTCAACTACGCCTTCAAGCTGCTCGGCCTCAACCGCGTGTACTACCTCGCCGCCGAGCCCAACCAGGCCGCCGTCCAGGCGTACCTGTCGGCCGGCTTCCGCGAGGAGGGCCGCATGCGGCAGGCCTTGTACCGCGACGGCATGTACCACGACGTCGTCGTGCTCGGCATCCTGCGCGACGAGTGGCAGGACGACACGCCGCTGCAGACCCTGGACCAGTTCATGCGGCAGGAGCAGGGACGGCTGTAGCCCGCACCGGGCGTCGGGGGTGCGGGCCGCCTGCGGCGGCGTCGCGCCTCCGGCGCCCGGCGGCTCACGCCCCCGGCCGGTCGACCGCCGGCCCCTCCCCGCCCCCGATCCCCGCGCGCTCCAATCGGTCCTCGATCTGCCCGAGGTGGGCGGTGAGGACGTTGCCGCGCGCGTCGCCTTCGGCGCGCAGCCGGTCCGCCGTGTCGGCCAGGGACTGGCGCAGCGAGGCCATCTCCGCCGTGAGCGTCGCCTGCAGCTCGGTGATGCGCGACAGCTCCGCCGCGTCGGCCAGCTTGTGCGCCGCGTCGGCCTCGCGCGCGTAGCGCCGGAACTCCATCAGCGCCGACGTCCGCTGCGTGGCCATCAGCAGGAGCAGCACCAGCGCCACCCCGCCCAGGATGCCGAGCATCACCAGGCCGAGCGGCGCCGGCACCACCGAGAAGAACACCACCAGGTCCGCCGGCGCCGTGAACGCCGCCCAGTTCTGCGCGACGAACACGGCCAGCAGCACCGCCAGCAACCCGATCACGATCACCCGCCACGAGATCCGCATCGCAAGCCTCCTCCTCTGTGAAGATGGCCCGCGCCGTGGGCCGTCCTCATGACTCGATGGTGCGCCGAGCTTCGGCGCATGGCCAACCCTGTACCGTCAAGCCTGCACCGGCGGCGCGTCCGGGCCTGCCCCGGCCGGGGCTTCCAGCGCGCCGAACTGCTTGTGGTGGAGCTCGGCGTACGCCCCGCCGCGGGCCAGCAGCTCGGCGTGCGTGCCTTGCTCCACGATCCGCCCGTCGACGAGCACCGCGACCAGGTCGGCGCGCCGCACCGTGCTCAGCCGGTGTGCGATGACCAGGCTCGTGCGACCGCGCATCAGCGCCTCGAGCCCCGCCTGGATCCGCGCCTCGGTGCGCGTGTCGATGTTGGCCGTCGCCTCGTCGAGCAGCAGGATCCGCGGCTGCACCAGCGCCGCGCGCGCCAGCGCCACGAGCTGCCGCTGGCCGGCGCTGAGCGCCCCGCCGCGCTCGCCGAGCGGCGTGGCGTAGCCCTCCGGCAGCGACGCGATCGCGTCGTGCGCGCCCACCGCCCGCGCCGCCGCCTCGACCTCGGCGTCGGTGGCCCCGGGGCGGCCGTAGCGGATGTTGTCGGCGATGGACCCGCTGAAGAGGAACACCTCCTGCGGCACCACCCCGAACTGCCGCCGCAGCGACGCCTGCGTCACGTCGCGCACGTCGTGGCCGTCGACGCACACCCGCCCCGCGTCGACGTCGTAGTAGCGCAGCACCAGCTTGGCCAGCGTGCTCTTGCCGGCACCGGTGGGGCCCACCACCGCCACCATCTGCCCCGGCGCGATGGCCAGGTCGAGCCCGCGCAGCACCGGCTTGTCGGGCTGATAGCCGAACCACACGCCCTCGAGCGCGATCGCCCCCGCCACGTCCGGCAGCGCCACCGCGCCCGGCCGGTCGACGACCTCGATCGGCTCGTCGAGCAGGTCGAACACCCGCTCGGCGCCCGCCACCGCCGCCTGCGCCTGGGTGTACAGCGCCGAGAGCTGCTGGATCGGCCGGAAGAAGTTCGCCACCCAGATCACGAACGCCACCACCGTGCCGACCTCGATGCGCCCGGTGACCGCCATCCACCCGCCCAGCCCGATGACGATGGCCGTCGCCACCGCGCTCAGCACGTCCACCGCCGGCGTGAACGCGCTCGTCACCGCCACCGCGTTGACGTTGGCGTCGCGGTTGGCCGCGTTGGCCTGGGCGAAGCGCTCGATGTTGCGGCGCGTGCGCGCGAACGCCTGCGACTCGCGCACGCCCGAGATGTCCTCCTGGAGGTTGCTCGACACCTCGCCGATGGCCTCGCGGGCCGTCCGGTAGCGGTCGCGTGCCTGCGACGAGAACACCCGCGTCAGCCACACCATCGCCGGGATCACCACCAGCGTCGTCAGCGCCAGCACCGGGCTCGACCACACCATCAGCGCCACCACCGCCACCAGCCCGAACAGCGAGCCCAGGCTCTGCATCAGCCCTTGGGTCAGGAAGTTCCCCACCACCTCGGTGTCGCTGACCAGGCGGCTCATCAGGTCGCCCGCCTCGTGCGTGTCGAAGTAGCGGATCGACAGCCGCTGGATGCGCGCGAAGATCTCCTCGCGCAGCGTGGCCAGCACGTGCTGCCCCAGCCGCCCGACGAGGGCCGTCTGGCCCACGAAGCCGACGAAGCCCACCCCGTAGGCCGCCAGCAGGCCCAGCATCGCCCGGTTGAGCGGGCCGGGGTCGGCCCCCGGCGCCAGGTGCTGGTCCACCGCCCGGCCGATCAGCGCCGGGCCGAGCGCCTGGCCCGCCGTCCCCGCCAGCACGAACACGAACGCCAGCCCCAGCTCGGCCCGGTAGGGCCGCAGGTAGACCACGAGGCGCCGCACCGTCCCGGCGCGGTCCGCCGCCGGGGCCTTGTCGGCCAGCTCCGCAATGCGCTCCCACCCGCCGTGCATGCCGCGTCAGCCCCCGGCCCCGGCAGTCGGCGCGGCCTCGCGGGGGGCCGCCGCCACGGCTGTCGCTGCCCCAGCGTCCCCCGCCGCCTCGCCCGGCGCGACGCCCCCGGCGCGGTCGTCGACGAGCTGCGAGGCCACGATGTCGCCGTAGATCGCGCTCGAGGCCAGGAGATCGTCGTGCCGCCCTTGCGCCGCGATCCGGCCATTCTCGAGCAGCAGGATGCGGTCGGCGCCGATCACCGTCGACAGCCGCTGCGCGATGACGAACGCCGTGCGGCCGCGCAGCAGCACCGCCAGCGCCGCCTGGATGCGCGCCTCGGTCTCGGTGTCGACGGCCGACGTCGAGTCGTCGAAGATCAGCACCCGCGGGTCCACCAGAATGGCGCGCGCGATGGCCACGCGCTGCCGCTGGCCGCCCGAGAGCCCTGCGCCGCGCTCGCCGATCTCGGTGGCGTAGCCCTCGGGGAGTGCGGCGATGAAGTCGTGCGCCTGCGCCGCGCGCGCGGCCGCCTCGACCTCGGCGTCGGTGGCGTCGGGCCGCCCGAAGGCGACGTTGTCGCGGATGGTGCCCGAGAACAGCACGGGGTCCTGCAACACGATGCCGATCTGCCGGCGCAGCGATTCCTGCGTCACGTCGCGCACGTCGTGGCCGTCGATGGTCACGCGCCCCGACGTGACGTCGTAGAAGCGCGGGATGAGGTTGATGATCGTGCTCTTGCCCGACCCCGTCCGGCCGAGGATCGCCACCGTCTCGCCGGGCTCGGCGACGAACGACACCCCTTTGAGCACGGCGTCCGCGGCGCCGGGGTAGCGGAAGTGCACGTCCTCGAACGCCACGCGCCCCGCCACCTGGGCGAGCGGCACCGCCCCGGGGCGGTCGGCGACGTCGATGGCCGCGTCGATCACCTCGAACACCCGGGCCGCCGACACGCCGGCGCGCGAGAGCCCGGCGGCCAGGCCGCCCAGGATGAAGAGCGGCATCAGCAGCATCGCGAGGTAGGTGTTGAAGGCCACGAGGTCGCCTACCGAGAGCGCCCCGCCGATGACCTGCCGGCCGCCGTACCAGAACACGATCAGCGTGCCGAGGTTGGCCAGCAGGAAGATCATCGGGAAGCTCGTGCTGAACACCTTGATCAGGTCCAGCCACACCTCGAGCAGGCCCCGGTTGGCGGCCTCGTAGCGGCGCGCCTCCTCGGCCTCGGTGGCGAAGGCGCGCACCACCCGCACCCCGGCGAGGTTCTCCTGGAGCACGGTGTTGAGCGTGCCGAGCCGCTCCTGGATCTGCGTGAAGCGCGGCCGCACGCGGGCGATGAACGTGCCGAGCACCGCGAAGATGCCCGGCACGACGGCGAGCGCCGCCAACGCCAGGCGCCAGTTGATCCACACCAGCACGGCCGCGCTGCCGAACAGCAGGGCGAGGGCGTTGAGGAACTGCAGGAACCCCAGCCCGACGAACTGGCGCACCTGCTCGACGTCGCTGGTGACGCGCGTCATGAGCTGGCCGGTCTGGGCCTGGTCGTGGTAGCTGAACGACAGCCGCTGCAGCTTGTCGTAGATGGCGTTGCGCATGTCGAACGCCACGCCTTGGCTGGCCACCTCCGACCAGTAGCCCTGCAGGAAGGCGAAGACGGCGCGCAGGAGCGCCACGCCCACCAGCGCGCCCGCCGCCAACCACACCGTGCGCAGGTCGGCGGCCTGCACCGCGTCGACGGCCAACGCCAGGAGGCGCGGGCTGACGAGGCTGGCCACGCTGACGGCGATCAGGCTGACGAAGGCCCCGGCCGCCGTGCGCCCATATGGCCGCAGGTAGCCCAGCGCACGGCGCAGCGACGTCACGCGGTGGATCCGAGGGGGTGTCGCATGCCGTGATTATATCACCCGCCCGGCGGCACGGCGGCCGAGTGCGGTGCGCGCCGCCGGGGGCAGCGCGCAACGGGCGCGAGACGCGATTGCCGCGACGCGGCCGATGCCATAAAATTGTGGTTCGACTTCCGTCCGCATCAGGAGCAGCCGTCCATGTCCGTCCCTCCCACCCCATACAGCGCCGAGTTCCTGAAGGTTCAGGAGCAGCGCCTCGTGGCCGAGCGCGATCGGCTGCGGGAAGCAGTCCGCTCCGTCGAGGAAGAGCTGCGCAGCTGGAGCGGCACCGAGGGCGCCGGCGTCGACCAACATCCGGCCGACGACGCCATGGCGCTGACCGAGCAAGAGATGGACGTCACGCTGATCGAGAACACGCGCTACCTCTTGGGCGAGATCGAGGACGCGCTCGGGCGGCTCGAGGCCGGGACCTACGGCTGGGACGAGGAAGAGCGGTGCTGGATCCGCGAAGAGCGGCTCGAGGCCCTGCCGTGGGCGCGGTTCGAGATCGCGGGCCAGCGCCGCCTCGAGGAGCGCGTGAAGTACCGCGACACGGGCTACGGCCACGACCCCGACATGACGTCGCTCTGACGCCGCAGCGGGCCCGATGCACATCCCCCACCTCCGGCTGACCGCCGCCGTCGCCGCGGTCGTGCTGGCCCTCGACCAGGCCACCAAGCTCGCCGTCATCGACTGGCTGGCGCCCGGCACGGGGTGGCCGGCGCCCGACGCCGGCATCGGGCGGTACCTGCGCATCGTGCACGTGCACAACACCGGCGTGGCGTTCGGGATGTTCCAGGGCCGCAACACGCTGTTCGCGGTCCTGGCGACCGCGGTCGTCACCGGGCTGGTGGCCTACACCGCCCGGCTGCCCGGCGACGGCCGGGCGCTGCGCGTGGCGGTGGGGCTGGTGGCCGGCGGCGCGGTCGGCAACCTGATCGACCGCCTGCGACTCGGCCACGTCACCGACTTCGTCGACGTCCGCGTCGAGCCGTGGTTCCACTGGCCGGCGTTCAACGTCGCCGACTCGGCCGTCGTGGTCGGCGTCATCCTCATGATGTGGCAGCTCTGGCGGCTCGAGCAGGCCGAGCGCGCCGCGCACGCGCCGCCGGCCGAGCCGGCCGAGCCGGCCGCCCCGCCCGTCGAGGCGGCTTGACGCCGGCGGGGCCGCGGCGCCGCCGATGACCGCCACCCGCACCCTCACCGTCCCGCCCGCGTCCGCCGGCGCGCGGCTGGACCGCTTCCTGGCCGACCGGCTGCCGAGCGTGTCGCGCAGCCGCATCCAGCGGCTCGTCGAGGCCGGCGGCGTCACCGTCGACGGCGTGCCCGCGACGCGCGGGGCCCGGCGCGTCGACG
>QEVT01000073.1 GCA_003576755.1 bacterium | reverse complement strand
CGCGGTCCGCCCGCGGCCCCGCGGCGACGCCGGGCCCGACCGCCTGCCCGACCGCCCCGACCAGCCCGGTCAGCCCGGCCGCGGCCGGCCGGACCTGCGCTGGCTGGGAGAGGATCTGGCGCCGTATCGACGCGCCTACGAGCTCAAGACCGACGCCGCCGGCGACGCCGCCTACATCCACCTGCGCGAGATGATCCGTGTGCTCGACGCGCCCGTGGCCGAGGGCGGCGTGGACGACGCCGACTTCCCGGCCGCCATCGCGCGCGTGCTCGACGTCGACCGCGCGCTGTGGTACCTCGCGTCGCTCAACCTGTTCACCAACTACGACAGCTACTACGCCGGCCACAACTACTTCCTGTACCGCTCCGAGGCGGACGCGCGGTTCCACATCCTGAGCTGGGACGTCAACGAGAGCTTCGGCGTGTTCCCCGGCGCCGGCATCGACCCGGGCGACCGCCAAGCCGTGGCCCAGACCGACCCGTACCTCATGGCCACGGGCCAGCAGGCGGCGGCCCGGCCGCTCGTCCGGCGGCTGCTCGCCGTCCCGCGCTTCCGCGCCGATTACCTGGCGCACCACCGGACCCTGCTGACGGAGGCATTCGGCATCGCCGACCTCACGGCCCGGGTCGAGGCCTACCAGGCACGCATCGCGCCGTCGGTGGCGTCCGACCCCAACCGGTTGTACGCCCTGGACTTGTTCACGCGCAACGTGTGGGAGGACGTGAGCATCGGCCGCCCGGTGCCGGGGCTGCTCGCGGTGGCCCGCGACCGCGCGGCGTGGCTGATCGGGCGCGACGACATGCGGGCGCCCGACACCCGCGTGGCCAGCCACGTCGTCGATCCCGTGGCCCCGACCGCGGCCGAGCCCGTGCGGATCGCGCTCGCCTTCGAGGGCAGCCAGTGGCCGACCGAGCTCGAGCTGGTCTACCGCGTCGACGGCGGGCCGCCGGCCACGGTCCCCTTCATGCCCGGCGACGTCACGTTTTTCGCCACGATCCCGCCACAGCCCTCGCATGCGGTGGTCGACCACTACGCCCGGGCCGTGGTCGCCGACGGCAAGGCCGCGTTCTTCCCGGCCGCCAACCAGACCCGCCCGTGGACATACACCGTGCGCGGCACGACGCTGCCGGTGCAGCCGGGTGGCGCGCTCGTCATCAACGAGCTTCTCGCCGACAACGCCGCTACGGCCGCCGACCCGGCCGGGGAGTTCGACGATTGGGTCGAGCTCTTCAACCGCGGCGACCAGCCGATCGCGCTCGCGGACTACTACCTCTCGGACGATCCCGACGACGCGCTGGCGTTCCGCCTGCCCGACGTCGTGCTCGCGCCGGGTGCGTTCATGCTGATCTGGTGCGACGAGGACGCCGATCAGGGGCCCGACCACGCCGGCTTCAAGCTCAGCAAGTCCGGCGAGGACGTGCTGCTCTCGACGTCGACGGCGACCGTGGACCACGTGGCGTTCGGCGCGCAGGCGACCGACGTGAGCTGGGGCCGCGCCCCCGACGGCGACGGGCCGTGGGCCGCGTGCGCTGCGCCGTCGCCGCGGGCCGCCAACCGGTGCGGCGGCCCGTCGCCGGCGACGCCGTCGCCAACCCCGCCGCCGACCCCGGGCGCCCGAGGCCGCGCCTACCTGCCGCTCGCCAGCCGCCCGTGACGGGCCGGTGGACATGAAAAGGACCCGGTCTCTCGTTCCGCCCCTGTCACGAGATCCCGGGCCCTCTTCAGTCTGCACAAGGAGGACTTCTGCTGTGCGGGACCGATGATAACCGGCGCGGATGAGCCCCGCGTGAGCGAATCGGGAGAGCGGCATGAACATCGGCCGGCAATGCCGCTAAGATTACCGCCACGCGGCGCCGGCGCGCCGCCAGCCCTCACCCGGTCTGTCTTCATCCCGATGGGAGGTCTGCTCGATGGCATCCTTCTCCTTCATCCCACGCAAGCTCCGATCCCCCCACCCCGACCTGGCGCGCCTCGCCGCGCGACGGGCCACGCTGGCCCTCGCGCTGACTGTGGCCGCCATCGCGCCCACCATGCCCGCGGCGGCGGCGCGCCCCGCGGCCCCCGAAGGCGTGTGCGACGTCTTCACCGACAAGATCGCCCGGCCCACCGAGGTGTACCGCGGGCAGGAGGTCGAGATCGTCCTCACCGTCACCGGCCGGTGCCCCGACGACGCCGGCGGCGGCGGCCGGGCGGACATCGTGCTCGCCATCGACCGCTCGGCGTCGCAGGGCGACAACGGGACGTGGCAGCCGACGATCCAGGCGGCCAGCCTGTTCCTCGACCTCGTGGACTTCACCGAGAACCAGGTGGCCATCGTCCCGTTCGAGTCGGGCGCCAGCGTCGCCCAGGCGCTGTCGTCGGACGGCGCGGCGGTGCGAGATGCGCTGCTGCGCATCCCGGCGCCGCCGTTCCTCGGCCTGTGGACCAACATCACCGCCGCCGTCAACACCGCCCAGGGCGAGCTGGCCGGGCCGCGCCATCGCGCCGACGCGACGCCGGTGCTGGTGTTGCTCTCCGACGGCGAGCACAACGCCCCCACCGGCGGCTCGCCGGTGACGGCGGCCGATGCGGCCAAGGCGGCCGGCACCACCATCATCACCATCGGCCTCGGCCTCAACAGCAACGCCACCACCACGCTGCGCACGATGGCCAGCCGCCCCGAGCTGTACTTCCCGGCGCCGACGTCGGGCGACCTGACGGCGGCCTACCGGTCGGTGGCTGGCGCCGTGGGGCGGCGCGGCGAGATCACCGCGCTCGAGGTCTTCGACCTCATCTCCGCCGAGGTGAGCTACGTGCCGGGCTCGGCCGAGCCGCCGCCCACCGTGGCGCGCGCCGACGAGCTGATCTGGCGGATCCCCAAGCTGCCCGAGGGCGGCTGGACGGCCCGGTACCGTGTGCGGGCCGACACGGTCGGCACCGTCCCGACCAACAAGCTGGCCTACATCGACTTCATCGACGCCGACGGCGCGCCGGCCACCCGCGACTTCCCGGAGCCGCGCATCACGGTCGTCGAGCCGCCGGAGCGGATCGCCGTGTACCTGCCGCTGTTGTACAACGGCCACTGCAAGCCGGCCCGGCCGTTCGACGTGGTGCTGGCGGTCGACACGTCGAGCAGCATGTGGGGCGAGAAGCTCACGCGCACCCGTGAGGCGGCCCGCAGCTTCCTGCGGTTCCTCGAGATGCCGCCGTCGCGGGCCGGCGTCGTCGCGTTCAACGCCGACGCCACGGTGGTGCAGGCCCTGACCGGCGACCTCGACGCGGCGCTGGCCGCGCTCGACAACCTGCCGACGGGTGAGGGCACGCGCATCGACCGCGCGCTCGCCGCGGCGGTGGGCGCCCTGTCGGGGCCCGGCCGCGAGCCGGGCCACGCGCCGGTGATCGTGCTGCTCACCGACGGGCGGCAGGACGGCGCGGCGGACCAGGAGGCGCTCAACGCGGCCGCCGCGGCGCGGCGTGCCGGCGTCACGGTGTTCACCATCGGCTTCGGCGCCGACGTCGACCCGCGCCTGTTGACCCGCATCGCCGGCGATCCCGACCGCTTCTACAGCGCGCCGACGACGCGCGACCTCGAGCGCATCTACAGCAGCATCGCGGGCGCGCTGCCGTGCCGGGTGGGACAGTGATCTGACCGCCCCCGGCGTGGGCGCGGGGCGCCGTCCTTGCGCGCGCGCCGGGGGCGCTTAACGACCTCTCCCGCGGGGCTCATGCCGCGTTCATCCGGGCATGGGATACTGGCGCACGTACAGGCGTGACTGCACAGCGCGCTGCACGGCAACGGAAGCTTTCAACCGAATTGTCCTCCTCCCCAAGACCAGCCCGGGTGAACGCGGTGGGGCCCGCTTCACCCGGGCGTCTTGCCGTCCGGCGGCGGTGGACGGACGGTGCGATCCGCCGTTTGGCGGACCGGCCGGTGGCGGATCGGCCGATGCGGCCGCCGGCCCGCCGCGGCTAGACTGCCCGCACCGGGAGGGAGCCACCGCCGATGCGTGCCGCCGTGCCGCCGCCACGCCTGCGGGTCGTCGTCGCCGACGACCATCCCCTGACCTGCCAGCAGCTGTGCTCGGCCGTCGCGGGCGACCCGCGCCTCGAGCTCGTCGGCCACGCCGCCGACGGCGCGGCGGCGGTGGGCATGGTGGGGCGCCTGGTGCCGGACGTGCTGCTGCTCGACCTGCACATGCCCGGCCTCAACGGCCTCGAGGTCGCCCGCCGGGTCCGCGCCCGGTGGGCGTCGGTGGCGGTGGTGCTGGTCTCGGTCCACGACGACGACGCGTATCGGGGCGCGGCGCTCGCGGCCGGCGCGGCGGCATGGCTGCCCAAAGCCGCCACCGATGCCGAGATCGCCGACGGGGTGGTGGCGGCGGGGCGGGCCGTCGCGCCGTGAGCGGCGTGGCCGGCGGGCGGAGCAGCGGCGCGCTTGCCGTGGCCGGGCGCGCCTGAGGCCGGGTGCCGGCGGCCGGTCACCCTCGCCCCGGCAGCCGCACGGTCACGCGACTCCCCGCGCCTGGTGCGCTCTCGACGTCGAGCGTGCCGCCGAGCAGGGCCGCCCGCTCCTGAATGCCCGCCAGCCCGAGCCGGCCGGCGTTCCGGGCCGCGTCGGGATCGAAGCCCCGTCCGTCGTCGGCGACGGTGAGGGTGGTCTCGCCCGGCACGATCCGGAGGGTCACCGTGGCGTGCCGGGCCTGGCCGTGCAGGCGGATGTTCGTCAGCGCTTCCTGCGCCACGCGGAAGAGCGTGATGCGCGTGTCGTCGTCCAGCGCCGCGTCGTCGCCGGCGATGTCGACCGCCGCCTCGACGCCGGCGTGGCGCAGCTCGCCGGCCAGGTGCTGCAGGCCTGCCGCGAGGCCGAGGTGGTCCAGCACCGACGGCCGCAGGTTGCGGCTGAGGCGCCGGACCTCGTCGGCCTCGGCGAGGGCGGCCTCGGCCAGAAGGGCCAGCTCCGCGGCGATCGGATCCCCGGGAGCGCCGGGCTCGGCCAGGCTCCGCAGCCGCCGGCCGATGGCCGTGAGGGTCTGCACCGTGGTGTCGTGGAGGCCGGCGGCGATACGCGCCCGTTCGTCCTCCTGCGCCTGGATGATCAGCCCGACGAGCTGGTGGAGGCGCTGCTGCTCGCCGCGCGAGCGGTCGCGCTCGCGCGTGCGGTCGGCCACGGCGCGGACGAGCGCATGGCGGTCGGAGACGTCGAGGGCGATGCCATGCAGCGCCGACGGCCCGTCGTCGTCGGAGGCCAGGCTGATGTCGAGCGACCGGACGCTCCCGTCGACATGCGCCACCCGCGCCGTGAAGGTCCGCCGGCCGGCGCCGGTGCGGAGCGCCGCGATCGCGGCCTCGACGACCGGGGCGTCCGCGGGCACCACGAGGTCGGGCAACGGCCGCCCGAGCCATGCCTCCGGCGGTTCGCCGGCGGCGTCGCGCACCTGTGCGTTGGCGAAGGTCACGCACCCGGCGGCGTCGAGCGCGAGGATGATCGCGGGCGCGTCGTCGGTGAGCTGGCGGTAGCGGCGCTCCGACGCGTCCAGCCGCTGCATCAGGCGGGCGTTGGCGATGGCCTGGGCCGCGTGGCGGGCGAACAGCTCGACGACCTGCCGGTCCGACGGGCTGAACGCGTCGCCGTCGCGCTTGTCGGTCAGGTAGAGATGGCCGACCACGGCGTGGTTGAGGCGGACGGGGACGCCGAGGAAGCTGCGCATGGCGGGATGGCGGGGCGGGAAGCCGGCGGCCCGCGCGTCGCGGCGCAGGTCGTCGAGGGTCAGCGTGCGCCCCTCGCGCATGACGACGCCGAGGATCCCGTGCCCGTCGGGCGGCGGGCCGATGGCGGCGACCTCGTCGTCGGTCAGGCCGGAGGTGACGAACCGCTCGAGGCGCACGCCGCCGGCGTCGGGCACGCCCAAGGCGGCGTAGCGGGCGCCGGTGAGCGACCGGGCATGGTCGAGGATGGCGTGCAGCACGGTCTCGAGCTCGTGCTCCGCGGCGATGGCGAGGATGGCGTCGCACAGCGTGCCCCACACCTGGGGCAGGTCGGCCGGAGCGGGCGATGGCAGCGGGGCGGGAGGCGTGCGGTCCATGGCGCGGATGATAGCGGCGGGCGCGGGGATCGGCCCAGCCGGGCGGCGGTGCGGCGGATGGCGCGGAGCTCCCGCCCGCGGATCGGGGCGCGGCCGCAGCAGGGTTTGCGCGGTGGGCGCGATCGCGTATCATCGGCGGACCGCTCCAGGAACCGCGCTTCCCCATGAACCCGATCACCGTGCTGGTCGTCGACGACCACCCGCTCTACCGGCAGGGCATCCGCTCGGCGTTGTCCGGCCAGCCCGACCTGCAGGTGGTGGCGGAGGCGGGCTCAGCCGACGAGGCGCTGGCGTGCCTCGACGTGGGCGTGCCGGACGTGGTCCTGCTCGACATCAACCTGCCGGGCGCGAACGGGGTGGAGACGGCGCGCACGCTGCGCGAACGGTGGCCGGCGTGCGGGGTGGTGATCCTCACGGCCCACGACGACGACCCGTACGTGTGGGCGCTGGCCGAGATCGGCGTGCAGGGCTACCTGCTCAAGAGCGCGACCGACGCCGAGATCGTCAACGCGGTGCGGACGGTGGCGGGCGGTGGGTCGGTGTTTACCCCGGCGGTCACGGCCAAGCTGGTCCGGCGCGGCCGGGTGGAGGTCGACGGGGCGCCGGTGGAGTTGACGGAGCGCGAGCGCGAGGTGCTGACGCTCGTGGCCGGCGGCCGGACGAACCGCGAGATCGGCCACGCGCTGGGGATCAGCGAGCGCACGGCGCAGGCGCACCTGGCGCACATCTTCGACAAGCTCGGCGCAGCCTCGCGCACCGAGGCGGTGACGCTGGCGCTGCGCCACCGGCTCATCGCGTTCGACCTGGGGCCGGGATCGCGCTGACGGCGGGGTCGTACAGGCAGCAGTCGGCGGGGCACTGGTCGGGCAGCGGGCCGCGTTGGCCGAGCCACCGCCGGGTCGGGGCGGGGGTCAGGCGCTCTTCGACGAGCTCGCGGATCATGGCGACGAAGCGCGGGTCGGTGCCGGGGGTGGGGGTGCGGACCGCCGCGATGCCCAGCTCGGCGGCGATGGCGCGGGCTTCGTGGTCGAGGTCGTACAGCACTTCCATGTGATCCGAGGTGAACCCGATCGGCGTGACGGCGACGTCGCGCACGCCGGCGGCGTGCAAGGTGCGGAGGTGGTCGCCGATGTCGGGTTCGAGCCACGGCTGGTGTGGCGGGCCGCTGCGGCTCTGGTACACGAGGCGCCAGCGCTCGGCGGGGACGGCGGCGCGGGCGGCGACGAGCTGGCAGGCCTCGGCGAGCTGGGCTTCGTAGGCGCTCGTGCGGGCCATGGCCATGGGGAGGCTGTGGGCGGTGAAGGCGACGTGGGCGGCGGCGCGGCGGTCGGGCGGGAGCTGGGTGAGGGCGGCGCGCAGGCCGTCGGCGATGGGCTCGATGAACCCGGGGTGGTTGTAGAAGGCGCGGAGCTTGTGGATGGCGGGGGCTTCGGGGCCGGCTTCGGCCTGGGCGCGCTGGAGGTCCTCGCGGTACTGCCGGCAGCCGGAGTACGAGCTGTAGGCGGATGTGACGAAGGCGAGGGCGTGGCGGATGCCGTCGTCGCGCATCTGGCGGACGGTGTCGGCGAGGTACGGTTTCCAGTTGCGGTTGCCCCAGTAGACGGGGAGGGTGTGGCCGTGGGCGCGGAGCTCGGTGGTGAGGGCGGCGATGAGGGCGCGGTTTTGGGCGTTGAGGGGGCTGACGCCGTCGAAGTGGGCGTAGTGCTCGGCGACTTCGTCCAGGCGGGCGCGGGGGACGTTGCGGCCGCGGAGGACGTTCTCGAGGAAGGGGATGACGTCGGGCATGCCCTCGGGGCCGCCGAAGGAGACGACGAGAAGGGCGTCGTAGGGTGGGGGCGGGGGTTGGGTGGTCGGGGTTGGCGTCGGGTTCAAGGGTGGCTCCGGGTCGTGGCGGTGTGGGGTCAATTGTAGTGTGGGTGGGGAGGAACTGGGGGCTGAACGGGGGCGGGTGGGGCTGAATGGAGGGGAGGTTCGGTTCGGCGGGAGGCGGGGCGCGGTGGACTGGCTGCGGACGGACAGGCGGGGGGAGGGGCCGTCTAACCCGGCGGGGGGATGCTGTGTCACTATCCCCGCACGCCCGCCGTCCGGGACTGGCCGCTGCGCATCAGGAGGTTCGAAATGCTCGCGATTCGTTGGGGGGTCGTGGCCGGGGTCGCGGCCTTGGCGCTGGTTGGAATGGTTGCGGGGCGGTGGGGCGGCGATGGCGCGGGGATGCCGGGGGGTGCAGGGGCAGGTTTCAAACCCGCCCCCAACGGGTCCGGGTCCTTGTCAGAGGCGGCGGGGGTGGACCAGGCGGCGGGAGGCGATCCGCGTGCGGCGGCGCGGATGGCGTTCGTGCCGGCGTTGCTGCCGTTTGACGCTTCCGTGGCGTGCACGGCGGCGGTCACGGTCCAGAACGTCGGAGCCGAGCCGTCCAAGGCGACGATCATCACGTGGGACGCCGAGCCCGATGCCTGCCCGCCCCAGTGCCGCGGGCCGCTGAAGGTCGAGTGCTCGGGGCTGATCATGCCGGGCGCGGTGTGGACGTTCGCCCGGGGCCAGCTCCCGACGCGCTCCGCGGGTGGGTTGGTGGTCTCGTTCAACGTGCGCAAGCTGAGCGAGATCGGCGTCGATCTGGGATTCGACGACATCGTGGCGGACGCCATGTGCGAGGCGCTGTTCTTCGGGGTGGTGGGCGACTGCGACGACTACCGGCGCTTTCTGAAGGCGTTCGCCGCCGGCGATGCGTTCCAGGGCATCCCGCAGGCCGAGGCCCGGGGCGCGCCGATGGCGGTGGAGGTGGTGCGGGACTGCCCGCACCCCGCGGGCGACGGGCGGACCGGGCGGGCGTCGTACGCGGGCGTGAACGGCCATGCGCTCGGGGCGGCGGACGCCGCCGGGGGCTTCACGGCGTTCGCCCCGGCGGTGCGGGTGGGCCGGGCGGGCGAGCGGACGCTGTTGCGCGTCCAGAACGCCGGCACGGAGTGCGCGTCGGTGGACGTCGTGTTCCGCCCTGCCGGGGCGTGCGACGCCCCGCGCGCGACGCCGTGCGCCGTCGAGGCGATACCACCGGGCGTGACACGGGTGGTCGACCTGTCGGCATGCGTGGCGGCGTCCGAGACGGCGGGCACGGTGACGGTGCGCGGCACGCAGCCGCTGGCGGTGGTGGTCGATGCCTGGGCCGGTGACGCGTTGATGAGCTACGCGGCGTTGCCGGGAGCCGACGGGGCGCCTGGCGGCGCGATCTCGGCGCGGCCGAGCACGACGGCCATCGCGCCGTTGGTCTACCAGGCGTTCGAGGGGTGGACGACGCGGATCCACGTGCAGAATGTCAGCCTGGTCGACCCGGCACAGGTCAAGGCGTCCTTCCAAGATCGCGGCGGCGACGTCGTCGCCACGCACACGCAGGTGGTCTGCCCCGGGGGCGGCGCGGTGTTCGACCTCGCCGGCGTCGACGACCTGCCGGGGGGCTGGGTCGGCTCCGCGCTTGTCCAGAGCCTGGCCCTGCCCCAGTCTGGCAGGCCAGACCCCGAGATCCGCGGCGTGGCCGAGCTGATCCGAGCGACTGATGCGGTGCCGGTGTCGGAAGGCGTCATGGCCCCGCTCGTGACCGAGGCGACGGGCTTCGACGCGCCCACCGGCGGCGCCGGCTTGATCGCGGTCTCGCGCTTGGTCAAGCTGGCTGGTGGTGCCGACGGCCCGACGACGGCGCTGGCCATCCACAACCTCGTGACGCGGCCGGGGTTCACCGACTTCGCGATCTACCTCTACGACCAGAACGGGCTCCTGGACTTCACGTGCCAGAAGCTGCACCAGCGACAGGTCGAGTACATCGACTTGGCGACGTGGGGGTTCGTCAACGCGGGGTTCGTGGGCAGCGCGGTCATCAGCGCGGAGCATTGGGAGCACGACGTGTTCTCGCCGACCGGTGCCTTCGTCAAGCGCCTGGTCGGGCTCGGGGCGGTGGTGATCGAGCGGCCGTTCGCGTCGCGGGGCGGTCCCGGCCAGCCGGCGGTCGACCACGACCGGCCGGGTGACGTGTCGGCCGGGGGGCTCGGCCAGGCGTTCTTCGCGATCGACGGGGCGCGTGCCGGCGTGATTCCGGCCGGTGCGGGCCTCCGTTGTCCCGGCCGCCCGGCCCAGGCGTCCGCCACGCCTGCGGCGACGCGCCGCGCGACCGCCACGGCGCGGCCGACCCTGCCGCCGACGGCCGGCCCTTCGCCGACGCCCGAACCGCCGCCGGTGGCGCGCGACGCCCGGTTGCCGGTGGGGCGCGCGGCGAGCCGGCTGGCGTACCTGCCGGGGATGACGGTGTTTGCCGGCAGCCTCGCATGCCAGACGGTGCTGGCTGTCCAGAGCATGGGCGCCGATCGGTCCAAGGCGGTGCTGGTCACGTGGGATGCCGAGGGCGACGCCTGCCCGCCGCAGTGCCGCGGCCCGCTGAAGGTCGAGTGCTCGGGCCTGCTCGCGCCGGGGCGCACGTGGAACTTCGTCGGCTCGCAGATCCCGACCGGCTCTGCCAGCGGGCTGGTGGTCAGCTACACCGCGCGCACGCTGGCCGAGCTCGGGCTGGCCGACGACCTTGGCTTCGACGACGTGGCCGCGGACTTCATGTGCGAAACGCTGTTCTTCGGGATCGTGGGCGACTGCGACGACTACCGGCGGTTCCTCACGGCCTACCATTCCGGCAGTGCCTTCGGTGGGGTTCCACAGGCGCGGATCTATGGCGCCCCGCTGGCCGTAAACGTCACGCGGCGCTGCCCCAACCCCACCGACGGCAACCTGACCGGCCGGGCGGACTACACCGGCGTGAACGGCTACGACCTCGGCGCGGCGGACGCAGCGGGGGCGTTCCGCTACCACCTGCCGGCAGCGTCCGGCGCCCGCGAGCGGCCGACGCTGATCCGCGTCCAGAACGCCGGGGCCGAATGCGCGACGGTCGAGGTGTGGTACCGGGCTCCCGACCGCTGCAACGAGCCGCGGCGCTGCGCGCGCCTGGCGCTGGCGCCCGGGGCGGCCGAGCGCGTGGACCTCACGTCGTGCGTCGGGCCGGACGACACCGACGGGGCGGCGTGGGTCGACGGCGACCAGCCGCTGGCGGTGATGGCCGACACGTGGGCCGGCGACGCGCTCTCGAGCTACGCGGCGCTGCCGGCACGCCGGCTCGACAACGCGACCGGCGCACCGCTGCTCGGCCCGGACAGCGCGACCGCGTATGCGCCGCTCGTCTACCGCCAGCTCGGCGGCTGGTCGTCGCGGCTGCACGTCCAGAATGGGAGCCGGGATACCGAGGCCGAGGTCAAGGTGTACTTCGTCGACCGGTCGGGCGACGTCGTCACGACGGTGGTCCAACGCGTCTGCCCCGGCGGCAGCCAGGTCGTCGACCTGGCCGGGGTCGGGGGGTTGCCGGACAGTTGGTTGGGATCGGCCATCGTCGAGAGCCAGGCGTGGTGGACGCCGGGCGCCGGCCGGGTGACGCCCCCCGACGTCTTCGGTGTGGTCGAGGCCACGCGCCGTACTGCGGACACGGTGACGAGCGAGGGCTTCTTTGCGCCGATGATCGCCGAGTCGACGGGCTTCGACGCGCCGGACGGCGGCTCGGGCGGGCTCGCGGGCGGCGTGGGGCTCGTCGCCATCCCCGGGCTGGTCAAGGACCGCGACGGTCGGGGGGGGATGTCGGAGATGGCGATCCAGAACCTGGTCGCCAAGCCGGGCTTCACGGACCTCGCGCTGTACCTGTACGACCAGAACGGGCTGTTGGACTTCGTCTGCCTGAAGCTGCACGCACGGCAAACGGAGTACATCGACCTCGCGACGTGGGGGTTCGTCAACGCCGGCTTCGCCGGCAGCGCGGTCATCAGCGCGGGGTTCTGGGAGCACGACGTGTTCTCGCCGTCGGGGGCGTTCGTCAAGAACCTGGTCGGGCTGGGCGCCATGACTGCCGAGCGCCCGGCCTGGTCGCCGGCCGTGGACGCCGACACGCCCGGCGACGTGTCGGTCGGCGGGCTCGGCGTGCCGTTCTACCCCGCCGACGGGGCGGACGCGGTCGCGGCGGTGGACTTCGCGGGCCTCCTGTGCCCCGGCTGGTCGGCGCCGCGCCGCGAGACGCCCACGCCGACGGCCGTCGTCACGCGCCCGCCGCGCGCCTCCGCCACCCCGACGCCGCTGCCGACCGATGGTCCCAGCCCGACGCCGCGGCCGACGCTGGCGGCGGCCGACGACCTGCCCGTGCCCGCCGCGCCGCCGGTGCACCTGCCGGCGCTGCAGGCCATCGGCGCCGACGCGGTGTGCCGGAGCGACCTGAGCATCCAGAGCCTTGGAACCGAGCCCAGCAAGGCGGTCGCGGTGTTCTGGGGCGCGCGCGGGGCGTGCGGCCCGGGCTGCGCCGCGCCGCTCAAGGTCGTGTGCACCGGTCTGCTGCGGCCGGGCGGCGCCTGGCTGATGGCGGCCGGCGACATCCCGCCGACGGCGCACGGCGGCGTGGTCTTCAGCTTCACCGCCCGGCGCGCGTCGGAGGTCGGCATCGACCTTGGCGGGCCGGACGACGTGGTCGCCGACGCGATGTGCGAGCGGCTGCTGTTCGGGGTCGGGGCCGATTGCGCGGCGTACGGGGCGTTCAAGGCCGCCTACCACCGCGGGGCGGCGTGGGGCGGCGTGCCGCTCGACCGGGCGGCGGGCGCGCCGCTGGCGGTCGACGTCCAGCGCGTCTGCCCGGGCGACGTGTCGCCCGGCGTGGCGGCGGGCGCGGGCTACCGCGGGGTGACCGAGCTGTCGCCGTTCGACCCGCTCGCCGGCGGCCACGTCGCCCACGCGCCGCTGGTCCAGGCCGGCATGGCGGGGCTGGACAGCACGGTGTACCTCCAAAACGCCGGCTCGCAGTGCGCCAGCGTCGAGGTGTGGTTCAAGGCCCAGGACGACTGCCTGCACGCGCGGATCTGCGACATCCTGACGTTGGCGCCGGGCGAGAGCCACCCGTTGCACGCTGCGGACTGCGTCGGACCGGGCTGGCAGGGCAGCGCGTGGATCCGGGCGAGCGGGCCGCTGGCCGTGACGGTCGACACCGCCGGCCGCGACACGCTGACGACCTACGAGGGCGTGCTGCCGCCGGTGGTTCGCGCCGACCCGGTGCGCCCGGGCGACAGCCCGTCGTCGACGTACAGCCGCGTGGCGTACGGGCCGTTGTTCTACAGCGAGTACCAGGGATGGGACACGGGCGTGCAGGTGATGAACCTGAGCCAGGTCCACAACGCCAAGGTCAAGGTCTACTTCTACGACCGCTCCGGCGACATCATCACGACGCTCGTCGACTGGGTGTGCCCACGCGGCAGCCAGACGTTCTTCCTGCCGGTCGCCGCGCGCATCCCGGGGAGCTGGGCGGGCAGCGTGCGCGCCGTCAGCCTGCCGTGGTGGACGCCCGACGAGCCGGCGGAGACATCCCCCGCCATCGCCGGCATCGTCACGCTCTTGAAGTACAGCGACGAGCAGCGCACCGAGGTCGTGTCGGCCGCCGCGTATGCCATGCTGGGCGAGCACGAGGGCTTCGTCGCCGGCGAGTACGGTGACGGCACGACGGGCGTCGGCGCGGGCGACGGGGGGCTGGCGAGCGGGATCGGGCTCGTCGCCGTGCCGCGCGTCGGGCGGACGGCGGCCGCCGCCGGCCGGCACACCGAGCTCGCGGTCACGAACCTGGTCCACAAGCGGGGCCACACCGACTACGCCGTCTACCTCGTCGATGCCAACGGGTGGGTCGATACCGTCTGCCAGCGCATCCACGCGGGGCAGGTGGACTACATCGACCTCGCCGGGTGGGGGCACCTGGGCGCGGCGTTCGTCGGCAGCGCGCTGGTCAGCGCCACCGGCTGGCACCACGACGTCGTCAGCGCCACCGGCCGATACGTCCGCAGCGTCGTCGGCCTGGCGGCGACGGCGGTGCAGCGGCACGGCGCCGTGCTGGACTTCGGGCGGTCCGACGCGCCGGGCGACGAGCTCTCGATCTCGACGGGCGTCCCGCTCGGCCCGGCGGCGGCGTCCGCGCTCGCGCCGGTGCTCGGCGATCCCGGCTGCCCGCCCGACACGTCGGCGGCGCCACCGTCGGCCTGGCCGCGCTCGGATGGCCCGCCGGAGGTCCACCTCGCGGCGCTCACCGGCCTGGGGAGCGCCACGGCCTGCGAGGCGTTCGTCGACGTGGTCAACCCGACCGCGGCGGCGGGCAAGGCCGTGCTGCTGGCGTGGGGCGCCCCCGGGGCGTGCGGCCCCGGCTGCGACGGGCCGGCGGCGGTGGCCTGCAGCGGCC
>QEVT01000455.1 GCA_003576755.1 bacterium | reverse complement strand
GGGGGAGGATGCCGGCGCGGCCGTGGCGTGGTCGGCGGAACCCGGCGCGGCCGGGCCGACGCCGCCCTTCGCGGGGATGGCCGGGGGCGCCGGGGCGCCTCCCGCGCCGGGCGCCGCCGCCGCGGACGACCGCTTCGACGTCCTCGGCACCGTCGAGCCCGCGGCGGCGCCGGTGACGGTGCATCCCGGCGCCGTGTACCTCCACGACGGCCGCGCCTGGCAGGTGGTGGCGCTCGACCTCGAGGCCGGCCGGGCGGTCGTGGCGCCGGCCGACGGGGCGACCTACACCCGCGCCAGCGCGCGGACCGACCTGACGCCGCTGCGCACGCTCGCCGAGCACGACGGGCACGGGGTGCGGGTCTGCCACGGCGAGCTCGAGGTGCGCACGCGCGCCACGGGCTACCGGCGGATCCGCTTCCGGACCCACGAGACCGTGGGCTGGGGCGCGATCGACCTGCCCGAGCAGGCCCACGTGGCCGGCGGCTACTGGTTCACGCTCGACGACGCGACGCTCGAGGGGCTGCGCGCGATCGGTCGGTGGGACTTCGACCCCCTCACCGACCGCGGCCCGAGCTGGCGGGAGCAGGCGGCGCGGGCCCGGGCGCGCGACGGCTTCCGGTGCCGGATGTGCGACGCGCCGGAGCGCGACGGGCGCAGCCACGACGTCCACCACATCCGGCCGTTCCGGCAGTTCGGCTGGGTCAAGGGCGAGAACGAGCGCTACCGCGAGGCCAACGTCCTCGAGAACCTGATCACGCTGTGCCCGGGCTGCCACCGGACGGCCGAGCGGGCGCTGGGCCTGCACGGCGGGCTCTCGGGCGTCGGCTACGCCCTGGCGCACCTGGCGCCGCTGTTCCTGATGTGCGACGCGCGCGATCTCGGCGTCACGGCCGAGAGCCACGCGCCGTGGACCGGCCGGCCGACGGTGGCGATCTACGAGCGGGCGGCGGCGGGGGTGGGCTTCGGGGCCGCGCTGTACGGCCTCCACGACCGGCTCGTGGCGGCGGGGCGCGACCTCATCGCCGACTGCCCGTGCGCGCTCGGCTGCCCGGCGTGCGTCGGCCCGGCCGGCGAAGGCGGGCGCGACGCCAAGGGGCACGCGCTGGCGGTGCTGCGCGCCATCGCGTTGCCCGCGTGACCCATCGGGAGTATCCTCCATCGCCGCGTTCCGGTTGCCGCGTTCCGGGCAGCCCGACGGCCGCTGTATCGACACCCCTCGAACGGAGCCCATCATGCCCAGCATGTTCCGCCCGCGCGTGCTCGCGGCGGGCCTCTGCCTCGCCACGGCGGTGGCGCTGGCGGCGGCCGCCGTCCTCCGCCCCGCCCCGGCCGGCGCCCAGGCCGGCGACGACTCGGTCGCCCTGGCCGAGGTGATGCTGACGCGCCTCAACGAGGTGCGGCGCGACAACGGGCTCGCGCCGTACCGGGTCAACCCGATCTTGACGCGCATCGCCTTCGAGCACGCGCGCGACATCGCCGCCCACACGATGTACTCGCACACCGGGTCGGACGGCCGCAAGGCCAAGCAACGCGCCATCGACGCCGGCTACGGCGCGGGGCGCGCCGGGCTGCGGATCGGCGAGAACTTCGTCGCCCGCCAGCACCTCGACGACGGCTTCCAGTGGCTGATGGACGACCCGCCGCACCGCGCCAACATGCTCGACCCGAAGTTCCGCGAGGTCGGCGTCGGCGCGGCGCGGATGTCGTACGGCTACGTCTGGGTGATGGACCTGGGGTGGTACGAGGGCATCGACGACGTGCTCGCGGCGCCGCCGACGGCCGTGCCGCCGACCGCGGCGCCGACCGAGCCGCCGACGGCGACGCCGCTGCCGACCGCGACCGAGACGCCGGTCCTGCCGACCGCGACGCCCAGCCCGACGGCGTCGCCGATGGCGCCGCCGACGGCGGAGGCACAAGGATCCGCGCCGGCGGCGGGCG
>QEVT01000454.1 GCA_003576755.1 bacterium | reverse complement strand
CGTCGGACCGGCGCCGCGCCGGTCGCCACCCCGCCCGTGCCGCCCCGGTTCGCCAGGCGGGCGGGCCCAAGGCGGCGCGGGCGGCCCTGCCGTGCCGGCGTCGGGGGGCGCACCAGGGGTGCCGGGCGCGCCGCCGTCCGTGTCTCCGTCCCCGGGAGCCGATTCCTCGCCGGCGGCCGGCGGCATCGCGGCGCCCGCGGTGCGCGGCGAGGCAGGCCGATCGTCCGATCCGTCAGCCGCCGCGTCCGCGCGGGCCACGGGCCCCACGGCCGGCCGCGGGGTGGCCTGACGGCGGTCGGCCTGGCCGCGCGTGTCGACCGTGGCGCTGGCCGTCGTCGCAGCGACGGCCGTGTCGGCCGTCGCCGGGGGCTGGGGCGGTGCGACCAGGAGGTGAACGCCCGTGGCCACCGGCGCCCAAGCCTGCGCGGTGACCTCGCGGATGCGCTCGGCGCCGCGGCGCACGGCGTACAACAGGTCGCCGGGACGGCTGTTGGCCGACGCGAGCACCGTGCCGCCGAGCAGCAGGCCGACGGCGACGGCCGATCCGGCGAGCCGTGCGACGAACGGGCGCCACCATGCCCGCCGGTCGCCGGGCGCGAACGCCCCGCCGCCCGACGCGGTGCCGTCGGCGGCGGGCGGCTGCGCCAGCGCCACCTGGCACTGTGCGCGAAACGCCGGCGACGGCCGCGGGCGGTGGCGGCGCACGAGCCGGGCCGCGGTGAGGAGCGGGCGCAGCTCGGCCTCGAGCTCGGGATGGCGGGCCAGCGCGCGCTCGAACGCGACCCCGGACTCGATGGCTTCGAGACAGTCCTGCAGCGCGTTGGCCAACGGGGCGTTCATACCGGCGACGCCTCGACCGCGAGCCGGCGGCGCAGGGCGGCCAACGCGTTGTGCTGGAGGTTCTTGACCGCGTTCTGCGAGCGGTCCATGAGGTCGGCCGTCTCGCCGAGGCTCAAGCCCGCGCCGAACCGCAGCGCGATGACCTGCTGCTGCAGGTCGGTCAGCGACGCCATGGCGGCGTCGACCCGCTCGGCGCCCAGGCGAACGCTGATGTGCTCGAACGGGTCGTCGTCGTCGCCCGCCAGCTCCGGCGTGGGGTTTTCGCCGTCGTCCTCTCCGGGCAAGGCCACCTGATCGGGCCGCCGCCCCTGCGTGCGCCAGTGGTTGGCCACCCGGTTGTGGGCGCAGCGCAAGAGCCACGGCGCGAAGCTGCCGTGCCACTGGAAGGTCGAGAGCGCTCGGAATGCGTTCATAAAGATGTCCTGCGTCAGATCTTCGGCCACGGCCACGTTGCGGACGCGCATCTGGACGTAGGCGAACACATCATCGACATAACGTTGATAGAGTTGGGTGAAGGCGACGTGGTCCCCGTTCTGGGCGCGTTCCACCAGCCGGCGCTCGAGCACGGCGCCGGTGTCCCAAGCTCCATGGGAGTGGTTCACCGCTGCTGTTTCCAACATTCCGTATGGGCCCTCGGGTGGTTCCCGCTGATCGGCCGGCGGTGGCGTTCCGCGCCGGCACCTGGGATAACACCGAAGGTCCGGGTGGCGTTAGCGATCGGCATCGATTGTCCCGTGCCGGCGAGGTGTGGGGCGCATGGCCGAATGATACATCGGCCATGCGCCCCACGGGCATGGACGCAACCGGCGCCCGGCCGCCGTGCGCGGCTCAAGGACAGGCCGTCACGACGACCGGCAGGTTGGCGTAGACCCGGGCCAGGTCCCCGGCAAGCGGCGCCTCGCGGTAGCGCGCCGGGTCTCCGGCCACCCGCAGCAGCAGGGCCCGGTCGACGTCGTCGCCGAGGCCGATGGCGTACACCGCCGTTCCAGACCGGCGGGCGGCGTCGGCCGCCCGCGCCGCGGCGCCGACCTCGGGGCCGGTGGCGCGGCCGTCGGTGAGCAGCACCAGGGCCGTGGCGGCGCCGGTGCGGCCGGCCGCCAGCGCAGCG
>QEVT01000453.1 GCA_003576755.1 bacterium | reverse complement strand
ACCGCCCGCAGCACGGCCGGGCCGGGCACGCCGACGGCGGCGGCCACGACGCCGGGGCCCACGCCGGGCGGCGCCACGGCCACGCGCACCCCGACGCGCACGGGGCCGGTGTACCAGGACCTGTTCCTGCCGGCGTGCCGCAACCGCTAGCGCACGCGGCGCCGGCGGCGTATCCAATCGCCCCCGGGGCGCGTCGTATCACCGCACGCGACGGCACGCCGCGCCGCGGCCAGGCCCGCCGATCCCGACGGGGCCGACACGCCCACACCGCCCACCTTGCCCCATGACCCACACCGACCAGCCGGCCTCGACCAAGAAGCAGATCCGCGGCTCCAGCCTGCTGCTGGTGGGGCGCTTCCTGTCGATGGGGGTCAACTTCGTCGTGCAGGTGCTCATCGTGCGCCACCTGACCCAGGGCGAGTTCGGCGCGTTCAGCTACGCGCTGACGTTCGTCGCCATGGGCGAGAGCCTGGCGACCTTCGGGCTCGACCGCGCCATCACGCGCTTCGTGCCGATCTACCACGAGCGCGAGGACTACCCGCGGCTGTTCGGCGCCATCGTCATGGTCGTCGGGTCGGTCATCGGCCTGGGCGTCGCCGTCGTCGTCGCCGTGCTCGGCCTGCAGGGGTTCATCGGCGGCACGCTGATCGACGACCCCCTGGCCGTGCAGCTCCTCGTGATCCTGGTGTTCCTCGCGCCGATCCAGGCGTTCGACGAGGTGCTCGTCGGCCTGTTCGCCGTGTTCGCCAACCCGCGCGCGATCTTCTTCCGCAAGCACGTCGTCGGCCCTGCGCTCAAGCTCGCCGTCGTGCTCGTCCTGGTCGCGTGGGGCAGCGACGCGGCGTTCCTGGCCAGCGGCTACGTGCTCGCCGGCGCGCTGGGCATCGCGATCTACACGGTGGTGCTGGCGCGCGAGCTGGCCGGGACGGGCCTGCTCCAGCACTTCCGCGCCAAGGACGTGCGCTACCCGGTCGGGGAGGTGCTGGCCTTCACCGTGCCGCTGCTCAGCTCCGAGCTGGTCTACACGTCGATGGCGTCGATGGACACCCTGATCCTCGGCCACTTCCACGGCACCGAGGTCGTCGCGGCCTACCGGGTGGTCTACCCCGCGGCGCGCCTCAACCAGGTGGTGCTGTCGAGCTTCGGGCTGCTCTTCACGCCGGCGGCGGCGCGGATGTTCGCCCGCGAGGACCGGTCGGGCATCAACGAGCTGTACTGGCGCAACGCCACGTGGATCGCCGTGATGTCGTTCCCGGTCTTCGCCGCCACGTTCGCGCTGGCCAGGCCCGTGACCGAGCTGCTCTACGGCGCGCGCTACGCCGACTCGTGGGTGTTCCTCGCGCTCCTGTCGCTCGGCTACTACTTCAATGCGGCGCTGGGTCAGAACGGGCTGACGCTGAAGGTCTTCGGCAAGGTCCGTTACGTCGTGGCCGTCAACGTCGCCACGGCGCTCTTCAACGTGGCCGCCGGGCTGCTCCTCATCCCGCGCTACGGCGCCATCGGCGCCGCGGTGGGGACGTGCGCGACGCTGGTGGTGTTCAACGTGCTCAAGCAGGCCGGCCTGCGCCTCGGCACCGGCATCCGGCTGTTCGACCCGCGGTTCGGGCGGGCGTACGCGCCGATCGCCGGCGGGGCGGCGGGCCTGCTGTTCCTCCAGATCGTCACCGACGCGCCCGTGCCGGTCGCGGTCGCGTTCGGCGCGGCCGCCTCGCTGGTGGTCCTCCGCTCGAGCCGCACGGTGCTCGACATCGAGAAGATGTTCCCCGAGATCCTGCGCATCCCCCTGGTGCGGCCGCTGCTCGGCCTGCCGCCCCGCGCCGGGACGCTGGACCCGTAAGGCGGGCCTCCCGGCGGCCTCTGGTTGGCACCGGTGGCCGTCCGGCTCACCCCGCCGTCGGCGCGCGCCGGGCGTCGCCGCCCGCCACGACCGACCGGATCGCCTCGACCACGGCGCC